>NZ_CP121650.1:930000-1240000 GCF_029714405.1 Bradyrhizobium sp. CB82 | reverse complement strand
ATGACGGGCAAGCGTGCATTGCATATCCGCGTTTTCGATCGACGTTTGTAGCCTCGTCATTGTCTAGGAGATCTCTTATACGGCATGTTGTGTGGTCGAGATGCAATTGAGCCGGCCAAGCCCTGCAATTCAATTCTCGACTGCGGAGTCGATGCACGGCGCAACATGTCGCCGCGCCCGGCTCAGATCGCCCTCGTTGTCAATCTCGATCCAAGCCAGATCGTCGATATCGACAGCCCTAAATTCGAACTGGTCCACCAACTCGAAGACGTAGGTCGTGTAGTATTGGAACTCCTCCTCCACCATCGCCTCGGTTTCTCTAAGGCGCCGCCTCAAGAAGGATGCAGCGTTCCCCGAGAGCTTTGTTAACCCGACCCAATCCCCGCTCGCTGGTGTAGATTGGTCCCCCCATTCCATCCGCGTAATGATCCCCTCCTTCGCTGTGATCTTGCCCTCTCGACCACCCTGCTGGAAGCGCCCCATTGCAAGACCATTCTCCACCTGAAGCATCCGCCCGATGGCGCGACGATCGAGAAGAAGATCTGCCTCCATCAGCAAAACATCTTCGTCAAGATGGTCGGCCGCGCACCGCAACGATGATCCACTCCCCCTTGAGTAGTCGGGGTTTCGGACAATCCGGCAGAATTCTTCGTCAAAGCGCTCGCGAATGGCTCGGCTCATTTGCTCATGAAGATAGCCGACGATCACGACCACCTCCGAAACGGAGCTGCGCTTCAGGGCCTCCAGAGTTCGCAAAAGGAGGGGCGTGCCTCCCACGTCCACAAGGCTTTTCGGACAAGCATCCGTAATGGAATTCAATCGACTACCCCGACCGGCTGCAAGCATCACCGCCTTCATGACTTGCTTCCCCCCGGAGAGGAAATCGATCGAATATCAACGTAGGGCGCCACCTCGTTTAGCACTGAGATTGGTGAACACGATCGAACGGCGACCCCGACTGTTTGGAGGCTTCTGACGAAGTCTACAACTGCCTTCCCCATGCTGTCGGCCACGGTATGCGTCAACGGCCGACGTGATTCGTCATGAAAGTGCATTCGCCCTTCGTGGATGCGATCTCCAAGTCCAATAACGTAGATAGGATTAAGGCCAAGCAGGTACGCGATCTGGAGCGCAACGAGACCCGTATCTTCGGCCAACGCCAGGTCATTGAACGTCTCCGGCACAGTCGGCCTCGGCCCCGAGTGTTCGCCTGCCAGCTCGATCAATCCTGGAACACGCTGGGCGCCGACCCGGCCCGCCCCCACGGGGGCAAACTTGACAAACGGACTGCTTGCAATCGCAACATGTTCTCGCTCGAAGAACGGCAAGTCCATGGACAGCCAATAAGTCAGCGGAACTCTTCGATGTACTTGCTTGCAACCTACGACCACTTCCTGTCTCAGATTGTTTGCGTCGTATCCGAACTGGTCGAGAAGAATCGAGACCGACATTCCGGTGCCGATCACAAAGCCCCTTCTACCTTCATGCCGACTGAGCAGCGAATTCAAAGGCACACTGCTCATAGTCCGGCCACCTCCGAGCCGCTCGGCGCTTCGATTGTTGTGTCAACGGGCAGCAGCGCCGCGATGGCGTTCGCAGTAGCGGCTAGTCGCGCCGGCAAGGTCTGGGCAAGCGCCGGGCAGGTCTCGCATCGACTTGCGGCCCAAAGCGTAGTCGCCAGATGACGTGCAACGATGAATGCATCCAGCAACTCGATACCTATCGGGAGTTCGCACACAGATTCGTACCCTCGGCAGTAGACAGACTTGAGTGTTGGCCAATCAATGTCGAAGCGCCAAGGGCGTAGCGAGGATGCAATGTCGTAGACCAAGAAGCCGGTGCCGCAGTCATCGAAATCGATGATGGCGAGGGAGTCTTCCATGTCAATGGCGTTTCCGAAATGCATGTCCCCATGGATTAGTCCCATCGCATCAGGGCTACCACGCAGGCCCTCAAGCAACTGAGTCAAATATCTGACAGTCCATCGAAATTGCCGATCGCAATGCGAGGGAATGGCCTTCCATCCCGCACTATCGATACAACCAAATCCATTTACTCCGAGGAACAAACCGGCCGCGTCCCAAGTAGGCCGACCAGCCAGCTTGGCTGAGGGCCAGCTTCGAGCTGCCACATGTAGGCGCGCCGTGAGTTCTCCCAACCGCCGAAATTCTGCGCCATTCGGCCTACTGCCATCCATTGCCGTCCCTGGCACCCAGCGAAGCAGGGAGAAAGCGCGCCCAGCACGAGGGCCGGCGACGCCTACCACTCCGGCCCAGCCATCACTAAACAATCGGTATGGCTCCGGTACCCGCACAGGGGTAACAGCCCTAACGTACTCCAACCACTCACATTCCTCGTCGACAGACTCGGCGGTTTGATAGCCATGGATGCGCAACAGAAATCCGCTGTCGTCTGCAATATTGCGGTCGGACGATCGCAGCATGACTCTGAAAGTATCATTTTCGGCGCTCTGCAACAGTTCACATTCCGAAAGCGCGAAACCAAAGGGCTCTAAGAGGGCTCGACCGAAGTGTGCGGCCGCACCAGCTTGGCTACCCCTAACGCCATCATCAGGTTGCGGAGAAGGTGACATATGGAGGATCCGACAAACAACATTGCGCCGCCGCCAGTACGACGGCGGCTCAACACCAGATTCTACGCTAGAGCCGCGCTCGCCTCGGGATACAAGGCTTCCATTGAAGTGTGCGTGATGCTGTCAGAGACCATGTCTGACGCGGAGGCATAAGTGAACACTACAACCGAGCGCGTGGTGGACCCCGCCAACGGCGCCACACGGTGCAGAGTTGTATTGGATTTCATGAAGTATGTCTGGCCCGCTCCGACATGAATGGATTCGATCTGACGTCGCGACAACACGTCCCTAAGGTAGGCCTCCGTGTTATCTCGCTGCCATTCTACATTCGGCAGATATTCAATTCGGCCACCAAGAAGCGGATCCGGCGCATCAATCACCATGATCAGCGCATAAGTATAGTCATCCCAATGCCAGCCGTGCGTGTCGCCGGTAGTTGATTGGCTATTGAGAATATACTCTTCCGGTTGATACGGAACTCGTTCAAGCGCCTCTCCTGCGACGTTGGAGAGGAATTCGCGCAACGTTTCGTTAGCAAAGATCTTAGGGATTATGCGCGACGACTTTGCGAGCACATCCCGGCCAACACTCAGGTAAGCCCGGGGTGTATTTCCACTCTCTTTGATCGTCGTTTCACGCCGTCTCGCTTCCGTCCGCAGCAAGGCTCTCGCCTCGTCTCGCAATTCCTCGAACAACTGCGGTGGGATAATATTGTCAATGACAGCGACATGCTTGCTGGCAAACGAGTCTACTGCCTTCATCGTATTCGCCAGCTTCATGCTATTGATGTGGCCGGTTATCTGCTCATCGATGGTCATGTGATCCTCAAGCGAACGCCACACTCGGTGACGGCAACAGTTTAACAACCGCTCCTCAGCCGCTAGCGGCTTCGCAAGCGTCACGCATCTGTCATAAACAATTTAAGGTTGTCAATTATGATAAGCTAATTTTCCTCTACTTTAGATTGTGGCGCTATTAAGCCCGTTTTTCCAAGTGATTGCTCGGTCCAACATCCGATAACCACGTTGGGCGGCTCTGTAACTACAGAGGCGGCACGGCGTCACAGGCAGCACCCCCGCGACGCAGAAGACAGCATGCCGCCCTTCGCGAGTCGTGTTGCGATTTCTCCCCAACCGACCGAAGACTGATTATTTGCGCATGGCCCGCTCGAAGAAGTGGGCAGCGGAGGCTAATTGGCGCAAAATCTCGCGCATCCTCTTATCGATCCTGATCGAGAGCCAGAACATGACCAACTTTTTTTGCATACTCGGTAAAAGAGACGCACGAACTTTGCGGCATCAGCCGTTTGTCGATTTATCGGGAGATCAGCGAAGGGCGATTCCGAACGATAAAGCTCGGAAGCGATCATGGTGCTCGCGGCGGATCTCTCGATAATCCGCGGACCTTGGTTGGCGTAGCCGATGACATTGTAGCTGTAGCTGACGGCAAAGCCGGAGGGACAACTGACTTGCGACAGCCGGCTGTTGGCATCGTAAGTCGCGCCCATCATGTAGATCGCCCATCGATCGTGGTGGCAACCTGCACGGGACGACTCAGCGCGTCGTAGCAGCTCAAAGCACGAGCAAAGCTATTGCCGGCGCCGGTCGTGATGGCGGATGACCCAAGCCCTGTCGATGCCGTCGAAGAAGTTCTTGCCATGTGGGTGTCATCTGCACAGGTGTGCGTTCTGCAAACCTCAGCATTTGTCTGCGCCGCCCGGCAACCGGCTGCAGGGCTTCGAACGATCGCGCAAACGCAATGGCGCCATCGCGGCGTTGGTCGGCGATGCGCATGCCGAGCGTGCAGTGCGGGGTCCACACTCCCGGCCGGTAATGAGGACGGCAGTGTACGGGATCAATGATGGCGCTGATCGAGCCGTGCAACCGCGCGAGGACGTCATTCGGCGTTGGCTCCGCCCAGAGCACGAGTGGGCTGCCTTCGAACCACCGAATGCGTCTGAACTCGATAAGCAACGGCGCCTGACCGGCGACGGCCTTGAGCATCGCATCCCATGCGATCGGTGCGTCGATCGCGGGCTCGTCGTAAATCTGAACGTAAAATGCGGCCGGTAGCCAAGCGCACGCATTGACGGCTCGACCTCGAACGCGCCGACCTGGTCCCACAGGCGTTCGATCTCGTCTGCCGAGCCGTTATCGGCCCCGATGTTGATCGCCAATGCCACAGACTTACCCCTGCGGGCGAAATAATCGATCGAAGGAAGGAAAAAAGGCGCGCGTAGCCCAAAAAGACATGGCGCTCCCTAGGGGAATCGAACCCCTGTTTCAGCCTTGAGAGGGCCGCGTCCTAACCGCTAGACGAAGGGAGCGTGAGGGACAGGACATAGCCGCGAATTCCGCCGGCGGCAAGCGGGGATCGCCGGGTTTCGGGGACGGAAATGGCGCTCCTTTCGAGGAGCGTCCTGGCGAAAGCCAGGAGCCATTACCCCGAATGGTGATTGTTGCGGCAAATCCGGGGCGTCGATCTTGCTTGGCCAACCAAATCCAGTGGTCATACATCCCGCGCTCGCGCTTCGCGCCCGGGGATGACGACTGGGATTGCTTTGGACCCCACCAGCCATTCAGAGCGCGGAAACGCCGAGGTTGCCTTACGGCTCGTTGGCAAATTTCAGCTTTCCGGCCGGTTTCAAGGTGTGGACGTCGAAGGTGCGGATCTCGGTGACGCCGCCGACGTCGAGCGTTATGACCAGCCGATCGCCCGCGACCCCGGTTGCGACGATCTTGGCGCCCCTCGGCAGGGTTGCGGTCACTTCGCTGGCCACCTCGGCTGCCCTTCCCTCGGACTTGAAAAGGCGGTAGCCCACCGCGATCAGGACGGCGCAGATCGCCAGCGCCGTGGTCAACCCCGCGATCAGCATCATCCGCCGCACCCGCGCGAACAGCGCGGCCTGCTCGGGGGTCGGTTCGGGAACAGCGGTTTCGGTCGTCATGCAAAACTCGAGTTCAGCACAGAGGTTGGAGGTCATCGTCGCGGGCGACGAGGGCTCGGCCCGGCTCGACCGCGTGCTGGCCGCGCGCCTGCCGGACATATCGCGATCAAGGCTGAAAACCCTGATTCTGGCGGGCGCGGTGAGCCTCAAGGCCACCGCGATCCGCGACCCCGCTTATCACGTCGCCCCCGGCGATACGATCACAATCGACGTGCCGGAAGCCGCTCCCGCCGAGCCCAAGGCCGAGGATATCGCGCTCGATATCGTGTTCGAGGACGACGACATCGTCGTCATCAACAAACCGGCCGGCCTGGTCGTGCATCCGGCGGCCGGGCATGAGACCGGCACGCTGGTAAACGCGCTGATCGCCCATTGCGGCACCTCGCTGTCCGGTGTCGGCGGGGTGCGCCGGCCCGGCATCGTGCACCGGCTGGACAAGGACACGACCGGGCTGATGGTGGTCGCCAAGAACGACCTCGCCCATCAGTCCCTGTCGGCGCAATTCGCCGACCATGGCCGCACGGGTGAGATGCGGCGTGGCTATCTCGCCTTTGCCTGGGGTGTGCCGAACCGGCAGCGCGGTACGGTCGACGCGCCGATCGACCGTCACCCGCACGCGCGAGAGAAGATGGCGGTCCGGCAAAACGGCCGCCAAGCGCTGACGCATTGGGAGATTCTCGAGAGCTTTTCGGGGCGCGACGGCAAGCCGGTGGCCTCGCTGCTCGCCTGCGAGCTCGAGACCGGCCGGACCCACCAGATCCGCGTCCATCTTGCCCATATCGGCCACCCCCTGCTGGGGGATGCCGTCTATGGCCCTCACTTCAAGACCAAGGCGAACCAACTCGGGCCGGAATCGCAGGGCGCCCTCGCCGCCCTTGGCCGGCAGGCCTTGCACGCCTATCTGCTGGTAATTGAGCACCCGCGGAGCGGAGAACTCCTGCACTGGGAACAGCCGCTGCCGGAGGATTTGCTTCTCCTGGAGGGGAGGCTGAAAGCGGCGCTATGACGCAGGCTGCTTCAGAAAGGCTTTACATTACAAAAAGTTATGGCAGCCACACGGGGACGTGACGTCAGTAATCCTTCCCTAAATGACCCCCGATGGGGTATATTGCGCCTGCGTTGAAAGATCGACGCGGAACATCGCAGTCCGGCCGGCTTTAACCAAGCGGTCGTCTGCCTGGCCCGCCGCTATCGGGGGCCTGAACCTTTGGAGGGCGCAAGTATGGCCCGTGCAGCTACATTGCCGGTTCTGAATGGAGAATCCGGCCTTTCCCGTTATCTCGCCGAGATCCGTAAGTTCCCCATGCTGGAACCCCAGCAGGAGTACATGCTCGCCAAGCGTTGGCGCGAGCATGACGATCGGGACGCGGCGCATCAACTCGTCACCAGCCACCTGCGGCTCGTGGCCAAGATCGCCATGGGCTATCGCGGCTACGGCCTGCCGATCTCCGAGGTCGTCTCGGAAGGCAATGTCGGCCTGATGCAGGCGGTGAAGCGATTCGAGCCCGAGAAGGGTTTTCGTCTCGCCACGTACGCCATGTGGTGGATCAAGGCGTCGATTCAAGAGTACATCCTGCGTTCCTGGTCGCTCGTGAAGATGGGCACCACCGCGAACCAGAAGAAGCTGTTCTTCAATCTGCGCAAGGCGAAGAGCAAGATCTCGGCGCTGGACGAGGGTGATCTGCACCCCGACCAGGTGAAGCTGATCGCGAACCGCCTCGGCGTCACGGCTCAGGACGTCATCGACATGAACCGCCGCCTTGGTGGCGACGCGTCGCTGAACGCGCCGATCCGCGACGACGGCGAGGCCGGCGAATGGCAGGACTGGCTGGTCGACACCTCGCCCAACCAGGAAGCCTTGATGGCCGAACACGAGGAATACGATCATCGCCGTGACGCCCTGAACGGTGCCATGGGCGTGCTCAATCCGCGCGAACGCCGCATCTTCGAGGCGCGGCGCCTTGCGGACGAGCCGATGACGCTGGAAGACCTCGCCGCCGAGTTCGGCGTGTCGCGCGAGCGCGTCCGCCAGATCGAGGTCCGTGCCTTCGAGAAGGTGCAGGCCGCGGTCAAGGGCACGATCGCGAAGCAGGAACAAGCAGCGCTGGAAGCCGCGCACTAAGCGCGAACTTTTTCAGCGCCAGACATTGGCGGATCCATAAGACAGAAAGGCCGGCGGTAACGCCGGCTTTTTTGTTTTGCTAGAACGCGACCACCATCTTGGTGTCATGCCCCGGCTTGCCGTCTTCGCTAACGCTTCGCCGCCCCAACACCGAAAGCCCGGCGAAGCCTTGGCGGAGCGGGGACCGGGGCATCCAGTACGCCGCAGCTTATCGATTCAATCACGACCGTCTCGGAGTACTGGATCGCCCGGTCAAGCCGGGCGATGACAGCGGCGGTGGCAGTCATTCTCCCCACACCCGTGCGAGCGTCGCGAGCCAGCAGCCTTCGCAGTAGCGTCCGTCCTTGAAGTCGATCCAGTTGTGCGCATAGACGTGGTCGAGCGGGATCGCGTAGCGCGTCCGCAGGACGCGAACGAGGATGCGCCACGCCGCAACCTGCGCCTCGGTCGGCCCGGTCGTCACATCCGGAAAATTGCCGGCGAACTCGACACCGATCGAGTTGTCCCGCACGACCTGATGGTAGGTTGCGGAGTTGTCGATGAAGGCGTTGTCGTTGCGGTTGGCGCCATCGCCATGGGTCGGCACGAGGCTCTCAGGGACGGCCCAATAGACCGTGCCGTCGGTCTCGACCCATATCGTGACGCCGCGCCGCGTCGGGTTCTTAGATTGCGCCAGCGCCCCCATGCGGGCCGATCCCGCCGGCCCTTCGGTCTGGTGCACGATGATGTTGCGCCAGGCATGGGCAGCGGTGACATCGCCCCAGGGCGCGAGCCAAACCATGTTCAGGCCGGGAATCGTCGGCGCGCCCGACGCCCGCGCTATTCTCGCGAGGTCGGGATCGGTTGCGGCGGCCGGAGCGAGCAGTGCAAACGCGGCGAGCAGCGCCGCGAGAGGGCGGGACAACATGAGGCGAGGCGGTCCGTTACGTCGCCACCCTAGCATGCGTTACGCGAACCTGGGTGCCGCTTCGGTTGGCAGTTGCGGCGCGTCCGGCTGGAGCGGCGGCGCCGGATCGTAGACCGCGAAATTGTTCTTGCCGCTTTTCTTGGCGGCATAGAGCGCATGGTCGGCGTTCGCTATCAGCCGGTCGGGAAATTGACCGATGCCGCGCTCCCACTGCGCGACCCCGATCGAGACCGCGATCGGAATCTCGCCTGTCGAGCAGGTTTCGGCGTCCCTGCGGCAGACCTCGAGCACGCGGCGGGCAATGAGCGCCCCCTCGGTCATGGTCGAGGACGGCAGCACGATGCAGAACTCGTCGCCGCCAGTGCGGGCGAGCATGTCGCCGGGCCTGAGGCGCGTCTGCGCCATCAGGGTGAAATGCTGCAGACAGGCATCGCCTGCGGCGTGTCCATGGGTGTCGTTGATGGTCTTGAAGCCGTCGAGATCGATGACCAGCAGCGAGAACGGCTCGCCGCGGCGCTCCGAGCGCGCGCATTCCTCGGTGAGGCGCTGCAGCAGGTGCCGCCGGTTGGCGACGCCGGTGAGGTCGTCGAGCAGCGCGAGATCGGCGACCTCGTTGCGCAGGCGGTCCATCGCCATCAACAGGAAGCCGAAATTGAGCGTCATCGACAGGAACAACGAGGCCAGCACCAGCATCGAATGGGCCTGGCCGCCGGCCAGCACGGAGAAGTCTCCGCCGAGCGCGTTGCCGATGACCCGCACGGCGAAGATCCCAATGATCGTGATGATGACGAGGCCGGCAAGCCGCGCTCCCGGATTGACCCGATCGTCCTGCTGCGACCACAGCAATTTCAAAGTCAGTGCAAGCGGCACCGACGCTCCCAGCGAGAAGCACAGCACGCGCAACTGCATGCTCGGATAGACAAACGCGAAAAGGGCGATCGCGGTGAGGCTGAGCCCCGCGATCAGGGCCGTTCCGCGCCAGGAGACCGGCCGATCATAGAAGCGGTGGATGCCCATGGCCGCGAGGCACGCGGCAAGGATCACGCCGAGCCCACCGGCCAGAAGCGGCAGGAGCGAGTCGACGAACAGTCGGAAGATTGCGGTCGAGGCGCCGCCCGCACCAACGAGGGCAGATGCAGTCCAGAACCGCGCCGCCTCGAGCTTGGGATAGGCGCGCACCACGTAGGCCCAGATCAGACCCAGCGCGAGGAAGTTGGTGACGAACACCGTCCAGATTGTCGGTACGTTCAGCATGGCGACCGCGCGACGCGCCTTGCCCCGCCCCCTTGGTTTGGCTTCTGCCGTTCGTCCATGACCATCCCCGTATTCTTGCGTGGAACAATGCGCCGATCGCGCTTAACGGAATCTCACTGCGACCTCCGAAAGCTGGCGTTTGGTTTTGGATTCATGAATGCGCCGCGCGGATTGCGACCTCGTTAAGGATGGCTCGGCGCAAGCGAGAGGCCGGCAGACGAGCGTGCGGCTGGCGGATTCGCGCGCAGAAAGCACCCGAAAATACGTAACAGCTGTGGATAACGTAATGACAGCGGCGTGACAGCGCGGGGCAGGCGCCCGCGAATCTGCTGAGTTTAGCGTCGAGGATGTTGCGAGGCTGGCCCTCCGCCGAGCATCCCTCGTGTCGCGTTCCACCATTAACCCTTGAGAGGATACTATGGCTAAGAAAGCGAAGAAGGCGAAGAAGGCGAAGAAGGCCAAGAAGGCCAAGAAGAAGTAACGCTGCTTCTTGTTCTTTGCCCGGGTGGAGCCTCGCTCCGCCCGGGCGTCGGTGGGGCGAGTTTAAGGACGGCGGGCGCAAGGCCCGCTTTTTTATTGGCCAGACTTCGGCTGCCTCAATCCCTCTCCCCGCATCCGCCTTCGCTGAAGCTTCGGCGGGACGCGGGCGAGGTGAAAAGCCTATCGCTCCGCAAACGCCAGCTTCGCGCCGAGCGCGGCAAAACCGGCGGCGAAGCTGCGGCGCAGCCAGGCCATGACACGGGGGCGGGACATGACGCGCTCGCGCAACGAGGCGGCAAACAGGCCGTAGACCACGAATACGGCAAAGGTCATCGCCATGAAGGCGCCGCTCAATTCGAGCATCCGCGCCAGCACGTGGGCCTCGTCTGTCGCGATGAATTGCGGGAGAAAGGCGAGGAAGAAGATCGAGAGCTTTGGATTGAGGATGTTGATCAAAAAGCCGGTGACGATCACCCGCCAGCTCGAACGCTCCGCGATCCGGTCCTCCACCGCCAGCGCCCCGGTCTCGCGCAGCGCCTGCCAGGACATGTAGAGCAGGTACACCACCCCGCACCATTTCAGCGCTGAAAAGGCGAGCGCGCTGGTGTGGAGCACCGCGGCGAGCCCAAGCATCGCCGCCGTCATATGCGGCACGATGCCGAGCGTGCAGCCGAAGGCGGCGGCGACGCTCGCCCGCGAGCCGCGCGTCAAAGCCGCCGCCAGCGTGTAGAGCACGCCGGTGCCGGGCGAAGCGATCACGATCAGGGAGGTGAGCAGGAATGACCAGGTCATGATCCGACCTTACCATTGCCGCTCACCGCGAAAAGCGTGCTCAGCAACGGGTCGTCAGGATAGCTGGGCCGCCTCCGCCTCGCGCAGCACGTCCAGTGGCGCCCAGGGCTTGGCCCAGAACTTGGCGCCATCAGGCAAGGGCTGGGTCAGTGGACGCCCGGAGGTGACGACGACGTCCAGTCTTGGGTTGCGCTCCTTGGCGATGCGGGCGAGTTCGACCCCATCGGTGCGGCCTGCGAGCTGCACGTCTGTCATGAGGAAACACAGCGTGCCCGCAGCCACGTCGAGAACGTGCCGGGCATCCTCGCCGCTTGCGCACTGGATGACGTGATAGCCGCTCTCCTCCAGGAGAAGGCTCAGCATCTCACGCTGCATGTCGTCGTCTTCAACGATCAGTGCGACCGAACGAAAGGGCGTTGCTTGTCCCATAGGCCTGCTCCTGGACTTGCTGCGAACCAGATCGTCAAAATCGGTTGTGAGCTAAGCCGAAAAGGTACTGGATGGTTCGGTTCCAAATTGAGAAAGTCGTGGGGAACTCGATGCAATAGGCGCAGCCGCGCATTCGCCCGTGTCATTTCTCATCGACGGAAGGATCATGACAGCGATCCGCGGCGCCGCCGCCATCACGGGAGCTGCGAGCGGCATCGGCCGCGCGCTGGCAATCGAGTTCTGCCGGCGCGGCTGCGACGTTGCGCTCGCCGACCGCGACGAGGCCGGGCTGAAGACGCTGGCCGCCGAGATCGGCGGCAGCCGGAAGGTCAGCGTGCACCGTATCGATGTCGGCGAGGCCGAGGACGTCGCGCGGTTCGCGACCGAGGCGGTCGCGGCGCATCCCGCGCTCAACATCCTCGTCAACAATGCCGGCGTCGCGCTGCTCGGCTCGTTCGAGGAGATCGATCAGGCGCAGAGGGAGTGGCTGTTCGACATCAATTTCTGGGGCGTGGTGCACGGCACGCGCGGTCGCACGCCCAGTGCGCAATTGCGCACAAGGCGGGCGATGACATCGAGAGTATGGGACGCACGCGCCACAAGCTCGTCATTGCGAGCGCAGCGAAGCAATCCAGAAATGCATCCGCGGAAAGACTCGGTCGGCCCTCGGCCGGTGCTCAACTCGCAATGACGATGGTTGAGGCCTTCGCCGCCCCTCACTGCCCCATCAGCCGATCGGCAAAATATCCGATGGTCTTGCGATAGATCAGCGCCCTGTTCCACTCGCGCATCGCTTCGAAATTGGCGGAGCCTTCGCCGTAGGGCTGGCCCATCTTGAAGCCGTTGGTGTGCAAGAGGTTCGCGGTCGAGGCGAGCACGTCGGCGACGCTGTGGCGGAGGTCCACGCGCCCGTCGCCGTCGAAATCGACGCCGTACTTGATGTAGGACGACGGCAGGAACTGCGTCTGCCCGATCTCGCCGGCGTAGGCGCCAATCAGGTCGCGCAGCGGCAGGTCGCCGCGCTGCACGATCTTGAGCGCTGCGAGCAGTTCGCCCTGGAACAGCTCGGTGCGGCGGCAATCATGTGCGAGGGTTGCGAGCGTGCGGATCACCGGCAGCTTGCCCATATCGCCCTTGCCGAAATCGCTCTCCAGACCCCAGATCGCGACCAGGATCTGCCGGGGCACGCCGAACTGCTGCTCGATACGCGAGAGCAACGCGGCGTGGCGCTGCAAGAGCGCGCGGCCACCATTGATGCGGCCAGCGCCGACGCGGGTCGAGACATACTGCTCAAAACTCTTGTTGAAGGTGTAGCGCTGGCGCCGGTCGAAGGCGAGCACCGCGCCGTCCTCGGTCACCCCGCTGAACGCCGCGCCGGTCACGCTCGCCGACACGCCCGCGGCCTGCGCTTCCGAAGCCATGCCGGCGAGAAAGCTATTGAAGTCGCCGCCGCAGCGAGCGGCCTGCGCCGGGCCGCTCGCCAAAAGACCGACGAACGCGACGGCCAGACCTAATCTCAGCATGTCAGAAATCCCTCAAGACCTTGCGCGAAGCGCGCGGGCGATCATGCCCGGGAACATTGCGACCGTCAAAGCAGTGCGGTTGATCCGCGTCAATATCTGCCCGCGCCAGCCTTTCTAGACTGGCCCGAAAAGGGAGAGGCGCATGATCGGAATCACATTGACCGCGGACCAGATCCGCAACGCGCCGGCGCCGGTGCGGCAATGGATCGAGCAGCAGGTGAGCGCTTCGCTGGGGCCAGTGCCGCAAGCCCCTCGCGCCACGCCGCCGCAGGCCGCCCATCTCGTCGCTTGCAGCGTCGAGGACATCGCCGGCATCCTCGACCACATCCGCGGTGTCTTCCCGGCGGTCAACGTGCTGTTCGAATTCGGCCGGCCCGGCATCACCTATGGTCCCTCCACGGTGATGGCGTTCCGCCTGATCGACATCCTGCATCACACGCGGCTCGAGGACGTCGGCCAGGTCATGACGTGCCTGGAGATGATCAACGAGGCGCTGACGGTGGTGAAGAGCGACGCATCCGTGCGGTTCTGCGGCTTCGACAATGAGGGCCACTGCTTCATCGCGCCGCCGACGCAAGCGAGCATCGCCACGCTGTGGCAGACCATGCTCGCGCGGCAGCCGGCGGCGCGAGAGAACGAGGAGGCCAACCGCGTCGCGCCGGCGGCGTGAGGCAGCGCGCCTCTTCCTCGTCATTCCGGGGGCGGCCCGAAGGTCCGAGCGCGAAATGACAGTGGAGATATCTGTACGCCAGCGGGTTGAGGCTTTGCGCGGCGGTGCTAGGTTCGATCCGCCCAAGCGAGCTTGAATTGATCGGCCATGCCCAACGACATCGAACCAAGGCGCCTTGCGCTCCTGCGCACTCCCCTGTTCCGCCTGCTCGCGATCAACCTCGCGATCGGCGCCTGCGCCGCGACGCTGCTGGTCGGCGGGCTGCTGCTCATCAATCCCGCGCACTTGCGTGATCTCATCTTCGCCGACAGTTCGCCGGTCGTCGCGATTTTCCTCCTGCTCGGCTCCTTCGTCGTCACTTTCGGCTCGGCCGCGATGGGCAGCGCTATCATGGCGCAGGAACGCAAGGAGGATGACGGCGGAGGCGGCGGTGGAAAGTTGCACCTGGCACCGCAGAAACTGAGCGACGAGGCGCGTTAGCGCGCATGCGTGGTCGAATGGGCCATTGACGGATGATGGAATCGATGCAGCTTGCTGCCGCTGCATACAAATGCGGTGGGTTCCAATCGCGGCGCCGTGATCGAGACAGCACGGCAGGCCAAGCAAATTGCTCGAATTCGCCCGCGCCAAGTTGCAGATGCGATCAACAGATGTTTATCGCGTTCGCTGCGTCACTGTTCCGTCACGATTTACCTTGCCACCACATCGATCCGGCGGTACACTTCTATCTTAAGTTGTCGTCCCTGCCAGCCCCGGGCGATGCTGAAGACCAAGAAATAAACGGCGGGCTTTCGGCCCGCCGTTTATTGAGTCTGAGGCCAAGCCTGAACCCGGCGGCCAATTCATCTCGCATCAGTTATCCAAGAAACTCCGCAGCTTCCGGCTCCTTGACGGATGCTTCAGCTTGCGCAGCGCCTTGGCTTCGATCTGGCGGATACGTTCGCGGGTGACCGAGAACTGCTGGCCGACTTCTTCCAGCGTGTGATCGGTGTTCATGCCGATGCCGAAGCGCATGCGCAGCACGCGCTCTTCGCGCGGCGTGAGCGAGGCGAGCACGCGCGTGGTGGTCTCGCGCAGGTTCGACTGGATCGCGGCGTCGATCGGCAGGATCGCGTTCTTGTCCTCGATGAAATCGCCGAGGTGCGAATCCTCTTCGTCACCGACGGGGGTTTCGAGCGACAACGGCTCCTTGGCGATCTTGAGGACCTTGCGCACCTTCTCGAGGGGCATGCCGAGCTTCTCGGCGAGCTCTTCCGGGGTCGGCTCGCGGCCGATCTCGTTGAGCATCTGGCGCGAGGTGCGCACGATCTTGTTGATCGTCTCGATCATGTGCACGGGGATACGGATGGTGCGCGCCTGGTCCGCAATCGAGCGGGTGATCGCCTGCCGGATCCACCACGTCGCATAGGTCGAGAACTTGTAGCCGCGGCGGTACTCGAACTTGTCGACCGCCTTCATCAGGCCGATGTTGCCTTCCTGGATCAGGTCGAGGAACTGAAGGCCGCGGTTGGTGTACTTCTTGGCGATCGAGATCACGAGGCGGAGATTGGCTTCCACCATCTCCTTCTTGGCCTGGCGGGCTTCGCGCTCGCCCTTCTGCACGGAGTGCACGATCTTGCGGAACTCGCCGATCTCGAGACCCGTGAGCGCCGCAAGCTGATGAACCTCGTGGCGCAGGTCCTTGATGCGGTCCTTCTCGTGCTGGACGAAATTCTTCCAGCCCTTGGCCGAAAGCTTCGAGACGCGGTTGAGCCAGCGCGGATCGAGCTCCGAGCCGGTGTAGTTGCGCAGGAAGTCGTCGCGCGCGACGCCATGGCTGTCGGCAAGACGCATCAGGCGCCCCTCGTGCGAGACGAGGCGCTTGTTGATGTCGTAGAGCTGCTCGACGAGTGAATCGATGCGCGCCTGGTTGAGGCGCAGCGACTTCACCTCGACGATGATCTCGTCCTTCAGCTTCCTGTACTTGCGCTCCTGATGCGGCGAGAGCGACGGGCCATGCGATGTGCTCTCGAGCTGGTTCTGGATGTCCTGCTCCTGGAGCTTGCGCAGCTTCTTGTAGTTGTCAGCGATCTTGTCGAAGATCTCGACGACCTTCGGCTTGAGCTCGGCCTCGATCGCCGCGAGCGACATCTGGTTCTCGAACTCGTCGTCCTCGTCCATGTCGGCTTCGGCGGCGGCTTCCCCCGGATCCTTCTCGACCTCGGTGCCATTGCCGACGCCGGGCGCGGGACGGAACGGGGTCGGCGACGGCGGCGCGGCGGGCGGGGCAACATGGGCCGGCGCTGCGGCAGTCGCTGCAACGGCTTCACCGCCTTCGGCCGGCACTTCGCCGTTCTCGCCTGCGGGGCCGCCGATCATCGCGGTGTTCATGCCGCCCTTGGCATCCGGGCCGGCATAGGTCGCTTCGAGATCGATGATGTCGCGGAGGAAGATCTTGCCTTCGTTGAGCTCGTCGCGCCAGATGATGATGGCTTGGAAGGTCAGCGGGCTTTCGCAGAGGCCCGCGATCATCGCCTCACGGCCGGCCTCGATGCGCTTGGCGATCGCGATTTCGCCTTCGCGAGACAAGAGCTCGACCGTGCCCATCTCGCGCAGATACATGCGCACGGGATCGTCGGTGCGCTCGCCCGGCTCGCTCTTCTTGACCTCGGTAACGGCCTTCTGGGTGACCTCGACGAGCTCGTTGTCGGTCTCGTCCTCGCCGCCCTCGTCCTTGTCGTCCTCGCCTTCACTGTCGTCGGCTTCGGTGACGTTGATGCCCATGTCCGAGAGCATGGACATGATGTCCTCGATCTGCTCGGGCGAGGTCTGGTCGGACGGCAAGACTTCGTTGAGTTGATCAAAGGTCACGAAGCCGCGTTTCTTGGCCTGCTTGATCATCTTCTTCACTGCAGCGTCGGACAGGTCGAGCAACGGCGAGGGCGCGTCCTGGGAGTCCTTCTCGGGAGCGTCCGCTGCCTTGTCGTCTTTTTCCTTGTCCTTCGCCTGCAGCGTCTTTGCCTTGGTGGCCATCCATTGCTCCTAAACGCGCTTCATACAGGCGGCCCGCACGGCGCCTGCCTGAATTCACTTGAACCTGTTTTCGACGCTCTCGCTTCGTCAGCTCTCGACACGGAAAGGGCGGCGCAAACCTTTTTTCGCCACCCCAGAACTTCTCTCGCCGGATTTGCCTAACGCTTCGTGAGCCCCTTTTGTCGCCGGCGAATGCAGGTAGAGTGCCAAACAGCGAATGCGCGGATTTATTCCTGACGCGTCTGTTATGCCTGCGGCCGCCTGTTGGCCAAAGTGCTACAAGACCGTTAAGCCTCGATTAACCCTGTTTCTGCCGCCAAACCTTGGATTTGGCGAGTCTTTTCGCGGTTCCGGCCCCGGCTGTCCGCATGATTGTTGTGTCATACGCTCTTCTGAAACCGGCCCGACAGCTCGCCAAAACCCTCGATCAGGGCTTCGGTGCCGTCGACCTCGGCCATCCGGGCCTTGACGTCACGCAGCCACGCCAAATTGGCCTCGCTGGGGTCTTCCCCCAAGGCCAGCTCGGCGTCTTTCAGCTCCCTAAGTAGTGAATGCCACTGCCGATGCAAGGCGACGAGCTGATTCCAAGTCGCAAGAACGTCATCCCGCGCTGCGCCCTCGCGCGCCCCGAACACCGCCTGGGTCGTGATGACACGCTCAACCCTTTGAAGTAGTGGGGAAAATCCGCTCCGATCGAGGTCTGCGCGCATTTTCTCGGCCTGCTCGCTCGGGTCCGGGCTGTGGTGGTGGTCGTTGGCAAAGGCCGCGATGATGCCGGCGCGGAGCTTGTGGGCCTCCGGGTGCGCCAGTTCCAGAGCCGCCACCTCCTCCAGATGGTCATGCAGCAGCCAGGGGTGATTGATCAGGCTTTGCAGGATCAAGGCCTCCCGGCGGGAGATGGCGCTGCGCTGTCCGCGCATGATCGGGCTTGCGGCAAGCTGCGGGCTCGCCGCCTGGTAAGGCCCTGAGGGGAGCGAGGTGGGAATCGGGCCGCCGCGGCGCCCCTGGCCGGCGAATCGATTCGCGCCGCCCCCGCCGCGGGGCTGAAAGGAGCGGCCGGGCTGCGAGTGGAAATTGCCGCGCCCGGCGAATCCGCTGCGCCCGCCACTTTCAGGCGCAAAGGTGCGCTGGAGGCGCTCGGCGAGATCCTGGCGATAGTAACGCCGCACGACCTCGTCGCGGATACCGTTGCTGAGCTCGTTGATGCGCGCTTCCAGCGCCGCACGGCGCTCGGGCGTGACGAAGCTGCCGCCTTCGAGTTCGCGCGACCAGATCACGTCTGCAAGCGGGCGCGCCGCCGCGATCACCTCCTCGACCGCGCCGCGGCCACTGGTGCGCACGAGGTCGTCGGGGTCCTGTCCCTCCGGCAGCAGCGCAAAGCGCAGGCTCTTCCCGGGCGCGAGGAAAGGCAGCGCGAGATCGGCGGCGCGGTAGGCGGCCTTCTGGCCAGCCTTGTCGCCGTCGAAGCAGAGGATCGGCTCGTCAGCCATCTTCCAGAGCAGCGCGAGCTGGCTTTCGGTCAATGCAGTGCCGAGCGGCGCCACCGCACCGGCAAAGCCCGCCGTGACCATCGCAATCACGTCGACGTAGCCTTCAACCACGATCAGCGCGGCACCGTCATGCGTGGCTTTCCGCGCGGTGGCGTGGTTGTAGAGATTGTCGCCCTTGTGGAAGAGCGGCGTCTCCGGCGAGTTCAGGTATTTTGCCGGAACGTCCTTCTCGAGCGCCCGCCCGCCAAAGGCGATGACACGCCCACGCAAGTCGGTAATCGGAAACATCACGCGATCGCGGAAGCGATCGTAGGGCACCGGGATGTCGTTGCCGGCCACGAGCAGCCCGGTCTCGATCATGTCCTCGACCGAGACGCCCTGCTTGCCGAGATGCTCCTTCAGCGCGAAGCGTTCCGGCGGCGGCGGCGCGTAGCCGAGGCGAAACTGCAATTGCGTCGCCGGCGAGATCGCGCGGTCGGCGAGATAGCCGCGCGCCTTTGCGCCCAACCGCGAGGCCAGCGTCTCCGCGAAGAATTTTGCCGCAAGATCCATCACCTCGTGCAGCGTCCGGCGCCGCTGCTCGTGCCGCGCGGCATCCGGGGTCGCCGCCGGCAGCGGCAGGCCGGCCATGTTCGCGAGCCGCTCGACCGCCTCGCCGAACGGCAGGCCCTCGGTCTCCATCACGAAGTTGATGATGTCGCCGTGCTTGCCCGAGGAGAAGTCGTGGTAAAAACCCTTCTGGTCGTTGACGTAGAAGGACGGCGTCTTCTCCTGCTGGAACGGCGAGAGCCCCTTCCACTCCCGCCCTGCCTTCTTCAGCTTCACGCGCTTGCCCACGACTTCGGAGACCGAAAGCCGGGCACGCAGCTCGTCGAGGAATTGGGGTGTGAAGCGCATACCGTGATTCTAGCGCCAACTATCTGAGTCGGGCGAAGGGTTACGGATATAGGGACGCACGGCCTGAAAGTCAGGTTTGTCCGGCTTATCCGACTTATTCGACCTATTCACAGGCCTTATCCCATCGTCACTTCGGGGCGCGCGAACCCGGAATGGCGATGGTTGGAAAAGCGGCTTGAACCGCGCCGGGTTCCGCGCTTCCATGCCCCCATGTTCACGACGTTTCGCGGCGGCCATAGCGGGGGTTGGCGCGTCACCTCGATCTCGCCCGTGAAAGGGGATCCCCTGCCATTCATGCCGGCGCTGTCGGTGGTCGACAGCGAGTCCGTGGCGTTGCCGCTGGTGCCCTCACGCAATTCGTGGCGGCTGGTCGGCGTTGCGAGCTATCTGCGCTACACCGAGCGCGGCGAGAAAGAGCAGCTCGTCGCGGTTGAGGCCGGCCTCGGCCGCGCCGAGGCGACCAGCGCGGCGCTGATCCCGATCCGCAAATCACAGGCCTGGTGGGAGCTGACGGCGGAGGAGCGGCGGAAGATATTTGAGGACAAGTCGCACCATATCGCCAGCAGCCTGCGCTTTCTGCCGGCAATCGCGCGGCAGCTTTATCATTGCCGCGATCTCGGCGAGCCCTTCGACTTCCTGACCTGGTTCGAATTCGCGCCCGCCGATGCCTCGATCTTCGAGGAGTTGGTCGCAATGCTGCGCGCGACGGAGGAGTGGTCCTATGTCGAGCGCGAAGTCGACGTGCGCGTGGTGCGCGAGGTGCTCGCGGGCTAAAGCATGATGCGGAAAAGCGTAAAGCGGTTCCCTCTCGCGACAAACGCGGAACGCTTTTGCGCGGAGATCATGCGCAAACAACAACCTAGAGCGCGATGACGATTCATCCGATCTCATCGCGCTCTAGTGCTCGAGGAAGCGGCCGGACGCTATGCGCGGCAGGTCCGTGACCGGCCAGTTGTAGACGTAGGTCCAGGCCTTCCCGGTCGCACCATCCGCAAGCGTGACGTCGATCAGCGCGCGCAGATATTCGGTCGGCTCGGGAAAGCCCTCGCCGCAGGCCTCGTACATGTCGAGCTCGCGCAGGAGCTCGTCGGGCGCGCGCAGGCGGAAGAGTTCGCCGTGCACGAGGTCGGACGCTGCCTCCGACTGCAGCAGCCCCGGATAATGCTTCACGAGAACGAGCCGGCCGCGGCAGGTCGCATCCCCAAGGAAATCCGCATGCGCCGCCAGGAGCCGCGCCATCGGATGGTCGAAGCCGCGCATCAATGTGCCGTAGACGAAAAGACGATCAGTGGTCATGAGGTGTCTATAGCCGTCAATTGTACGGAACAACAGCGCCTCACACTCCACGTCGTCCTGGCGAAAGCCAGGCCCCATAGCCACCGAATATTGGAATAGGCACACTGACGGACCCAGCTCAGCGTCACACGGGCAGTCGGGGTAATGGGTCCTAGCGTTCGCCAGGACGACGCTGGGGAGGCGCAATGCCTCAACGGGTACCGTCATTGCGAGCGAAGCGAAGCAATCCAGGATCTTTCCGCGGAAACAGTCTGGATTGCTTCGTCGCTTCGCTCCTCGCAATGACGATCGTGGAGACGGCTCACGCCGCCTTCACCACTTCGTCGCTGACGACCTCGAACTTCTTCAACTCCATCCGGCCAAAGCTCGTCGACAGCGCGACGTCGGCGGCATCGCGGCCCGTGGCCATCAGGATGCGGCCGATGCGCGGGACATTGTGGCGGGCATCGAAGGTGAGCCATTTGCCGGAGAGGTAGACCTGAAACCAGCCGGAAAAATCCATCGGGAACGGCTCGGGCGGAATGCCGATGTCGCCCATATAGCCGGTGCAGTAGCGCGCCGGAATGCCCATGCAGCGGCAGAGGGCGACCGCCAGATGCGCGAAGTCGCGGCAGACGCCGGAACGGCCTTCATAGACGTCATGCGCGGACTTCATGTGATGGGCGTGCTCGTAGCCGAAGGCGACGTGCTCGTGCACGAACCCGGTGATGGCGCAGACGCGCCGCCAGCCAGGCTCGGTCTTGCCAAACAACGACCAGGCGATGTCGGTGAGCTTGTCGGTCTCGCAATAGCGGCTCGGCATCAGGTAGAGCAGAAGCTCGTTCGGCAGCTGCTCGATCGGCAATTGCTGCGCTGATGGCATCACCTCGTCCGGCAGGCCGGTGTCGCGCACCAGCGCGCTGCCCTTCAGCGTGACGCCGCCCGCGGGCGCGACGAGGCGCCCACAGATATTGCCGAAGCTGTCGTGATAGAACCGGATCGGCACGTCCGGCTCGGCCACCACCGTCTCCTTGCCGATGATGTCGGCCTGGCGAGAAGGATGGATGTTGAGCATGATGACCATCGGCGTCGGCTGTGGCGCAGCGTAAGCGATTTCGAAGCCGACCTTGATATCCATCTACAAAACCTCCGTCTCCAGCTCTTCGTCGTTCTCTTGGTCGTCCGAGACCACCTTGATGTTCACCTCCATGGCCTCGAACGCCTCGGCCGAACCGAGATAAACGCCATGCAGCGGGATCGCCTGGCGCGGATCGCGGGCCACCGCGACGCGGATCAGGTCGCGCGTGCCGACGATGCCGTTGGTCGGATCGAACTCGATCCAGCCCGCACTCGGCAAATAGACCTGCACCCAGGCATGGGTCGAGCCGCCGCCGACGTGGCGCGTCTCGAGATCCTCCGGCACGAAGATGTAGCCGGAAACGAATCGTGCGGCGATGCCGAGCCGGCGCAGCGCCTCGATCATGAACAGCGCATAATCGCGGCAGGTGCCGCCTCCGGTCTGCAACGTGTCGAGCGGATGTTGCGTGCCCTGCTCGTGGCGCTTGCGATATTTGAAAGCCTTGCGGATTCCGTGCGTCATGCCGCTCAGGATCTTGAACGTCGGCGTCGGCGCTTCCTCGTCGAGGAAGCTGCGCGCCCATTCCGACAGCTCGCCGTCGGGATCAGCGTATTGCGGCGTGATGTAGTGCACGAGGTCGGGGAATTCCTCGTCGTCATAGACGAAGGGATAGAAATAGGCCGGATCGTCCGGCGTCAGCGCGAACTCCTCGACCGGATTGTGCTCGACGGTGACGTGCCAGTCGAACGTCAAGACGTCGGCGCGCTCGTCGAAATTCGCGATCGCGACCGAGTTGCCGAACACATCGTGGATCCAGTGCAGCGACATCGGCTGCGGCGCAATGTCGAGCCGGCTGTCGAGCACGCGCAGATCATGGCTATCGCGCGGACGCAGCATGATGCGATGCTCGCCGAACGCCACCGGGCGGTTATAGCGATATTCGGTCTTGTGATGAATCGTGAGCAACGGCATCGTCAGGCAATCATGGTGATTTTGGACCGGCTAATCTATAGCGTTGGCTGCCCAATTTTAAGAGCAGAGTGCATTTTCCATAGGCAATCAGGATGACTTTAGAGGCGGCCGGTACGACGAATCAACTTCTCGGCAAAGGCGACATTCCGCCGGTGCATGAGACGAATGCGGCAGGAGGCGCGCCCTTTCTGCTCACTTGCGATCACTACGGTCGAGCGCTGCCGCGCGCGCTCGGCAATCTCGGCGTCGCCGAGAGCGAGCTGTCACGGCACATCGCCTGGGACATCGGGATTGCCGGCGTCGCCGAGCGGCTCGCCGGGATGCTGGATGCGCATCTGATTGCGCAGCGCTATTCGCGGCTCGTGATCGACTGCAACCGCCCGCCGGGCGCAGCAAGCTCGATCCCCGTGATCTCGGAGGCGACAATGATCCCGCGCAATGAGGGGATTTCCACCGGTGAGCGCGACGCCCGCCGCCGCGAGATTTTTGATCCCTATCACCGCCGCATCAATGCGGTGATCGACGCGCGCGTCCACGCCAGGCGGCCAACGGTGCTGGTCGCG
Organism: Bradyrhizobium sp. CB82; assembly: GCF_029714405.1. Taxonomy (NCBI): domain Bacteria; kingdom Pseudomonadati; phylum Pseudomonadota; class Alphaproteobacteria; order Hyphomicrobiales; family Nitrobacteraceae; genus Bradyrhizobium; species Bradyrhizobium sp. CB82. Next base: position 1,216,996 of record NZ_CP121650.1, on the reverse strand, counting down.
CTGCACAGCTTCACGCCGGTCTATGCCGGCGTCGCGCGGCCCTGGCATATCGGCACGCTCTATCACCGCGACACGGTGCTGCCGCATCTCTTGCTGAAACATCTGCGCGGCGAAAGCGATCTCGTCGTCGGCGACAACGAGCCCTATGCGGTGAGCGACCTCACCGACTACACCATCCCCGTCCACGGCGAAGCCCGCGGCCTGATCAACACCGGCATCGAGATCCGCCAGGATTTGATCACGGACCAATCCGGCCAGCAGCAATGGGCGGAACGGCTGGCGCGGATTTTTGGCGAGATCGAAACGGAGTTGAAGGCGGAGGGGCTCGCGTAGTCCTCACTTTGCCCTTGTCAGCGCCAGCCAGATACCGCCGCCGATCATGAATCCGCCGGACACGCGCGACATCATCCGCGTGCGGCGCGCCGAGAAGAATTTTCGCGCGCGGCCGGCGGCCGTGGCGTAGAGCGCGTCCGTCATCGCCGCGGTGACCATGAAGGTTGCGCCAAGCAGCGCGACCTGCGGGAAGTGATCGCGGTTCATGTCCATGAACTGCGGAATGAAGGCGCCGAAGAACACCAGCACCTTCGGGTTGGACAGCAGCACCAGAAAACCTTGCAGGAAGAAACCGCCGCGCGGCGGTGCCGGCGGCTCGTCGACATTGACGCCCTCGACCGGCGACCAGATCAGCTTGATGCCGAGCCAGATCAGATAGGCGGCGCCGGCAAAGCGCACCCAGTCGAACCAGTAGCCCATGGTCGCCATCAGCGAGGTCAGTCCGATCGCGACGACGCCGATCACGATCGCAAGGCCGGCCTGCGCGCCCGCGACGTTGGTCAACGCCGCACGGGTTCCATGCCTGAGGCCATTGGCGATGACGAGCGTGACGATCGGACCAGGCAACAGCGCCAGCGCAATGCAGGCGGCGACGAAGGCGAGATAGGCTTGCAAGGACATCATGGCGGACACTCGCTGAGGGAGTTGCGGTGCAATTAATGCATGTTCGGGGCGGAAGCGAAAGCAGGACTTGCATCGCGCGCACGCGCCACAAACACCCCGCGACCCGGCTACGCCAAGGCTTCGCCGAGGCTTGAGGTCTTGGCTCGCCGAAGCTGCAGCGTAGGCGGCAAGCGAGGTATCCAGTACGCCGCGGCTTCTCCGTGCACGACCAGTCTCCGGAATTCTGGATCACCCGCTTTTTCGCGGGTGATGACGGCGGAAAATGTGGCGCCGCCGTCGCGCCTCCCTCACCGTCCATCCAGCGCTGCGACCATCCATCGCCTCACCTCCTGCGTTTCCAGGAACTCGAGCGCCGCGCGCTGCATCGCGTGCACCTCGCCCGCACCCTGGGTGACTGCGACCAGAAGATCGCAGCGGCGCGACACGGCAATGCCGGTGGCTGCGCGATGCGCACCGTCGGGCATGTCGAGATCATAGTGCCGGGCGCGGCCGTCGAGCCCGCCGACGCGCAGCCGATCGCCCGCCGCAGTTGCAGCAAAGCGCGGGCTGATCAAATCGAGGTCCGTGACGCGATCGACCTCGTCGTCATCGGCAACGCGGCGGTCGCAATTGCAGAAGCCGCGCTTTGCGCGAACGTAGAGCTCGGCGCCGGCGCAGCCCTCATCGCAGTGGAACGCACGGCCCGCGGGCCAGCCGTCGCGCGGGAACGGCCAGGCGATCTCGCGCCAATGTGCAGACGTCTCCGCCGGCACCGGCGCAAGTTGATAGGCGCCGATGCCGGACGCGCCGAGCGCAATCGCCGCAGCCACTATGGTTACCGCGCGCCGCATCGTCAGTCCTTCGGCAAGCCGGCAACGGCGCGCGCGGGTCCGGTCAACTCCAGAATGTGCAACCCGGTATTGGCGCGGTCGACGATGTAGATGTAGCCGCGGTCATCGGTCTCGACATTGTTGGTCTGGATCGCGACCTTGCAGCGCTCGCCGCCTTCGACGGGGATACAGCGCTTGTCGGTGGCGGCCGTGATGGCCGGGATGAAATAACCGACCTCCTTGGGGTGATAGGGATCGCGGATATCGAGCGCACGCACACCGGCATTGAAGAAGGCGATGAAGGCCATCTTCTTGTAATAGACCGGCGCCATGCTCTCGTTCGACGAATGCGAGCCGAAGCGGCCGCCGCGCTGGCAGAACTGCCCGCTCGCCTCCGGCACCGTGTAGCTCGAGATCATCATCGGCCGCACCTCGGTGGTGACGTCGGCAAACCACACCATCTGCCGCGCTTCGCCGCATTCGTTCAAAACCGTCTCGTCGACGATCATCACGATGTCGCGGGTCTTGCCGTCCTTGTCCTCGGCGAACTCGGCGATGGGCATGTCGAGCATGGGGAACGTCGTATGCGCGCCGTTGAAGGCTGACATCGGCAGGCGCGCGATTTCGGGATAGCGCAGGTTCTCCGGCGTCGGCTCCTTGCCGCCGTTCAAGAGCTTCTCGCGATCGACGATCTGCAAGATGCCGCTCTTGTTGGTGCCGTAGCCGAAATAGACGCGGTTGCCCGTGGGCCCCGTCGAAATCGGCCCGTGCAACTCTGTCGGCACGGCGCCGGTTGCACCTGGCTCCTGGCCGGGCAGGCCGAAATCCCTGATCTTCTGCGGATGCGCGGGATCACTGAGATCATAGACTTGCGTCATGCGGCGCGTGCGCCAGTCCGGCGCGCCAGAGACGAGATAGGCAATGCCGGTGTCGCATTCCCACCAGCTCTTGTGCGTGTCCTTCAAGCCGCCAATGCGCGTGATGAGCACGGGATTGGCCGGATCGGCGACGTTCCAGATCTCATGCGCCTCGCTGCCGAAGGTGCGGAGCATATAGACGGCGTTGGCATCGCCCTTCGGCAGCGACTTGCCGTCGCAGACCCGCACCATCTGCGCGCCGCCGGATTCATACTTGCCCTCCTGCCCCGGCAGGTGGCGCAGATATCTGGGATGCGCGGGATCCGTAACGTCGACGATCGAGGTACCATTCGGCTCGGCCTGCCCCGTCAAGGGATTGACAGGATTGGGCGCGTCGTCGGTGCCGCCGTGATGGCCGATATAGGCGATCCAGCGATCGCCTTGATGATGAATGGTCGGCTGATAGGCGCTGCGCGCCTGCAGGTCGTTATATCCGACCAGCTTCATGTTGGAGGCTTCGGGCGGCGCGCCGATCACCTGCTGCTTCTGAGCGTGGACGCCGTTGCAGACAAAAAGGACGAGGCAGGCAGCAAGTTGGACGCGACGAAACATGTTTCCTCCCGGAACCAATCTTCGTTGGCTGAGGTAAGACGCTAACACGGCAATTCGGGCGCACCAAAGACATCATCTTGACATGCAACCATTTGGTTGCCTATTATCGCCACCATGGATGAAGTCTTCAAAGCGCTCGCCGATGCGTCACGACGGTCGCTCCTGGACAGGCTTCACGCCCGCAACGGGCAGACATTGAACCAGCTCTGCGAGGGCCTAGAGATGACGCGCCAGGCCGTGACAAAGCACCTTGCCGTTCTCGAAGAGGCCAACCTGGTCACCACATTCAGGCATGGCCGCGAGAAGCTGCACTATCTCAATCCGGTGCCGATCCATCAGATCGGCGAACGCTGGATCAGGAAGTTCGAGCGCGGGAAACTTGCCGCACTCAGCGAGTTGAAACGTCAGTTGGAGAAGCGCGATGAGTAAGCCGCAATTCGTCTACGTGACCTATATCGAGACCACGCCGGAAAAGCTGTGGCAGGCGCTCACCTCGAGCGAGTTCACCCGGCAATACTGGTTCGGCGCCGAGGTCAGGTCTGACTGGAAGGTCGGCTCGCCGTTCGCCCTCCTGCTGGACGGCGCGATCACCGATTCCGGCGAGATCCTGGAAGCCGATCCGCCGCGGCGCCTGTCCTACAGCTTCAAGCACCAGAAGTATGAAGAGCTTCGAAATGAGCCGATATCGAGGGTGGTCTTCACCATCGAGCCCTTCGGTGCACTCGTGAGGCTGACGGTCCTGCATGACGGCTTCGTCGAGGGTGGCAAGTACCTTGGCGCCGTCTCCAATGGCTGGCCGGCGATCCTGTCAGGGCTCAAAAGTCTGCTGGAGACCGGCAAGGTGCTCGTCATTCCGCGCACGGCACTCAACAAGGGCTTCGACGCACAATGAACATCGATCAGTTCAAGCCGCTTACGGTCTACACCATCTACATCGCATCCACGCCCGAGAAGGTGTGGGAAGCGCTGACCTCGGCCGAGTTCAGCCGAAAGTACTTCTCGGGCTTCGCGGTGGAGATGGAGCCGAAGCTCGGCGGCAGATTCATCGTGCGGGCGCCGGACGGTTCGGAGCACATCCGTGGCGAAGTGTTCGAACATGATCCGCCAAACAGACTGACCGTGACGTGGAACGTCAACTGGCCGGACCTCGTCGAAAAGCTCGGGACCACGCTCGTCACCTACGAGATCGAGCAGGCCGGCGAGGCCGTCCGGCTGACCATGAGCGAACGCCACGACCGACCCTTGAACGATGACATCCTCTCCGGCGGTCGTGCGGGCTGGCCCGCGATCCTCTCCGGCCTGAAGAGCCTGCTGGAGACAGGCAAAGCGCCGCAGATCAAGATGGCCCCGCCGGCACAGATGCTCGCGGCGCTCAAGGCAATGGGCATCAAGACGCCGTAAGACGACGCCGAAATTATGGTACCGGCACCACCAGGCGCCGATACAGATGCCACGTCGCGTGGCCGAGCACCGGCAGCGTCACGATCAGCCCGAGAAAATACGGCAACGCCGAGACGATGAGCAGCATCACGATGACGGCAGCCCAGCCGATCATCGGCAACGGACTGGTGACGACGGCGCGCACGCTCGTCACCATCGCGGTGACGAAATCGACCTCGCGGTCGAGCAAGAGCGGAAACGACACCACCGTCAGCGAGAACAGGATCAGCGACAGCGCGGCACCGACCGCATTGCCGATCGCGAGGAACAACAGGCCCTCATTGGTGGTGAGCACCACCGTCATGAACTCCTGCAGGCTCGAGAACGAGGCATGCAGACCGAGCAGCAGTGCGATCAGCAGCCGCACCTGGTACATCCAGACAACGAACACGAACAGCGTGACGAAGGCCATCCAGCCGATCTCGCTGCGCGAGCGTATCGTCGACCAGATCGCGCCAAAGGAGACGGGCTCATTTCGCTCGCGGCGCCGGCTGACTTCGTAAAGGCCGATCGCGACGAACGGCCCGATCAGCGCAAAGCCCGCCGCCAGCGGATAGACGAGATAGATCAGTCCGAAGGCGGTGAGGCAGAGCATGATGGCGATGCCGCCGGCGGCATAGAGACCGCCGAAGCAGAGGCCATAAAGCGGCAGCGCCTGAAAATCCCGCAGGCCTTCGACCAGCGCTTCGGCGATGTCGGTGGCCGCCACGGCGCGCACCACAGGATCGACTTTACCCGAGATGGACATTGGCTTCCTCCTCGTTTGCCGGCGCGATCTTCGTCGCGCGACACTCTTGGCGCCAATGTTACCCCGCTCTCGCAACGCTTGCACGGAAGAGTTGAACGGTCAGTAGATACCGCAATTGCCTTCGGGCAATATGCCGCGCAATCCTCCAGCGCGTCAGGAGTGCGACGCGAGCAGGAGCGCCACACCAAGGTTGGCCGCAAACAGGGCAGCGTCGATGACGAAGATCCTGAGCATCGGCCCCTTCAACACGGGCCAGTAGGCCACCCCGACGCGTCCTCGATGGTGCGGGCGCGATAGGCCCTGTTTCGCAAGATACGCGTCGGCCTGGAGCGTCATCCCGCGCCAGCCATAATACATGAGCTCCAAAGCCGCATCCAGATCGTGCAGCTTCTTCAGCGAGGCGCGGTGAAGCCCCGCGGCGTGAGACGTCTTCGGCATCATCTGACCGTGTCGAATTGAAAAGAACCTATCCCCGCGCCCGCAGTTCGCGCCGCAGGACCTTGCCCGTGGCCGTCATCGGCAGCGTTTCCGCGAACTCCACGAAGCGCGGATATTCGTGGGCGGCGAGTTGGACCTTGACGAACTCCTGAATCTCGCGCGCGAGCGTGTCGCTCGGCGCAAAGCCCGGACGCAGCACGATCCAGGCCTTGATCGATTCGGTGCGGATCGGATCCGGAATGCCGACGACCGCGGCCATCGCGACCGACGGGTGCTTCATCAGCGTGTGCTCGATTTCGGAGGGGCCGACGCGATAGCCGGCGGTGGTGATGACGTCGTCTTCGCGGCTGACGTACCAGAAGTAGCCGTCCTCATCCTGCACGCCGAGGTCGCCGGTGAGCAGGAACTCGCCGGCATATTTTTTCGCCGTCGCATCCGGATTGCGCCAGTATTCGAGCATGGTCACGGGGCACGGCTGGCGCACGCCGATGATGCCGCGCTGGCCACGCGGCAACTCCTCGCCCTGATCGTTGACGATGCGGACGTCGAAGCCGGGCGTTGCCTTGCCCATTGAGCCCGGTCGGATCGGAAACAGGTTGGAGTTGCTGCCTATCACGAGATTGCATTCGGTCTGACCGAACACTTCATGCGCGTCGATGCCAAAAGTCTCGCGCACCCAGCCGAGCAGCTCACCGCCCAGCGATTCACCGCCGGTGAAGATGCTGCGCAGCCTCACGCCCGGATGTTTTACGCCTGCCTGCCGCATCAGCTTCAGCGCGGTCGGCGGCAGGAAGACGTTGCGGACCGAAAGATCGGCCATCATCAGCATCGCCGCCTGCGGCTCAAACTTTCGCGCGCGATGTCCGACCAGCGGAATGCCATGGTACCAGAACGCGAACAGCGCGTTCATCAACCCGCCGATCCAGGCCCAGTCCGCCGGCGTCCACATAAGATCGCCGGAACGCGGCAGGAAGTTGTGACACATCTCGACGTTCGGCAGATGCCCGAGCACGACGCGATGTGCATGCAGCGCGCCCTTCGGGTTGCCGGTCGTGCCGGAAGTGTAGATGATCAGCGCGGGATCATCGGCCGACGTATCGACGGTCGCAAATTCCTCGGACGCGTTTTCGATCGCCGGCCAGAACGGTTTGGCGCCGGCGTGAACGGCACTGCTCGTGACGTAGATGTCTTGCAAATAGGGCAGCCGATCGCGGATTTTTGTGAGCTTCTCCCAGCCAGCTTCGTCAGTGACGATCGCCCTTGCTTCTGAATTCGACAGACGGAATTCCAGCGCATCTTCGCCGAACAACGCGAACAGCGGGATGGAGATCAACCCGGCGCGGAACGCGGCGAGATGCGCGATCGGCAATTCCAGCGATTGCGACAGGAACACCGCGACGCGGTCGCCGCGCGACAGCCCGTCCACTTTCAGCACATTGGCGAAGCGGCGCGACATCTCGGCGACCTCATCGAAGGAGGTGCGCGTGATGGCGCCGTTCTCGTCGACATAGATTAGGGCTAGACGGCCCGTGCCGTCGGCATGGCGGTCGCAGCAGGCCGTCGCGATGTTGAAGTGCGCCGGGATATCCCAGCGGAAGCTGCGATAGAGCTCGTCATAGGTGGATGCTTCGGTCAGCATTGGCTTGCTCCTATCGCACCGTCGCGAAGAACTTTCGCACCTCGCGCACGAACAGCTCGGGCTGCTCGAAGGCGGCGAAATGGCCGCCCTTCTCCATCTCGCTCCAATGGGTGATGTTGTGAAAATTGGGCTCCATCCAGCGCCGCACTGGCGTGATGATCTCCTTGGGGAATACCGCAACGCCCGTCGGCACCTTGACGATCGGCGTCGTGCGGCGCTTGCCAAAGCTCTCCCAATAGAGCCGCGCCGAAGAGGTCGCTGTCTGCGTCGCCCAATAGAGCATGACGTTGTCGAGCAGCTCGTCCCTGGTGAAGACGTTTTCGGGATGGCCGTTGCAATCGGTCCAGGCCCAGAACTTTTCCAAGATCCAGGCCGCCTGCCCGCTCGGCGAATCCGTGAGGCCATAGCCGAGCGTCTGCGGCCGCGTGGATTGTTGCTTTGCGTAGCCGGAGTCGAGATCGACATAGTGCTTCAGCCCTGCGAGCGCCCGCTTCTCTTCCGCCGTCGGCTCGCCTTCGACCTTCGGTGCCGCGTTGGCGAGCGTGATGTGGATGCCGGCGCAGTGCGCAGGATCCTGCGCACCGAGCGAGGTCGTCACCGCCGAGCCCCAGTCGCCGCCTTGGCCGCCGTATCTGATATAGCCGAGGCGTTCCATCAGCTTCGCCCAGGTGGCGGCGATGCGGTCGACGCCCCAGCTGGTCGTCTTGGGCTTCGCCGAGAAGCCGAAGCCCGGCAGTGAAGGACAGATCACATGAAAGGCATCGGCTGGTTTGCCGCCATGCGCGGCGGGATCAACCAGCGGCGCGATCACCTTCTGAAATTCGACGATCGAGCCGGGCCAGCCATGGGTGATGATCAGCGGCAGCGCGGCAGGCTCTTTCGAGCGCGCATGGATGAAGTGGATATCGAGCCCGTCGATCTCGGTGGTGAACTGATCGAAGCGATTGAGCTTCGCCTCGCGCGCCCGCCAGTCATATTCGTTGGCCCAATAGCCGCAGATCTCCTTGATCCATGTCAGCGGCGCACCCTGACTCCAGTCGTCGACAAGCTCCGCCTCCGGCCAGCGCGTGCGCACAAGGCGCGATTTGAGGTCTGCGAGGATATCGTCACCGACATCGATGCGGAACGGCCTGATCGCGCTGGTCATCGGTTGCCCCCGATTGTTTCTGTCGGGAGAGTAGACCGAACTGGTGCGGCACCGGAAGTGCCATCCTCCTCTGGAGGGGGAGGGTCGGCTCACATGGAGTGCAGCGAAATGTGAGACGGGGTGGGGTGACAGTCTCTCCAAAGAAGCGGTGCCCGAATGGAGAGATCACCCCGCCCGCTCGCGCTTCGCGCGATCGACCCTCCCCGTCGAAAGGAGGGTAGGAACGCCCTAAGCCGTCAACGCCGCTTTCACCAAACCACTCGCCTTGGCGAAATCCATCTGCCCGGTGTACTTGGCCTTCAGCGCGGCGATCACCTTGCCCATGTCCTTCATGCCGGCGGCGCCGGTCTCGGCGATCGCATCGGAAATCGCCTTCTTCACGTCGTCATCGGACATCTGCCTGGGCAGATAGGCCGAGATGACGGCGATCTCCTCGCGCTCCTGCGCGGCGAGCTCGGCGCGGCCGCCCTTTTCGTAAAGCTCGACCGCCTCCTGGCGCTGCTTGATCATCTTCTGAAGCACGCCGAGCAGCTCGGCATCGCTCAGCGGCGGCTTGCCGTTGCCGCGTGCCTCGATGTCGGCGTTCTTGATGGTCGAATTGACCATGCGCAGTGTGCCGAGCTTGCGCTCGTCCTTGGCCTTCATGGCCTCTTTCACCGCAGCGTTGATGTCGTCGCGCATCATGGTCCTGGTTCCTTCAATTGTGTCGCGCCTGATTTAGGCCGTCCGCGCCGGGGAGGCCAGACCGGAAGATGTGAAGTCTCGGTCCATTATTTCCCGAGTCGGCGCCAATTTGGCGCAAAATTGCGCTTCGCCAGCCCCCTACCCCGAGGCTACCCGAGGGGACCTGTCAAATATGCAAAAACGCATGTGAATCCGCCCTCTCCCGCTTTGACGGCGGCGCCGCTCCGGACTATGTAGCGGGCTCATGACACAATCCGAAAACGATCCCGCCTGGCCGGACCATAAACCGACCGCGCTCCTCGTGCTTGCCGATGGCACGGTGCTCGAAGGCTTCGGCCTCGGCGCCGAAGGCCACGCCGTCGGCGAGGTCTGCTTCAACACCGCGATGACCGGCTATGAGGAGATCTTGACCGATCCCTCCTATGCCGGACAGCTCATCACCTTCACCTTCCCGCACATCGGAAACGTCGGCACCAACGAGGAAGACATCGAGACGGTGAACATGGCCGCGACGCCCGGCGCGCGCGGCGTGATCCTGCGCACCGCCATCACCGATCCTTCGAACTACCGCGCCACCCGCCATCTCGACCAGTGGCTGAAGGCACGCGGCGTCATCGGTCTTTCCGGCATCGACACGCGCGCGCTGACCGCGCTGATCCGCACCAAGGGCATGCCGAACGCCGTGATCGCTCATGCGAAGAACGGCGAGTTCGACCTGCACGGCCTGAAGGAAGAGGCGCGCGAATGGCCCGGCCTCGAGGGCATGGATCTCGTGCCGATGGTCACCTCCGGCCAGCGCTTCACCTGGGACGAGACGTCCTGGGAATGGAATAAGGGTTTCGGTCGCCAGGACGATCCTGCATTCAACGTCGTCGCCATCGACTACGGCATCAAGCGCAACATCCTGCGCCTGCTCGCCGGCGTAGGCTGCAAGGTGACGGTGGTGCCGGCGACGACGTCCGCCGAGGACATTTTGGCGATGAAGCCGGACGGCGTGTTCCTGTCGAATGGCCCGGGCGATCCGGCCGCGACCGGCAAATATGCCGTGCCCGTCATCCAGCAGGTCATCAAATCCGGCACGCCGACGTTCGGCATCTGCCTCGGCCACCAGATGCTCGGCCTTGCCGTCGGCGCCAAGACCAAGAAAATGCATCAGGGCCATCACGGCGCCAACCATCCCGTAAAGGACGAGACCACCGGCAAGGTCGAGATCACCTCGATGAACCACGGCTTTGCCGTGGACGAGAAGACGCTGCCGAAGGGTGCGACGCAGACCCACGTGTCGCTGTTCGACGGCTCCAATTGCGGGATCGCACTCGACGGCAGGCCGGTGTTCTCGGTGCAGTATCACCCCGAGGCCTCGCCCGGCCCGCGCGACTCGCACTATCTGTTCCGGCGCTTTGCCGAACTGATGCGGGAGAGGAAACGGGCGTAAGCCCTTTGCGCAATCGCTGCCACGACGTCATGCCCGGGCTCCTCCCGGGCATTTTCGTTGTCGTTCCGGGGCGCGCCAACGGGTCCGCGCGAGGCCGGAATCCACTGAGCAGCGCGCGCCGGGGCGCGATGGATTTCCGGGCTCGATGCTGCCGCGTCGCCCCGGAATGACTGGGAACGTCGGCTGACCTGCCTCGTTGATCCCTGCTAGTTTTCACGCAGGAGCCTGCCATGTCCGTCGTTCACGACAATGCCGAGCCACTCGCCATCGTGTTCGAGGATGACGGCCTCGTGCCGAACAATATCCTGCCGTTCCTGGTCTATCAGGACGCTGTGAAGCTCGATTCCAGGCGTCCCGAAGAAACCATCGAAGGCCTGTTCGCGGAGAACGGCTGGGGCGGCACATGGCGCAACGGCGTCTACGATTATCTCCACTATCATTCCACCGTGCATGAAGTGCTCGGCGTCGCGCGCGGCCGTGCCCGCGTGCGCTTCGGCGGTGATCACGGCCAGGAGTTCGACATCAAGGCGGGCGATGTCGCGATCCTCCCTGCTGGCACCGGACACCAACGCATCAGCGCAAGCGACGATTTCTGCGTGATCGGCGCCTATCCGCCCGGATCGAAGATGGAGGTCACGCGCCCAACGCCGGAGAATCACGCCAAGGCGCTGAAGACGATTCCGGCCGTGAAGCTGCCGCCGGCCGATCCTGTGATGGGCAAGAATGGGCCGCTGATGCGGCTGTGGCGAGGCCCCTAGCGCTATTTCGGCACCGTGCTCAGGCGCAGTACAGCCGATAGAGCGTCTGCAGCACTTCGCGAACTTCCAGGCTGGCGAGCCGGTAATAGATCGTCTGTCCGTCCCGCCGGGTCGTGACGAGGTCGAGCGCACGCATCTTGCCGAGATGCTGCGACAATGCGGCCGAGGACAACCCGACAAGGTCGGCGAGATCGCCGACCGACCGCTCCCCATCGAGAAGGTTGCAGAGCACCATCAACCGCTTGGCGTTCGCCATCGCGGTCAACAGGCGCGAGGCCTCCTCGGCCTTCTCTTCGAGGGCCACGGCAGCGGTTTCGGCAATCTTGCGCTTGGTCTGATTCTTCATGCTTGATAATTTAGAATATGCGAATATACTAATCAACTATAATCTCTTGAGGAGCACCCAATGCCGACGACGTTCACACCGCTGGCCTCGCTTGCGGGCGGGGTCCTGATCGGGCTTTCCGCGGTGATGCTGATGGCTGTCAGCGGCCGGATCGCCGGCGTCAGCGGCATCGCCGCGCGCCTGCTGCCGCCCTTCGGCGATAACGCAACCGCGGGCCGCTTCGCCTTCATCGCCGGGCTCGTCGCCGCCCCCGCGCTTGCGCGCCTGGTCACCGGCGCGTTTCCACCCCAAGCGATCGAGACCGGCGGCGTGCTGCTTGCCGTTGCCGGCCTGCTGGTCGGCTTCGGCTCTGTGTGGGGCAATGGCTGCACCTCAGGGCACGGCGTCTGCGGCATATCGCGCCTGTCGACCCGCTCGATTGTCGCCACCCTCGTCTTCATGACCACCGGCTTCGTGACGACCTTCGTCGTCCGGCATCTCGCGTGAGGCCTGCCATGTCTGTCCTGATTCAGTTCGCCGTCGGCCTGATATTCGGAGCCGGGCTCTTGATCTCCGGCATGTCGAATCCCGCGAAGGTCCTCAATTTCCTCGATCTCGCCGCCATTCGCGCGGGATCGTGGGACCCGAGCCTGATGTTCGTGATGCTGGGCGCCGTCGCCACCGCTTTCATCGGCTTCCGCCTAGTCCTGAAGCGGCAACGGCCGCTGCTCGGCGACACGTTCCATCTGCCGGCCACGAACGACCTCGATCCGCGCGTCATTGTCGGGCCGGCGATTTTCGGCGTCGGCTGGGGTCTCGCCGGCTTCTGTCCGGGCCCTGCCTTTGTGGCGCTCGGCTACGGTACTTTGGCTTCGGTCCTGTTCGTGTTCGCCATGATGATCGGCATGGCCGCTGCCCGCGCCCTCGCGGAGCGGCAACCGACGCTCGCGACGCCATCCTACGAGTAGCGGTTTCCCAATGTCAGATCTTCCCGCTGCGGTCGATCTATCGGTGAAGCCGGTGATCACCGCGTTCATCGAAGCTGGATGGCCCTTGGACAACCTGCCTAGCGCCCTGCCGACGCGTGCCCACCATTTTCCGTAGCCGCGGAAATGTGGTGGGCGCGGCGTTGACGCGCATTTTCACCCTGTGACGGGGTGCCCTAGGCAGCGTTGCTGCCTTCCTGACGCGAGGCCTCGAACAGGAACCAGGTCCGCCGCTCGGTCTCGTCGATGAAGACTTCGAGCAGGCTCGCGCTGGCGACATCACCGGCTTCGTCGCACACCTCGTGCGCTTTGCGCATCGCAGCCGCGACATGCTTGTTATCGTCCATCAATTCGCGCAGCATTTCGCGCGGCGGGACATAATCCTCGTCATTGTCCTTGATGGTCTTGAGCTTTGCGATCTGGCCGATCGACTTCAGCGTGGCGCCGCCGATCTTGCGGACCCGCTCGGCGAGCTGGTCGGTGGTGGCGAAGATCGCGTCCGACTGCTCGTCCAGCAGCAGATGATAATCGCGAAAGTGCCGGCCGCTGATGTGCCAGTGGAAATTCTTGGTCTTCAGGTAAAGCGCAAAGGCATCGGCGAGCAGAACGTTGAGCGCTTTCGAAATCTTGTCGACCGCGCCGGGTGCCAGATCGGTCGGGGTATCGAGATCGGACGAGATCCTGTGGTTATCAGGTTTTTTGCTCACGGGAGACCTTCCTGTTAGACGCGGACATTGACGGCATGCCGTCGCACCCCTAACGCAGGCGAGCAGCGCCGGTTCCTCCCCCGGGAACCGACTTTGCCGGGACCTCTGAAGACCATGGATGATTGGATCGACTATTACGACTCCACGCACACAATCTATGTCAGCAAGCTGCATCGCGATTTGCACTTCCAGATCATCGCGCGGGACATCATCGGCTACATCTCCTCGCCCGACGCGACGGTGCTGGATTATGCCTGCGGCGAGGCGCTGTCGGCGAACGAGGTGGCGAATGCCTGCGGCAAGCTGATCCTGGCGGAGCCCGCGCCGGGCGTACGTGGCCGGCTGATCGCGCGCTTTGCGCCGAACACCAAGATCCGCGTCCGCTCGCTCGAGGACGTGCGGAAGATGGCCGAGCAGTCCATCGACCTCGTGGTGATGAACTCGGTCGTCCAATACATGACGCCGGCGGAGCTCGACTCCGCGTTCATTGTGATCCGCCGGCTCCTGAAACCTTCGGGCAAGCTCGTGCTCGGCGATATCCTCCAGCCCGAGGTCGGCATGTTCAGGGACGTGCTGGCGCTGCTCAGTTTTGGCGCGCGTCACGGCTTTCTGAAGGATGCGCTGGTCGGACTGGTCTCGACGGCGCTGTCCGATTATCGGCACCTGCGCTCGCGCATCGGGCTTCAGCGTTACAGCGAGGAAGAGATCACCGCGAAGCTCGCGGTAGCCGGATTTTCGGTGCAGCGTGCCCACACCAATATCGGCCACAACCGCTGGCGCATGACCTTCATCGCGCGCCCGCGCTTTGCGCGCGGTTAGGGTTAACGAGGAGTGGGGGTGGCCTGACGGACTGCGATCGGCAATGATCCAGTCGGCCCGGTGGCGGAAGCGTCAACGCGAGGGCGGTGCATCGCTCTTTATCCTGGTTCAAATCCAGGCCGGGTCTCCACGCTTCGCCCTGACGGGCTACGCGTGGCGCTGCCACGCTGGACCGGCGGGGCAAAACATGTCCAGGTGGCCTACTGCCCTTCCACCACTTCACATTCTGGCAAGAGTCGGCATCCTTGGCTCGCGGATTTGACCACGGAATAGCGCCGCTTGTTCCTGCTACGTTCTTGGCAGCGTCTGCAGTTCGGGCGAGCCCCAAGCCTCCATGATCGCCCTCTCGCTCAACGCCTCGGCCATGCGTCTCGGCTTCGCCATCGACGGAGCGCTGGGGGGTGCGTTGTTCGCAGCGCTCCCGCCAAGCGACCTCGGCTGGATCGGCGGGTCGAGCGTTGCGGCATCGCTTCTGGTGCACCTCGCCCGCGGCTGGCAGGGCCGGCCAAACCCGTCAAAATTGCCGGTTGACAGGCATTTTTCGGGGTTTCGCCGCCCCGAAAACTGGTCTAAGACCCACCCGCGCGCGAGGGAAACCCGCGCTCTCGGCTCAAGGGGACGCGCGGCAAGCGCGCCCTTTTTTTGTGCCCAAATTCCAGTTCGCGAGTCTTATGCCCAAACGAACAGACATCTCGACCATCCTGATCATCGGCGCCGGTCCCATCGTGATCGGCCAGGCCTGCGAGTTCGACTACTCCGGCACGCAGGCCTGCAAGACGCTGAAGGAAGAGGGCTATCGCATCGTCCTCGTCAATTCCAACCCGGCCACCATCATGACCGACCCGGAATTGGCCGATGCGACCTATATCGAGCCGATCACGCCGGAAATCGTCGCCAAGATCATCGAGAACGAACGGCACGTCATCCCGGGCGGCTTCGCGCTGCTGCCGACCATGGGCGGCCAGACCGCGCTGAACTGCGCGCTGTCGCTGCGCCGCCAGGGCACGCTGGAAAAATTCGACGTCGAGATGATCGGCGCGACTGCCGACGCGATCGACAAGGCCGAGGATCGCCAGCTGTTCCGCAACGCCATGGAGAAGATCGGGCTGCAGACGCCGAAGTCGCGGCTTGCCAACGCATCACAGCTCAAGAAATCCTTCCGCGACAAATACCTTGCCGAACGCGAGAAGCTATCCGGCGCGGCGCAGGTAGAACTCGACCGGCAATGGTCGCTCGGCGAGAACGAGCGCCGCAAGCGCTATCAGGAGTATGCGCTGGGCCAGGCGATGATGGCGCTGTCCGAGATCGGACTGCCCGCGATCATCCGGCCCTCGTTCACGCTGGGCGGCACCGGCGGCGGCATCGCCTACAACAAGGAAGAGTTCCTCGACATCATCGAGCGCGGCCTCGATGCCTCCCCCACCAACGAAGTCCTGATCGAGGAATCCGTTCTCGGCTGGAAAGAGTTCGAGATGGAGGTGGTGCGAGACAAGAAGGACAATTGCATCATCGTCTGCTCGATCGAGAATTTCGATCCGATGGGCGTGCATACCGGCGACTCCATCACTGTGGCGCCCGCGCTGACGCTGACCGACAAGGAATACCAGATCATGCGCGACGCCTCGCTGGCGGTGCTGCGCGAGATCGGGGTCGAGACCGGCGGCTCGAACGTGCAGTTCGGCATCAATCCCGCCGATGGCCGCATGGTCGTGATCGAGATGAACCCGCGTGTTTCTCGTTCATCGGCATTGGCGTCGAAGGCGACGGGCTTCCCGATCGCCAAGGTCGCAGCCAAGCTCGCCATCGGCTACACGCTGGACGAGATCGCCAACGACATCACCGGCGGCGCGACGCCGGCCTCGTTCGAGCCGACCATCGACTACGTGGTGACCAAAATCCCGCGTTTCGCCTTCGAGAAATTCCCCGGCGCCTCTCACACGCTGACGACCTCGATGAAGTCCGTCGGCGAGGTGATGGCGATCGGCCGCACCTTCCAGGAAAGCCTGCAAAAGGCACTGCGGGGGCTCGAGACCGGGCTGACCGGCCTCGACGAGATCGAGATCGAGGGGCTTGGCCACGGCGACGACAAGAATGCGATCCGCGCCGCGCTCGGCACCCCGACGCCGAACCGTCTGCTCCAGGTGGCGCAGGCGATGCGGCTCGGCTGGTCCAACGAGGACATCTTCAACTCCTGCAAGATCGACCCCTGGTTCCTCGCCGAAATGCGTTGCATCGTCGACATGGAGGAGAAGGTCCGCAAGAACGGCCTGCCGCGAAATGCCTTCGGCATGCGCTCACTGAAGGCCATGGGCTTTTCGGACGCGCGGCTCGCGGTGCTCTCGGAGAGCACGGAAGCCGATGTGACGGCCAAACGCCACGCGCTCGGCGTCCGCCCGGTGTTCAAGCGCATCGACACCTGCGCCGCCGAGTTCGCCTCGCCCACCGCCTATATGTATTCGACCTATGAGGCGCCATTCGCGGGCGCGGTTGCGGACGAAAGCGAGCCGTCGGACCGGAAGAAGGTCATCATCCTCGGCGGCGGCCCGAACCGCATCGGCCAGGGCATCGAGTTCGACTATTGCTGCTGTCACGCCTGCTTCGCGCTGCATGACGCCGGCTACGAATCCATCATGGTCAACTGCAACCCGGAGACGGTGTCGACCGACTACGATACCGCCGACCGGCTGTATTTCGAGCCGCTCACGGCCGAGGACGTGCTGGAGATCATTACGACCGAGCGCAGCAAAGGTACGCTGCATGGCGTGATCGTGCAGTTCGGCGGCCAGACCCCGCTGAAGCTCGCGCGTGCGCTGGAGGCCGCCGAAGTGCCGATCCTCGGCACCTCGCCCGACGCCATTGATCTCGCCGAAGACCGCGACCGCTTCAAGCGCGTGCTCGACAAGCTTCGTCTCAAGCAGCCGAAGAACGGCATCGCCTATTCGGTCGAGCAGGCCCGGCTCGTCTCCGCCGATCTCGGGCTGCCGCTGGTGGTGCGTCCGTCCTACGTGCTCGGCGGCCGCGCGATGCAGATCATCCGCGAGGAGAACCAGCTCAACGATTATCTGCTCGGCACGCTGCCGGAACTCGTGCCCGCCGACGTCAAGGCGCGCTACCCCAACGACAAGACCGGGCAGATCAACACCGTGCTCGGCAAGAACCCGCTGCTGTTCGACCGCTATCTCTCTGACGCGACCGAGGTCGACGTCGACTGCCTGTGCGACGGCAAGGACGTCTTCATCGTCGGCATCATGGAGCACATCGAGGAAGCCGGCATCCACTCCGGCGACTCCGCGTGCTCGCTGCCGCCTTACTCGCTCGATGCCAAGATGATCGACGAATTGGAGCGGCAGACCCGCGAGCTCGCGCTCGGCCTCGACGTCGTCGGCCTGATGAACGTGCAGTACGCGATCAAGGACGGCGAGATCTACGTGCTCGAGGTCAATCCGCGTGCTTCGCGCACGGTGCCGTTCGTCGCCAAGGTGATCGGCACGCCGGTCGCCAAGATTGCCGCCCGCATCATGGCCGGCGAGAAGCTCGCCGACTTCAGGCTGAAGAAGGCCCAGCTAAAGCATGTCGGCGTCAAGGAATCCGTGTTCCCCTTCGCCCGCTTCCCCGGCGTCGACACGGTGCTCGGTCCGGAGATGCGCTCGACCGGCGAGGTCATGGGCATCGACCGCTCCTTCGAGGTCGCGTTCGCCAAGAGCCAGCTCGGCGGCGGCACGCGCGTCCCGCGCAAGGGCACGGTGTTCGTCTCGGTGCGCGACAGCGACAAGAACCGCATCGCGGACGCGGTGCGGCTGTTGCAGGCCGTCGGCTTCAAGGTGCTGGCGACGTCGGGCACCCAGCGCTTCCTGACCGACCAGGGCATTCCGACAGAGAAGGTGAACAAGGTGCTGGAGGGCCGGCCGCACATTGTCGACGCCATTACCAATGGCGACATCCAACTCGTCTTCAACACCACGGAGGGCCCGCAGGCGCTTGCCGACAGCCGTTCACTACGGCGCGCGGCCCTCTTGCATAAAGTGCCGTATTACACCACTCTTTCCGGGGCCGTGGCGGCCGCGCAGGGCATCCGCGCTTATCTGGGCGGGGACCTTGAGGTTCGTACCCTGCAGAGCTACTTTTCGGAAACCTGATCGTTAGCAGGGGCCAGGCCCTCGCTAAGTGATTGGCAATGAAGCCACAATGGCCGGAGGAACTGTCCGGCCATGTGGTTGTTCTGTTCCGGCGCCAGCCCCACATAACGTTCCGGTGGCCGCGTGTTCAGCCCCGGAATCACCGACGAATCAAGGTTGCGGCGCCCTTTGTTTCCGAGGGCGCGCGACCCGAGAACGAGAGAAGAGATGGAAAAGGTTCCGATGACTCTGGCCGGTTTTACCGCGCTCGGGGAAGAATTGAAGCAGCGCCAGTCGGTGGACCGTCCGCGGATCATCGAGCATATCGCCGAGGCGCGCTCGCACGGAGACCTGTCGGAAAACGCGGAATATCATGCCGCGAAGGAAGAGCAGTCCCACAATGAGGGCCGGATCGCCGAGCTCGAGGACAAGCTCGCGCGCGCCGACATCATCGACATCTCGAAACTTTCTGGCGACACCATCAAATTCGGCGCCACCGTGACATTGGTCGACGAGGACACCGAGAAGAAGACGGTGTGGCAACTCGTCGGCGAGGTCGAGGCCGACGCCAAGAAGGGCCGCATCTCCATCACCTCGCCGCTCGCCCGCGCGCTGATCGGCAAGAGGAAGGGCGCCTCCGTCGAGGTCAACACGCCCGGCGGCGCCAAGGCCTACGAGATCACCAAGGTCGAGTGGCGGTAATCCGCGCCGCAAGCTGGACGAAAAAGCCGCGCTTTGCGTGGCTTTTTTGTTTCGTCTGTTTCCTGGGCGCGATTGTGAACGGCAACGTCCTCCGCCATGCTTGGCGCCGCTGCACCTTGAGGCCACAAGGGAGGACACGATGGACGTCGATCGCATCGCCGCGCAGAGCCAGCCCTATCTGCTCAGCCTGTTCCGTTTCGTCACCGGCCTTCTGCTGTTCCAGTTCGGTGTGGCAAAACTGTTCAAGTTTCCGCCCGTCGAGATCTTCGCCGACGTCACGCCGCTATCGCTCTGGGGCATTGCCGGCATGATCGAGCTGGTGTTCGGCGGCCTGTTGATGCTTGGACTGTTTACGCGTCTCGCCGCCTTCATCCTGTCGGGCGAGATGGCATTCGCCTATTTCATCGAGCATCTGCCGAACAGCTTCTTCCCGCTCGTCAATGACGGGACCCTGGCGATCCTGTTCTGCTTTGCCTGCCTTTATCTTGCCGCCGCCGGCGGCGGTCCGATCAGCGTGGATGCGATGCGGCGCGGTTGAGTCTTGCGTCAGCGCCGCCCCTTCACCTCGAGCGGCACGGCGGCTTCGTATTTCGAATTGTGCAGCACCAGCGACGTCCGGACGTTGCGCACATGCGGGGCCGCGGTGAGATGCGTGACGAAATCCTGGAACGTGGCCATGTCAGGCGCGACGCATTTCAGGATGAAGTCGACCTCGCCCGACAGCATCCAGCATTCGCGCACCAGCGGCTCGGCACGCACGAACTCCTCGAAGGCACGCAAATCCACCTCCGCCTGGCTCGACAGATGAACCGCGGCGAACACCGTGACGTCGAAGCCGAGCTTTCGCGAATCGAGCAGTCCGCGATAGCCGTGGATGTAACCCTCCTCCTCCAGCGCCCGGACACGGCGCAGGCAGGGCGGCGGCGAAATGCCGACGCGCTTGGCCAGCTCGACATTGGTGATTCGCCCGTCGGCCTGGATTTCGGCGAGAATTTTGAGATCGATCTCGTCTAGGTTCCGCGACACGTGATTGGAACTCCTGGCCTTATCTGCGGTATCGGTTGGGTTCGTCGCAATCCTCATAGCCAGTCCGGCCAAGATGCGCAATTTTATTGCGCGTGCAGCGCAACGATCTTTTGTTCCCGGGGGGAAAAATCCGCCGACATGGGCTGCAATTCTTGCATAGCTCGCCAGAAGGCTTAGATTAGCACTGACATTTCAGCGCCTCCGCGGCGCCTTCCCAGGCACTATCCGCGCCCGCGCTGCAACTCCCCCAAGAGAGGCACCGGTCCACATGCGCGCGCCCATCCATGCCAAGGTCGTCATCATCGGCTCCGGCCCCGCCGGCTACACCGCGGCGATCTACGCCGCGCGTGCGATGCTCGAGCCGATCCTGATCCAGGGCATCCAGCCGGGCGGCCAGCTCACCATCACCACCGACGTCGAGAACTATCCGGGCTTTGCCGACGTGATCCAGGGCCCCTGGCTGATGGAGCAGATGGAGAAGCAGGCGCTGCACATGGGCACCGAGATCAAGACCGATCTGGTCACCAAGCTCGAGACCGCTCTGCGACCGTTCCGCCTCACCTGCGACTCCGGCGACGTCTACCTTGCCGACACCGTGATCCTCGCGACCGGCGCGCAGGCGCGCTGGCTCGGCATCCCCTCGGAAGAGACCTTCAAGGGCTTTGGCGTCTCGGCCTGCGCCACCTGTGACGGCTTCTTCTACCGCGGCAAAGAGGTCATCGTGGTTGGCGGCGGCAACACTGCCGTCGAGGAAGCGCTGTTCCTGACCAATTTCGCGAGCCAGGTCACGATCGTGCACCGCCGCGATCATTTCCGCGCCGAGCGCATCCTGCAGGAGCGCCTGTTCAAGAACCCCAAGATCAAGGTGGTCTGGGACAGCGCCATCGACGAGGTCTGCGGCGATGCGAACCCCAGCAAGGTCACGCATGTCCGCCTGAAGAACGTCAAGACCGGCGCGCTCACGAAGGTGAAGGCCGACGGCGTCTTCATCGCCATCGGGCACGCACCGGCGACCGAACTGGTGAAGGGCCAGGTGAAACTCAAACCGTCGGGCTATGTCGAGGTCGCCCCGAACTCGACCGCCACCTCGGTGCCCGGCCTGTTCGCGGCCGGCGACGTCGCCGATGAAACCTATCGCCAGGCCGTCACGGCCGCAGGCCTCGGCTGTATGGCCGCACTCGAAGCCGAACGTTTCTTGGCCCTGCGCGCCAGCGAGCGCGCGGCAGCGGAATAACGACCATGCCTCGAACACGCGACGGATTTACCGATATGGACTGGGACAAGCTGAAGGTGTTTCACGCCGCGGCGGAAGCGGGCAGCTTCACGCATGCGGGCGAGCAGCTCGGCCTGTCGCAGTCGGCCGTGTCACGCCAGGTCTCGGCGCTGGAGCAGGAGCTCTCGGTCTCGCTCTTCCACCGCCATGCCCGCGGCCTGATCCTCACCGAGCAGGGCGACCTCTTGTTCCGCACTGCGCATGACGTGTTCATGCAGCTCCAGGCGGCGCGCGCCAAATTGACCGACAGCCGCGAGCGGCCGAGCGGCGACCTCAAGATCACGACGACGCCCGGCGTCGGCATCAACTGGCTGATCCCGCGGCTCGGGGAGTTCACTGCGCTCTATCCGGAGATCCGCATCTCGCTGATCGTCACCGACGAGGAGCTCGACCTGTCGATGCGCGAGGCTGATGTCGCGATCCGCACCCGCAAGCCGACGCAGCCGGACCTCATCCAGCGCAAGCTCTTCGCGATGGGCTTCCACGCCTATTGCTCGCCGGAATACATCAAGCGTTTCGGCACGCCGCGGACGCTTGAAGAGCTCGATGCTCACCGCATCATCACGCTCGCCGATGGCAACTTCGCCCCGCACTTGCAGAACCGCAACTGGCTGGTCGAAGCGGCGCGCAACGGCTCCGGTCCGCGCGAGGCCTACTTCAAAGTCAACAACATTCTCGGTCTGGTGCGCGCCTGTCAGCAAGGCCTCGGCATCGCGGCATTGCCCGATTACTTGGTCGAAGAGAACAGCCGCCTCGTGCAGTTGTTCGGCGAATCGGACTCGATCCAACTCGATACGTATTTCGTCTATCCCGAGGAGTTGAAGACGGTCGCGCGCGTGCAGGTGTTCCGCGACTTCGTAGTGAGCAAGGCGCAACGCTGGCCGTCCTGATTTCCGCATGACTGACATGCGGCCCCGGCTGTTGCTGCATGGCGCTCGGCAAGCCCATAATGTTTGCACGCTGAGCCTTCGCGTTGCGCATTTGTCCCCCTCCTCCAGTGGCGCGGGAGTTCAGTAATCCCTCTTGGAAGGTGATTGTGTCGGCCTCACGTGGCCATACCTAAGCCGGGTCCTTCGGGCCCGGCTTTTTTTCTGCCAATTTGGCTTTCGCTTTCCGCGTGTATTGACAGTTCCACATATCCCCCGCATCATTTGCGCACCATGATCACGAATTCGTGCGCAATCCTCTCGAAGGCGATCGCCTCGAAAAAAGGCCCCCATCCGGGGTCCTCGGATTTTTGCGCGCGCTAACGACTTCGTTATCGTTGCAATCTTCGAAAACCCCCGCCGTCTGGACGGGGTTTTTTCATGTGCCCTCCGTCTCAGGCGTCAACTGAAAAGGAGATGACACATGACCGACCTGAGACAACAATTGCAGGGCCTCTGGCTGCCTCTGGTGACGCCGTTTCGCGACGGCCGTCTCGATGAGAAGTCGCTTCGGCAGCTCGCGCGGCATTACGCCGCCGAGGAGGCACGCGCGGTGGACGGCTTCATTCTGGGCGCGACCTCCGGCGAAGGCATGACGTTGAGGGGCGCGGAGCTCGAGCGCCTCGTCGCGACCGTGCGAGAGGAGCTCGCCGCGCACCGCCGCAGCATTCCGATCGTTCTCGGCCTCGCCGGCGCGGACACGACACGGCTGAAGGACAGCCTGGATGAGACCGCGGACTGGCCGATCGACGGCTATCTGATCGCGAGCCCATACTATCTTCGGCCATCGCAGCGCGGCTTGCTTGCGCATTTCGAGGCGCTCGCCGATCA
Organism: Bradyrhizobium sp. CB82; assembly: GCF_029714405.1. Lineage (NCBI taxonomy): Bacteria > Pseudomonadati > Pseudomonadota > Alphaproteobacteria > Hyphomicrobiales > Nitrobacteraceae > Bradyrhizobium > Bradyrhizobium sp. CB82. The sequence continues at coordinate 1,193,762 of NZ_CP121650.1, read as the reverse complement.
CGCCGCCTGGCCGATCGTTCTCTACAACATTCCCTACCGCACGGGCGTCAACCTCACCAACCAGACGCTGCTCCGGCTCGCCGGGCATCCCAACATCGTCGGCCTGAAGGATTGCAGCGCGAGCCGCGAGCAATCGGTCGCGCTGCTCCGCGACAAGCCGGATCACTTCCGTGTGCTCACCGGCGAGGACGCGCACACCTTTGAGGCGCTGAGCGACGGCGCCGATGGCGCCATCCTGCTGTCCGCCCACATCGAGACCGCAACGTTTGCTGCGATTCAAACCGAGCTGAAGCGCGGCAACACCGACGCGGCCCTCGCGCGCTGGCAGGATGTTGCCGAGCTGACGCGGCTGTTGTTCGCCGAGCCGAGCCCGGCGCCGGCCAAGTACTGGTTGTGGCGATGCGGCCTCATCGACAGTCCCGAGGTGCGCCTGCCGATGGTCGAGATCGGAAGCGAGCTCGCCGCCAGGCTCGATCGCGAGATCGCACGACGGATGAAGGCCGCGGCATAGCTCTTCGCCATCGCCGTCGCGGGCGCCGCATGGCGCATCCACGGCTCGTTTACGCATCGCGCCCCATCGTTTCCCCCAAAGACCAATCCATAGGGGCAAATCATGGGACATCGCACCCGGCCGACGGCCGCGAAAGACTTCGCGCCGGCGGATCTCATGCAGGGACTTCTGGTGATCTCGTCGTTCGGCTTGTGGGCCGTGATGCTCGGCCTGATGCCGGTGCTGCTGTTTCGCGTCTGGCTCGCGGGCTGACGCGAAGATGGTTAATCCGCGGTAGCGTCCGTGCCCAAATTGCACGGGGACCAGCGAGGCGGATGTTAAAACGTTTCTAGTATCACCTGACGCCATAAGCGAAGAACTCGCGGGGGCATTTTGTGAATACTCAATATGATATGGCGCCTGATTATCAGGCCGCCGAGCAGCAGGGCTTTACCACCGAGGACATCCTCTGGGCCGCCGGCATCTGGTCGGTGATCCTCACGCTGTCACCGGTGATCGTGTTCTACATGCTGATGGTGGCGTAGAGCACGATACGGAAAAGCGGGCACCGGTTTTCCCTAAGCGACAAACGCGTAAACGCGTTTGCGGGGAGATCATGCTCACTTGAAAAGCTTCATTTCCGGAAACGCAAAACGCGCGGGAACAGCCGCGCGCTTTTCGTTACAGAAAATGAACAATAAAAACTACGCAGCCTGCTTGTGCATTGCGCCGGAGGCCGACGCCGTGCCACGGATCGCCTTGACCGAACGCTCGATCGCAGCCCACAGCCTTGCGATCTCCTGCGCGGCGCGGCTCTCGGCCTGATATTCCCGCGCGCCCTCGCCGTGGCTCAGCGCCATCAACAGATCCGAGCGGTTGGTGATTTGGCCGCCCCAGACCGGCGCGCGGAATTTGGCGAGCGCCTCGCGGGCGATGGTGACGATCGGGCTTTCGGCTTCGTCGCGGCGGGCGGGTGCGCCGTTGAGCACAACCGCGTAGGGCTTGCGCGCCGCGCGGCACATCTGGATGGTTTCCTGCACGGCGTTGACGTCGAACACGCCAGGCCGCGCCGGAATGATCACCATGGTTGCATTCTTGATCGCGTCGTCGACCACGGCCGACAGGTTCGGCGGCGTGTCGATCAACACCCATTCATAGCCGTCGCGCCTCGCAGCGGAGACGATGCCGCTCACCGAGTTGACCGCGGCCTTGATCTGCGGCTCGTTGGTGCCACGCAGCTTGTGCCACAGCGTGAGCGAGCCCTGCGGATCCGCATCGACGAGCAGAACAGGCTTGGTCGCCTTGATCTGCGCGGCGAGATGTGCAGCCAGGGTACTCTTGCCCGAGCCGCCTTTACGCGATGCAAAAACAATAACGTTCATACCCTTGCCTCCAGATTGACCCCAGGCCGCGAAAATGAATCAGCGCGCTGATTCGTGAAAGAAAAATTTACCGGGAGTTGCGCCACGGCCACGAAATAACGAGTCGTGTTGGCTTTTGAGTCACAGTGCATGCGGCATCATGAACATGAACCGCAATGAACGGCTGTTGGACGGATCGTGCGTTTATTGAGCAATCGTTCGGGAAACGGCGAACTGCAACCTGCCCGAGCAAATCGAATGTCGGCTCTTTTCCGTCGCTCGAAGGCAGAATTACTGCGGGGGATCGCTGACCGAAGCGAACAAAAGGAGTCCTGAGGTTCGTCGCGCCCGACATTCAAGCTGCGCTTCAATGTGGCCTCTCCCGCAAGCGGGACGAGGTGACGCGGCAACTGCGGAGCTTCTGCTAGGTATCGTCAGCCTTCGGTTTCTTCTTGCCCGACTTGCTGCTCGCCGTGGTCTTCTTCGCGGCCGGCTTGCTCGAGGTCTTCTTCTTCGCCACCGGCTTGATGTTGACGGGCTGGCCGGCGGCCGCCTCGCCCGGCTCCGGCCCCTCGCGGAAGAACGCCCGGCACTGCGGCGAGAGCTGCGACTTCTTCTGGATCATGCAGGCGGTGATGGCGTCGACGTTCGGAACGAACTCGCCGCACAGCCGCATCGCGTCGGGCGTGCAGGCCTGCTGCTGCTCCGGCGTATAAGCGTGGCTGGTGACAGGCTGGACGATGACAGCCAGCGCGATCGCACAGACCGCGCTAGCCAGGAACTTCCGAAAGCGAAACGCCGGCATCGATCCCCCCAACCTTTCCGAGACGGAGGGAATAGTGGGTGAAGGCTTCCACGTTGGCAACCGGGCCGCGAACCGAAAACCGCCGGCTGTGCGCTCCGGGCAACAGGCGTCGGAGCGCGATGGGATTAGGCTTGATTTGCTGCCACAGGGGAGATGCGCCCCTCTCCCGCTTGCGGCGGAGGCATAGGCGGCCTTCGCCGCCGTTAAGGAAAACGCCGATGCGGAGCATCGGCTATGGGTGGGGATCTATCCACGTTGTGTCCCATTGCGGAGACACCCTCTCCCCGACCCTCTCCCGCAAGCAGGAGAGGGAGCGCACTTCCTTCGGCCTACTTTCATCCCGCTTGACCCCTTGGCTGCGCTGACGAGATCGGGGGTCGGTCCTTAGGCTGCCATGCGCCTCCGACAAAAATATCGAAAACAACCCCATGCAAAGGAGTCGGCGAGACCGTCGCGGAGGCTTTGCGGATTTTACGAAATCTAGTTGACACGTCGGGCAAATCAGGGGCATGATGCCATCATCGAGGGCGTGTGGGATGGTCAGCGGATCTCCCCTTGAGGTGAGGGCCGCACGGCCGGCGTGTTGATGGTCGCGCCGGTCTTTGCCCTGATCGCGCCGGCTGTGCAGCGGTGCTGTTTCGCTTCATCTCGGAGACCGCGCACAATCTCGGAGACCGCGCACAATGAGACCGCACACAGAGCCATCTCCGAATTCGCTTTCGGCAACGCGATCCCTGCAAATGGACGTCGACCGCAAGCAGACCGGCGCGGTCCTGTCGATCATCCTGCCGGTGCTCTCGGATCTTTCGCGCAGCCCGATCATGCTGGCGATTGGTTTCGGCCAAAGTGCGATGATGATTTCATCCCAGTCTCATCGCGATTCAGTGCGCAGCCGGGCATAGCCGGATGGAGACAAGCCGGACGACGCAAGGCCTAGACAGGGGGCCTCGGCTGGAGGATCATGCACGCCGAGCGAGCTGGGGCGCACCGACGGGGCTTTCTAGGAAAGGGAGATCGAGATGTGGCAGCTGCGAGTGCGTGATCACATAGTGGCGACAATGACCGTGCTCTTCGTGCTGCTCTTCGGTTTTGCAGCCGCTGACGCGAAGGGCCCCGGTCTGCCCAACGTCATGGTCCTGGCGACCGGCGGCACGATCGCCGGCACCGGTGCAAGCAGCACCACCGTGGTCGGTTACACCGCAGCAACGGTGGGCGTGGAGCGCCTTTTGGAAGCCGTTCCGGAATTGAAAACGGTGGCGAACGTCAAGGGCGAGCAGGTTTTCCAGATCGCCAGCGAGAACATGAACAATGACTACTGGCTCAAGCTTGCAAAGCGCGTCAACGCGCTCCTCGCACAGGACGACGTGGATGGAATTGTCATCACGCACGGTACTGATACGATCGAGGAAACCAGCTATTTCTTGGATCTTGTCGTCAAGAGCAAGAAGCCTGTCGTCATCGTCGGCGCGATGCGGCCGTCGACAGCGATCAGCGCGGATGGGCCGATCAATCTCTACAACGCCGTGATCCTCGCCGGCAGCGACGAGGCGGTCGGCAAGGGCGTGCTCGTTGCTCTCAACGATCAGATCAACGCGGCTCGCGACGTCACCAAGAACAACACCTCGACGGCAGACACCTTCCGTACACCTGAGCTCGGTTTTCTCGGCTACATGCAGGGAAACAAGCCGTACTTCTATCGTCAATCGACCCGCCGGCACACGGCGGACTCCGAATTCGACGTGTCTAACCTCGATGCCCTGCCGCAAGTCGATATCGTCTACGGCTATGCCAACATGAACCGGGTCGCGATCGACGCTTTTGTCGCCGCAGGGGCCAAGGGGATCGTGCATGCTGGCGTCGGCGACGGCAGCCTTGCCCGGCCCGCGGTCGAGCCGGCTCTCGACGACGCCCGCAAGAAGGGTGTCGTGATCGTTCGGAGCAGCCGTGTCGGGAACGGCATCGTCGCGCGCAATGGGGAAGCCAAGGACGACGAACACGACTTCGTCGTCTCGGATACGCTTAACCCTCAGAAGGCACGTATCCTGCTGATGCTGGCGCTGACCAAGACGACCGACACCAAGGAGATCCAACGGATGTTCTACACTTACTAGGCCGCCCGAAGCGCGGCTACGGCCGTCTCCGCTGTGTCGAACGTCAATTGGATGCAATGGTCGAGCGCTCGGTCACCTCGACCCGTCGATTTGTCGCCGCGCGATTCACGGCCGGTGACGCCGGGTTGTCGACCGTGATCCAGTGCGTGCATCGGTCGCCACGATAGGCGCGATCTTGGCACATCGCGTCGCGGCGTCGCGCTGCTCGCGCAGGCGGGATCGCCGGCCGCGCTGATCGCGCTCGGCATCGATCTGTTCCGCTTCGAGGTCAGGGGCGAGAAGCTCGGCATCGTCGTCATGTGCGCGCCCGAGCTGCCGGCGATGCCGGCAGTCGCCTTCCTGCTGGCCAAGCTCTCGAACCTGGCGCCGCTAACCTTACTGTGTCACTAACCCTCATGGTGAGGAGCGCGAAGCGCGTCTCGAACCATGAGGCCCCGCCCGTGGCCCACATCCTTCGAGACGCTTGCTTCGCAAGCTCCTCAGGATGAGGAGTTAGAGCGTTTGTGACGGAGTAAGGTTATTTCCGTCTACGCCGTCGTCGCTTGATGGTGAGACTCGGATTGGGCTTGCCTAATCGTTTCGCATTCGCCGCCACACGCCGCCTGTATCGACGAACGATATCTTCGTCCGAAGCGCCAGCCATGAGGCTCGCACCGGCTTTGAATGCCTCGTCTATCTTTTCTCTGACCATGAGTTTGGCTTCTCCCCGAGCGCGTTTGCCGCCCGCCATCAGCTTCAACATCCGCAGACCAACGACCTGATTGGCCTCCAATGCCAGCATCATCCAGGAATGAAGCAACCGCTGTTTTCCGAACTGCCGCAATTCAAGCGCTCCTAAAGGTCCGTTCGCGTTTTGCCAGGAGCCGTTCGGTCGAAGCAGACGACGCGATTGCGACGGCCAGGACAGTCGACAAGCCCGCTGATCGTGAAATCCTGGACCATAGAACCATTGCCATGGAACAGGAACACCCACGGAGTGCTGGGACCGCCTCGCTCCACGTAATGAAGTCGCATCCCATCATCCATCCGCCCATTCAACTGGACCTCCGAGCCCTCGTTCCGTCGTAGCTCCAGCACTGATGAAACGATCGCGGTAGAAAGGATCATCACAGCTGGAACGGTCCTCACGCGCCCACGTTTGGCTTTCAACGGTGAAGCAGATTGTGCTGACGACACAAAATACCAGCCACCTAACCAGCCACCAAAGAGGGAACATCGACATGGCCCATTCCCGCCAAGAGGAGAAAACGACCCACGCTGCTGAAGAGACGGTTCGGCGTACCGGCGAGAAGGCGGCCGAGCAGTCGCGGCGCATCGGCCTGGCCGCCACGCAGGCCGGAGAGGAAATCGCTGAGGTGAGCGCAAACCTGTTCCAGCAGAATGCCGAGATGCTGCAGAACACCTGGCGCCGCGAGGTGGACATGGCGACGACGATGTTCAGCCGTTCCATGGATCAACTTGGTCGCCCGCTCGGCTTCTCAGGACAAGAAGCGCAAGGGGCGGTCGAACGGTCGGCCCGCAACGCCGAGACGATCCTGCAACTCGCCAACGCGATGACAAAGGGCGTGAACGAGATTTCTCGCGAGTACTTTGACTTCATGCGGCAACGTTTCGAGAGCAACATGGACCACATGAATGAGCTCTGGCGCTGCCGGACTCCTCAAGAACTTGCAGCGCTTCAGACGGAGGTCGTTCGTGACAACGTCGCCAGCCTGCTCGAGAGCAGCCGTCGGATGGCCGACATGTCGCGCCGGCTGGCGGATGATGCTCGCAAACCGATAGCCGAAAGCATGGGACGCGCCGCTTAGCCGACAGGAAGGAAGCGGGCAGCGGCGAACGTCGAGGACGAGGTCAAACGGATCTCCATGCACATTCACCGAGCTGTCGGCCCATCCATCGGGTCGTTGCTCGAACTTGACGTGAGGAGTCGAAGCGCGCGCCAACAGAAGCGCGCGCTTCGCCTTTCGGGGAACGGTCCGTGATGACGACTTGCCGGCGCTGCTGCAGTTGGGGGTACTGCCGGCCACCTAAAGCGGGATCCGGATTTGGTCTGAGTACGGGCCGCGAAGTGAGTACGCTCCCTCTCCCGCTTGCGGGGGAGGGCTGGGGTGGGGGTGCTTCCGCGATGAGGCTATGGAGAGAGCCCCACCCGGCGCTACCCCATAGCCGAGGCTTCGCCTCGGCGCCTCTTAAGGAGACGGCCGCCGAAGGCGGCCTACGCCTCCCCGCAAGCGGGAGAGGTGAACTGCGTCCTCGGCTTGCATCGATTCAACCAAAACCCGTCCCGCTCTAGCTTCCCTTTGATAAGCCAAATTTATTTGCTCCTTCATTGAGCAGCTTTCGTATCGGGGCAGCGTCCAGATTGGCGCCCAGATACCGGGATTTTGCCTTTGCACGCGAAGGTAGCTACTCTGTTCTGGCGTGAGAACTTTGCAGGGGAGGTCCGATATGGGACATCGCGAAGACATGCTCGAAGTCATCAGGGTGGCTTACGCGGCGCGCGCTCGCGGCGATGTCGCTGGCCTTGTGGCAGCGTTTCATCCCGAAGGTGTTTTCACACTGGTCGGCGACAAAAGCGCACTCGAACTAACCGGAAGTGTTCAGGGGCACCCGCCCCTGCGCGAGGCTTTCGGTCAATTCATTGCCAACTTCGACTTCGTAAAGCGCGACATCCTGGGCGAGGTTGTTGAGGGGCAGCATGCGGCCGTGCGATCCCGCCTCGTCGTCCGACATAGCCCGACCGGGAAAACTTTCACGACCGAGGTCCTGGATCTCTTCAGATTTCAGGACGGCAAAATCGTTGAGCTAACTGAGTTTGCGGATACTGCGCAGATCAAGGCTATAGTCTCGTAGGACAGTGGGTGGATAGCGCCGCCGCGCAGGCGGGATCGCCCGCGCTGATCGCGCTCGGCATCAACCTCTTTCGCTTCGAGGTCAAGGGCGATTAGCTCGGCATCGTCGCGACGTGCGCGCTGAAGCTGCTGGCGATGCCGGCGCTCGCCTTCTTGCCAAGCTGTTGGACCTGCCGCCGCTGGCGGCCGGCGTGGTGGTGCTGTTCGCGGCGATGCCGACCGGCGCGAACGCATATATCTTTGCGGTTCAGTATCAGCGGCTGGTGAACCCGGTGTCGGGGGCCTGTTGCGCTGAGGACGCTACTGGCTGCGGCGACTTTGCCGGTGGTGGTGACGATCGTGGCGAGTTTGTCGATGGCGCGCGTTGACTGCTGCGGCATTGTGGTCGCCCTTGTCGTCGCGGTTGAGCTTCTCTCCGGCGATCGCGAAATTTTTGATTCACAGGTCCCCGCACTTCTGATTCAATGTCGCCATGGCCGATACTTCCATCGAATGGACTGATGCGACTTGGAATCCCGTTGCCGGATGCACGGTGCTGACTGCGGGCTGCACGAACTGTTACGCAATGCGCATGGCGGCCCGGTTAGAGATGATGGGCCTCAAGAAATACAAAGGGCTTACTCGCAAGAGCGGCGGCAGAGCGGTCTGGACTGGCGCAATTCGCCTCGATGAGAAGTCGCTCGATGCTCCCCGAACCTGGTCGAAGCCACGAAGAGTGTTCGTCAATTCAATGTCGGACCTGTTTCATCCCGATGTCCCCACGACCTTCATTCGCCGCGTGTGGGAGGTAATGCAGGATACTCCTCGTCATACGTATCAGATCTTGACGAAGCGCCCTGAGCACATGGCGGAAGTCCTCTCCGATTGCCATTTCAAGGTTCTGCCCAACGTTTGGCTGGGCACAAGCATCGAAGACGAGAGAGTTTTGGAACGCCTCGATGCGCTCCGAGCTGTGCGCGCGACGGTCCGATTTGTCTCCTTCGAACCGTTGATTGGCTCGGTTGCGGCAGCCGATCTGACTGGGATCCATTGGGCGATTGTCGGAGGAGAGAGCGGGCCACGTGCTCGCGAAATGAAACCGGAGTGGGTTGATGAAGTCGAAGCCCTGTGCCGGCGCTCCGGGACGGCCTTCTTTTTCAAACAATGGGGCGGCAAAAACAAAAAAGCTGCCGGCCGACTGCTTCACGGGCGCACCTACGATGCCATGCCAGCTTTGAGTATGTGATTTGCGACATCGCTAGCGAGGCGGATCGCCTTCGGATTCGAGATGCAAAAAAACAAGGAGAAGCGCTGGGGCCTTTCGTGCATCGGCAACGGTAGCGGCTTTAGAACGGCCGCGAAGATTGTTTCAAGCCTTGATTTTGCATAAGCCTCAAGCCCCGCAACATCTGCAGCACGCTGCCTTGGCTCTTCGACCAGTCCATCGAACAAATCCTCTCGCACCGTTTTCGGATACAGTTCCTCTTCCCACGCATCAGAACCAAACATGCGAGTAAGTGCAGCGCGCTTATGAGCGTCCACGTCCGCCAAATCGCGGGTAGCCTGCCGGTAGAGGCCAGACAACGGGAATAGGAACCAAACATCGATTGCCTTCGTGGCCGCCACTTTTTCAAGAGTCGACCATTCTAGCTGCATACCGTATGGATCCAGGAAGAGAACAGCACGAGTCGAATGCCAACTGTTCGTTGCTATCAGGGATTTTAGGGCCTCATTCGCGTCGTTCTTTATGACGACAATCCGTCGATTGGGATAATTGGCCTTCAGCTCCTCCAAGGCGGCAAAATAGGAGGGCTTGTTTTCGACGAAGACAATGAGGTCAAATGGCGGCTTTACGTCGATAGCGATGCGAGCAGAACCTCGGCGACGCTCGACCCGTTCAGGTTCTCCAGCATCTAGCAGGCCTGCGGGGCGGTGCTCGTGACGAATGGTTCGTGAACCTGTCCCGGCGAACGCGTCAATGTACCAAAGTTCATCAAACTTGCCGCGGAGGGCTGTCGTAAAGAACCTCAAATATTTCTCGACGATCGATAGCTTAAGTTCGGTGTGCTGGTCCCCGAATTCGTGATCGACTGGCATCTACCGCGTCCCCTCAACGACTCCCATGCTCCTTTCAACCACGAGTCGTTCTCGGCCTGCAATACCGCCTTGGTGGCATAGCGCCTGGCATCCGCCGTGCAATGCCATTCCCGCACAAAGGTCATAGCAGCGCTCAGCGAGCGCAGCCGATGTCAGGCCGCGCCCGCCACACCGAGCGAGGGACTCCGTTCAGTTCTGCATCAGCTGCTTCGCGTTGTCGGGCGTGATCGCGGTGGTCGGCACGGTCACCACGGTCTGCACCTTCTCGGCGCAATCGAGCAGGATCGACTTCGCCATGTCGATCGCCTCCGGGCCGCCGGTCGGATAGGTGAAGGTTGCCGCCCACTCGCCTTCCGCGACCGCGCGGATGCCGCCGGCGGGACCGGGCAGGCCATCCGTTCCGAGGATCTTCACCTGATCGAGCTTGCCGGCGCCCTTCGCCGCGAGGCGCGCGCCGGCGGCCATCATGTCGTTGCTGGCATAAACGGCCTTGATGTTCGGATGGGCCTGGAGCATCGCGGCGAACGCGGTCTGCGCCTTGTCCGGCAGCCAGTCGGCGGCCTGCTCGGCGACGACCTGGACCTTTGGATTGTCCTTCACGCCGGACTTGAAGCCGTTGAGCCGTTCGACGGCGGGCGTCGAGCTCGGCAGGCCCTGAAGCACCGCCACTTCGCCGCCTTGCGGCAGCAGCTTGTCGGCGACGTATTTGCCCGCCTCCTCGGCGATCTTGAAATTATCGCCGCCGATGAAGGCCGTGTATTCCTTGCCGGGCTCGCCGACCGTCTTGCGGTCGAGCTCGATGACGGGAATGCCGGCCTTCATGGCCCGCGCGACGACCGGCGTCAGAGGCGCGGCCTCGAACGGCGAGATCAGGATCAGGTCGACCTTCTGGGTGATGAAATTGTCCATCTGCGAGGTCTGCGTGTTCACGTTGCCGGCGCCGTCGGCGATCTGCAGCTTGAATTGCGGCACTTTCTTCGCCGCAGCGGTCAGCTGGTCGTTGACGTGCTGGCGGTAGGGCTCGGCATTGTTGGCCTGCGAGAAGCCGATGACGAACTCCCCGGTCTTGCTGCACTCCTTGACCAGCGGTGCGGCCTGCGCTGCACCGGCAACGAGCGTCGCCGTGCCGGCGCCCAGCACCAGATTGGACCAGAACCTTGCCTTCCCTGATACGCATCGCATGATGTCACTCCCCTGTTTGCTTCGAATGATCCACTACTGACGAGCAGTCCCTTCCCGGCGGCCGCTGGTCACCGCCAGGTCTTCACGTCGCCCTTGGGGTCAACGACCCAATCCCTCGCGGCGACGAACGAGAGATTGAAGAACCGCGGCCACGACGATGATCGCGCCGGTCGCGAGCAGCTGCAGCGCCGCATTGATGTTGTTGAGCTGAAGGATGTTGGCCAATGCGCCGAGCATGATCGCGCCTGCGATCGTGCCGATCATCGAGCCTGAGCCGCCGAACAGGCTGGTGCCGCCGATCACCACCGCCGCGATCGCGGTCAATTCATAGCCCGTGCCGTCATTGGCGCTGCCGAAATTGAACTGGCCGGCGTGGACGATGCCGGCGATGGCCGACACGAGACCGGTGATCGCGTAGACCGAGATCTTGACCAGCGTGACCGGCACGCCGGACAGCCGGGCCGCCCGCTCATTGCCGCCGACCGCGAAGACATAGCGGCCAAAGCGCGTGAAGTTCAGCACGAAGGTGGCCACGATCGCGACGACGAGAAACACCAGGGTTGCGACCGGAACCGTGTTGTCGAACAGACGATCGCCCAGCACCGAGAAGATCGGCGGCGCAAGACCCGGACCATTGCCGTAGGAGATGTTGATGTACTGGTTGTTGGAAATCACCAGCGCCAGGCCGCGCGCGACCTGCAGGCCAGCCAGCGTCACGATGAACGCCTCGAGGCGGAAGCGGGTCGAGATCGCGCCTTGCGTGCAGCCGAACAGGGCGCCGCAGGTCATCACGAACAGCAGGGTCGGAACCAGTCCCCAGCCCCATGTCGTCATGATCGTGGCGGTGAGCACGCTGCACAGGCTGAGCAGCGCGCCGACCGACAGATCGATGCCTGCGGTGATGATGACGAAGGTCATGCCGACGGCGATGATGCCGGTCTCGGAAATCGCCCGTACGATGTTCGCGATGTTGTCCGGCGCCAGGAACAGGATGGAGCCGTGCCGCCGCGGCGAGAAGATGACGCCGCCGATCGCGACGAGGATGAGGCCGATCACGCTCTGAAAGCGGACCGCGATGGCGAAGAAATCGAGACGGCGCCTTGGCGTGGACTGCACGGGTGCGGATTTCACGAGTGTTGCGGCGTCATTCATCGCTGTCGTCCTGACTGGATTCGGCCACGGCGAGGATGTCGTCCTCGGCGGCGCCGGCGGGAAACTCGGCAACCGTGCGCCCGCCCCTCAACACGACGATGCGGTCGCACAGGCCGATCAGTTCGGGCATTTCGCTGGAGGCGACGAGAATGCCGACGCCTTGCGCGGCGAGCTCGCGAATCCGGGCGTAGATTTCGCCCTTCGCCCCGACATCCACACCGCGCGTCGGCTCGTCGAGCAGAAGCAGGCGCGGCTCCCCGAGCACCTCCTTGGCAAGTGCGACTTTCTGCTGGTTGCCTCCGGAGAGGGCGCCGACCGCGAGCTCCAGCCGCGGCGGCCGTACGTCGAATGCCTTGATCGCCTGACCGGCGAGCCTCGCCTGGCGCGCTTGCGACATCAGAAAGAACGGCGACACGCGCCGCAGCACCGAGGCGACGAGATTGCGTTCGACGCTGTCGCGCAGCATCAAGCCGGCGCCGCGGCGATCGTCGCTGACGAAGGCGACGCCGGCGCCGCGCGCCTCCGGTATCGAGGTCAGCCTGGCCGGCCGTTCCTCGACCTCGACGCGGCCCGACCAGGCCCCGGAGCCGCCCGCGCCATAGAGCGCAGAGAGCAGCTCGGTCCGTCCCGCTCCCATGATGCCGGCGAGGCCGACGACCTCGCCGGCGCGCACCTCGAGCGAGACCTCGCGCGGCGCACGCCAACCTGCCCTGGGCCGGCGCGGGCGATAGGCGGCCCGCTCCAGATGCAGCACACGGCGACCGAATGCGCCGCTGCGGCGCGGATAAAGCTCGGTGAGCGGCCGTCCGACCAGCAGCGCCACGAGATCGGATTGCGGCGCGGTCGGCGGCGCCGTCCCTGCGATCCTGCCATCGCGCAGGACCGTCACGCGGTCGGCGACGCGCGGCACCTCTTCGAGCCGATGCGAGATGTAGACGATGCCGACACCGCGCCGTGCGATCTCGCGCATCACATGAAAGAGACGCTGCACCTCCGCGGCGGTCAACGCCGCCGTCGGCTCGTCCATCACGAGAATTCGCGACGCGTAGGTCAGGGCCTTGGCGATCGCGACGATCTGCCGCCTGCCGACCGACAATTCACCGACCGGCTGATCGACATCGACATCGAAGCCGATCTCCTCGAGCCTTGCCCGCGCCGCGCGGCGCATCGCGCCGCCATCGAGCACGCCGGCCCGCGTCAATTCCCGGCCGAGAAACAGATTGGCGGTCACATCGAGGCTCGGGACGAGATCGAGCTCCTGAAAGATCGTCGCGACACCCGCGGCCTGTGCGGCGCGTGGATCGGTGAAGCGGACGGCGGCCCCGTCGATGCGGATCTCGCCCTGATCCGGCGCGATCACCCCGGACAGAACATTCATCAGGGTCGACTTGCCCGCGCCGTTCTCGCCGAGCAGCGCGTGGATTTCCCCGCTCTCGAGATCGAAATCGACGCCGCGCAGCGCCTGCGCACCGCCAAAGCTCTTGACGATGCCACGCATGGCGAGCAGCGGGGTCTGAGAGCCCGTGTTCATTGCGGCCTCCCGCAGGATTCGCGCTCGATGATGACAGCGTCGAGTTGAATGGTGCGCCGCGCCCCTTGCGGCGCGGCGATGCGCTCCATGAGCAGGAAGGCGGCGCGCCGGCCGATCTCCGCGCAGGGCTGCGCGACCAGCGTCAGGCGCGGCTCGAAGCAATCGGCCCATTCGAAATCGTCGAAGCCTACGATCGAGATATCCTTCGGCACCCGCAATCCGCGCCCGTGAATTGCTTTCATGATGCCGATCGTCGCGAGATTGTTGCCGCCGACCAGTGCGGTCGGAGGCTGATCGAGATCGAGGAGCCGCTCCGCCGCCTGCATCGCGCTGTTCGTCGTCGCACTGCCGGTGACGAGAAGGCGTTCGTCGATCACGCCGCCGGCGCCGGCCAGGCCCTCGCGATAGCCGGCAATACGCTCGAGCGTGGTCGCAAATCCAGGATTGCCGCCGACATAGCCGATGCGGCGATGGCCGTGCGCGGCGACCCGCGCGACGAGATTGCGCATCGCCTCACGGTTGTTGATGCCGACCTGATCGAAGGCGGGATCGGGCATGCGATCGACCAGCACACAGGGCAGCCCGACCTCGGACAGATAGGCGAGCGCGCGGCGCCCGGGATCGGGGCTCGGCGCGAGGATGATGCCGTCGACGCGCCGTTGGTGCAGCGCCATGACGACCTCGAGCTCCCGGTCCGGGTCGTCCTCGGTATCGGACAGAAAGACCATCATGCCGAGGCGCGCGCACTCGGTTTCGATCGCACAGATGATGTCGCTGAAATACGGATTGGAAATCGAGGAGATGGCGATGCCGACCGAGCGGGTCGAAGCGGCCTTCAGGCTCCGCGCCATGATGTTGGGACGGTAGCTCAAGGAGGCGATCGCCGCTTCCACGGCCCGCGCCGTGTCCGGCGCAACCCGCCGCGTGCCGTTCACGACATGCGAAACGGTCGAGACCGAAACGCCCGCCTTGCGAGCAACATCGGCGATGGTCGCCACGTCCCCTCCCGGGCCTGGATTTTGTTCAGCAATCCAAGTTTTAAGCGATTATGGCATGCGAAAACGTTTGCGCAATCGTTTTTCTCATTTCTCATGAGATCTGCCGCAATAGCTCGTGTCACGTCGCCTGTTACTTCTGAGGGAGGAAGCCGCCGCGCAAGCCAGAGTTATTGATTTCGCTGGTACAGTTGGGTGGGCTCGAACCACCGACCTCCTGTTCCACAGACAGGCGCTCTAACCAACTGAGCTACAACTGCATTCCGCGCGAGCCGCCTTTGGGCGCTGCCTTAAAAGGCCGATTGCCAAGGGGCTGAACGGGCCGGAAACTAGGTGCAACGGCCCGGTTTGGCAAGGCCGCAGCGAAGCTAAAATCCGGCGTAAATCACCTTATTCCAAAACAAAACCCGGGCCGTCGGGCCCGGGTTTCTTATTCCAAAAGGGCCGATCGGCTCAGGCGGCGGGCTTGTAGAACTTGGCGGCGCCGGCCTTGATCGGCTCGACGGTCTCGGCGGCGACGCGCTGGCCGATCTCGGCGAGCTCCTTGGCTTGGGCCTGGAAGGTCTCGAGCTGCTTGCGGGAGTGGGTGGTCCACAGCTCCATCGCCTCTGCCGGCGACTTGAGGCCAAGCAGCTCCTGGGCGAAGTCCAGATGTGCGCTGGTGTTGGCCTTCATGAACTCCATCAGCTTGGCGGTGTACTCGCCAATGCCCTTGTTGGCGGAGGTGAACACCGCCTCGATGGTGCCGTTCTGACTCTCGGCAGCATCCTTGAACTTGGCGTAGCTTTCGCGGGCCTGTGACACGCCCTTTTCAGCGAACGCACGCATCTGCTCCGGGACCTCGAACGGAATGATCGAGGCGGAGAATGGATCAGTCGCACCTGTCATGGTTATCCCTCACAATGGTCGAAGAATGAGTGAGCCGTCTGGCGCGCCCGCCGGCCAAGATGGCGGGTACGGTCGAGGTGGAAACGCTTAAAACGAGATGGCTCGCCCAGCGCCTCCGATATTCTACGGATATCATGTCAACATTGTGCAACGCAAAGCAATCCGAGGTGCAGCGCCGCAATTTAATCCCGGTGAAGCGGTAGTTCCTGCCCGGGGAACCCTGGGGTTGCGAGTGGCCGAGGGGTCACGAAGGCGGTCCGCTCCCTCTCCCGCTTGCAGGAGAGGGCTGGGGAGAGGGTGTCGCCGCAACGGGACACCCCCGATGCGGAAAGAGCCCCCACCCGGCGCGTCGCGTCGCGCCGACCTCCCCCGCAAGCGGGAGAGGTTGAGCGAGCCCGCGGCCCGAGCGGAGCGAGGGAGTCGGGCCACAGAGTCCGCGGGTGAATGGATTCCGCGCTCGCGACGGAGCCTGTCACCGGGCCGCGCTTCTGCGCGGACCCGTTGGTCGCGCGGCGGAAGACATTCCTGGCTCTCAGTGCTTCGGCTTGGTCGCGTCGATGGCGGCGCGACTGACGGCCTGGCCCATTTCGCTGGCCTGCTCGGCGAGCGCGCGCATCTGGGCCTGCACATATTCGCTGTGCAGCCGCATGATCTCGGACAGATCCTTGGCGTGGATCAGCGACTGGGCGTAGTCGAGCGAGGCCTGCACGTTGGTCTCGGCGAAAGAGAGCGCCCGGGTCGTGATATCCTTCGCCCCGGCGCGCATGCTCTCGCCCCGCTCCTCGATCGAGCCGGCCGCGGCCTCGGCGCCGCTGAGGAACTTCTCGAACGCCTCACGCGCCTGCTTGAAGCTCGTCTCCGCCATGGATCGCATCTCCTGCGGAATCTCAAAATGTTCACGGGCTGGTTCGCTCATGCTGCCACTCCTGTTGCTCTGGTCTCGGCCTTGACCGCCCTTCTTTGGGCCGGCCGTTATTTTGGAAGCGCCGCCAGCGTAGCGGCGAATGGCCCGGCCGGTGTGACACGGCGCGATGGCGGCCCGCTTCCGTAAGGCCCCACAGCCCTTGCCCACATGCAACGCGCGGGCGGGCTTGCGGGTTCAGCCAGATTAAGGTTATCGCGGCCAGCCCGTGGACCTGAAGGCGGGCGCAGGCGATACTAACCCTTTCTTAAGGCTGCCATTCCCGCGGCAGCCTTGCGATCAAGAGTTGCGTGACCATCAAAACAAGCCGGTTGGATGAATAGTTCGGATTTCCAGTTGCGAGGCGTGGGCGATCCGCGGCTGGCCGTGCATGCGACCTCTCCCTTGCCGGCATGGCTGTGGTCGATCGACGGCGCGCGGGTGGTCTGGGCCAATCCGGTCGGTGCAAAACTGTTCGGCGCGGCCAATGCCACCGAGCTCGCCAGGAAGAGCTTCGGGCCCGCCGATCCGCACCGCCGCCAGGTCGCGCAGCTCGGCCGACGCCTGCGGGTCCGCGGCGCGGTGCGGCTCGAGCGGCTGCACGGCTTCGGTGCCTCGCTCGGCACGTTGATGACCTGCGCCTGCGCTCGGCTCGAATTTCCCGACGGCAGCCACGGCGTGCTGGTCAACGCGATGTCGACCAGCGGCCGCGTCATGCCGCTGGTCGAACGGCTGCGGCGCCTGGTCGAAGGCGCAGCGGTGCCGATGGCGGCCTTCGCATCGGACGGCCTGTTCATCGGCGCGAGCGAGACCGCGCGCGTCCTGCTCGGCTTCCCCGATCTCACCGCGGCAGGCCTCGATCAGGCGCGCAGCGCTGCGCTCGCGCAAGGGCGGGCGAAGACACCGCTCGGCATCGGCCACATGGTACTGCAACGGGTTGGCGTGGGGGCCGATACCGGCCTCGTCGCGCTGTTCGAGCCCGGCGCAACGCAGGGCCCGCTGGCGCCCCGCTACGTCGGGCCGGAGGCTGCGCCCGAGGCACCGGGCGTCGAGCCCGTTCAATCCAAGCCTCCCGCAACGCCGCTGCCCGACTACGAGCAGCCGGCGCTGACCAACGAGGCACCGGCCGAATTCGCACTGTTCGACGCTTTCGCCGAGCTGGAAACGCCCACACCGGAAGCAGCCAGCAGCAAACAGGCGGTTGATAACCCGGACAAAGACATTGTCTCGCCAAAAGCCGCGCCGATCAGTGCGGCCATGGACCAGCCGCCACCAGCCGCGGACCCGCCCGCCACGCCGCGCAATCAGCCCATGCGCTTCCTGTGGCAGATGGACGCGGTCGGCCGCTTCGTGCTCGGCTCGGACGATTTCGTCCGCCTGATGGGCGCGCACACCGCCGCCGGTTTCGGCCGCCTGTGGTCGGAGATCGCGGAAGAATTTGCGCTCGATCCCGAGGGGCGCGTCGCCAAAGCCCTCGCCACCCGCGACACCTGGGCCGGCATCACCGTGAAGTGGCCGGTCGATGGCGGCGAGCGGCTGCCGGTCGAGCTCGCCGGCATTCCGATCTATGACCGGATGCGCAATTTCGCGGGCTTCAAGGGTTTTGGCGTCTGCCGCGATCTCGATGGCCTCAACCGGCTCGATGCCTTGCGGCGCTTCGAGCTGTTCACCGATCCGCCCGCCCCGCAACGCTTCTCGGCCGACACGATCGAGCCCGTCACCGAGCCGGAGCGAGAGCCGCCCGTCGTGCCAGACATTCCAGAGCCCATTGCCGAACTGCCTGAGCCGATCATCGACGCGAATTCACAACAAGCCGATTTGGATCACCAAGTGGAAACGCCCCCCAATGTCGTGCCGTTCCGTCCGCTCGGCGACACGAAATCGCCGACGCTGACGCCGGTCGAAAACTCCGCCTTCAACGAGCTCGCCCGGCAATTGTCCGAGCGGCTCGAGCGCGAGAGGGATGCGGCCGCAGCCTCCGTCGAGCCGCAAGAGACGACGCAGGCAATCGCGGAAGAGCCTTCTGCCTCGCCCGCGGAGGCGGCGCCGCGCGCACTGGCCGAGTGGCTGACCGAGCCCGAGCCGACGCCACGCGGCGAACCCTTGCGCGACCGCCCGCTGCTCGATCTCGTGCCATCGGGCATCCTGATCTACCGGCTCGACCGCCTGCTCTATGCCAATCCCGCCTTCCTCGCGCGTGTCGGCCATGGCAGCCTGGATGCGCTGGAGGAAGCCGGCGGGTTGGACGCGCTCTATGTCGCGCCGGGCGTGTCCTCCGAGAGCAGCACCTCGGAGGCCGGCACGCCGGTGACGATCAGCGCGACCGACGGCTCCGATGCGACCGAAGCCCGCCTGCACACCATCGCCTGGGACGGCGACACCGCACACGCGCTGATCTGCACGCTGCCGCCAGCTGCGCCAGCCATTGCCGAAGCCCTGACCACGCCGCAAGAGTTCGAGCAAGAGCCTGAGCCCGAGTTCGAGGAAGAGCCGGAGTTTGAGGCCGGTCAGGCCAACGCAGAAGATCTCGCCGCCATCCTCGACACCACGGCCGAAGGCATCATCATGTTCGATGCCGAGGGCAACATCCACGCCTGCAACCGCAGCGCCGAGGCGCTGTTCGGCTATGACGGCGAGGCGCTGTTGCAGCAGAACCTAGCCACTCTGTTCGCGCCGGAAAGCCAGCGCGTGGTCATTGACTATCTCGACAGCATCAGGGGCGGCAACATCGCGAGCCTGCTCGACCATGGCCGCGAGGTGCTGGGCCGCGAGTGCAAGGGCGGCGTCATTCCGCTTGCCATGATCATGGGCCGCACCCAGCCCGATGGTCCGAACTTCTTCGCCGTGTTCCGCGATCTCTCCCAGAGCAAGAAGGGCGAGAGCGAATTGAAGCAGGCGCAGCGCCTCGCTGACGGCGCGGCGAACGCCAAGGCCGACATGCTGGCGCGCATCAGCCACGAGATCCGCACCCCGCTCAACGCCATCATCGGTTTTGCCGAGGTGATGATCTCCGAGCGCTTCGGCGCGCTCGGCAACGAGCGCTATGGCGACTACATGAAGGACATCCGTGCCTCCGGCGAGCGCGTGATCGCGATCATCGACGATCTCTCGGAGCTTTCGCGGATCGAGACCGGCAAGCTCGATCTCACCTTCGGCAATCTCAACCTCAACGATCTCGTCGAGGCCTGCGTGGCGGTAATGCAGCCACAGGCCAACCGCGAGCGCATCATCATCCGTACCTCGCTCGCGCATGCGCTGCCGCAGATTTCGGCCGATGCCCGCGCGCTGCGGCAGGTCACCATGAACCTGATCGGCAATTCGATCCGGCTCGCCAGCGCCGGCGGCCAGGTCATCGTCTCCACCGCGCTCACCGACCGCGGCGAGGTCGCCTTGCGCATCCGCGACACCGGTCACGGCCTTTCGGAGAAGGAAGTCGCCGCCGCCATGGAGCCGTTCCGCACTCCGCCGCCCCCGGACGCTTCGGAAAGCGCAGGCCTCAGCCTGTCCCTGACGCGGGCGCTGGTCGAAGCCAACCGCGCCAGGTTCAACATCAAGAGCGCGGCGAACACCGGCACGCTGATCGAGGTTGTATTCGCCCCGTCGCTGGCAAGGGCCTAGGCCACAAGCACTGCTGCTTCACCTCCCTCTCCCCGTTCTTACGGGTAGAGGATCGGGGTGAGGGCTGCCTCCACAATTACGGAAGCGGAGAGACTCGCGGAGGCTCACCTCACCCGGGTTGCATCTTCGATGCAATCCTCTCCCCAGCGGGGCGAGGTCGGGGCGCGCAACAGCGCGAGTCCCGGAGTCCCATCGTACAGCGAGCTAAGTGGCTCGCGCCAAGTGGCGCCCCCGGAAGACGGTGGAGAGAACTCACACCGCCCGGCTGTGCAGCTGCTTGGCGGCGTCCAGATGCGCATCGAAGGCGGCGGCGACGCTGCGGACGAGGAAGCGGGAACCCCTGGCGATCGCGAGCTGGTCGCCGTCGAGCCTGACCACGCCGTCGGAGATCAGCGTCTTCAACCGCGGCGCGGATTGCAGCATCGCATCGGCTCTCGCGCCATGGCGGGCGCAGATCGCGCCGAGATCGGCACCGTAGTCGCACATGATGCGCTCGATGATGTCGGCCCGCAGCCGGTCGTCGCCGGTCAGCGCGTAGCCCTTGACGGTTGCCAGCCGGCCGGCCTCGATAGCCTTCGCGTAGCCGACGATCGACACCTCGTTCTGGACATAGCCCTGCGGCAAATGACCGATGGCGCTGGCGCCGAAGCCGAGCAGAACGTCGCTCACATCGGTCGTGTAGCCCTGGAAATTGCGGCGCAGCGTCTTGTTGCCGAAAGCGAGCGCCATGGCGTCGTCCGGCCGCGCGAAATGGTCGAGCCCGATCTGCACATACCCGGCACCCTTCAGCGCGTTGGCGATCGCGCAGGCCTGATCGTTACGCGCGAGGCCGTCGGGCAGGACCGCCTCATCGATCTTGCGCTGGTGCTTCTTGAAGGCCGGCACATGAGCATAGCCGAACACCGAGAAGCGGTCGGGCGCGAGCTCCAGGCTGCGCCGCACGGTGTCGAGACAGGAGGCGATGGTCTGGTGCGGCAGGCCGTAGATCAGGTCGAAATTGACGCCCTTGATGCCGGCGCGCCGCAGATTCCGGGTGACGGCAGCGGTCTGTTCGAAGCTCTGCACGCGGTTGATCGCGAGCTGCACGCGCGGATCGAAACTCTGCACGCCGAGGCTCGCGCGGTTGACGCCGGCAAGCGCCAGCGCGTCGGTCATCTCTTGCGTCTGCGTCCGCGGATCGATCTCGATCGCGATCTCGGCTGACGGCAGCACGAAGTACGCCTGCCGGATCGAAGCCATCAATTCCGTGAAGGCCTCGGGCGCCATGATCGTCGGCGTGCCGCCGCCGAAATGGATGTGCGCGACCTTGATGCGGCGGCCGATCGTGTCGGCCACAAGGCCGACCTCGCGGCGCAGCGTCCGCTGATAGGCCGAGATCAGATCGTCGCGACGGGCGATCTGGGTGTGGCAGCCGCAGTACCAGCACATCTTGCGGCAGAACGGCACGTGCAGATAGAGCGAGGCGTTGACGCTGGCGGGAAGCTCGGCGAGCCATTGGCCGTAAGCCTCGGCGCCGACGGCGGGCGAGAAATGCGGGGCGGTCGGGTAGCTCGTATAGCGCGGCAGACGTTCGTCGCCATAGCTCACCGCAAGATCCGCTCTCATCTCTTGATCCGTTCCTGACGTCGAAATCTTGCGGAACGCCTGCCCGCAAGTCCCTTGGCTATCCCGGATCCGGCCGGTCCACCTTGCGCTCGCTCAAAGTGTCAAATGTCGGCGAAAACGTGCTGATCGTGCGCTCGCAGGCCAATCGCGACAGCCGACCGCATCTGATCGGCGGCCATGGCGACTACGTCTGGGAGACCGGCAAGTTCTCCAACGCGCCGGAGACCGGGCTCGAGACCTGGTTCATCCGCGGCGGTTCGGCGGGAGCTGCGATGTACAGGTTCCTGCAACCCGGCATCTACGCCTATGTCACGCATAACCTGATCGAGGCCGCCGATCTCGGTGCCACCGCTCACTTCAAGGTCGAAGGCAAATGGAACGACGACCTGATGGCCCAGGTGAAGGCGCCTGCGGAGGTCCCGCCTGCCGGCACCAACTAGCGACGACGAGGGGCCGGTCATCACCGGCCCCTTGTTCTTTCGGGGGATCACCATGCTGATCGCATTCAAACTCAAACTGGCGATCGCCTGCGTCGCCGGATTCGCAACGCCGCTTGCCGTTGCGCCTCTGGTCACCGACGTCGCCACGCACGGCGCCACCGAACCGGCGATCGTGGAGATCGCAGCCGGCGGTTTCACCTACCGTGCCGCCGGCGATTTCACCCGCGCGGGCCAGCAGGCCGAGGTGCCGCTGCGCAACGTCCGCTTTGCAAAGCCCCTTGCGATCATGCAGCAGCAGGTGTCCTCCGCCGACTATCAGCTCTACGTGCAGGAGGGCGCGTGCCGCGCGCTCGACCGCGGCGTCGTCGTCGCATCCGATCGCCCCGCGGTGCAGGTGAGCTGGCACGATACGCAAGCCTATGCCGGCTGGCTGTCGCGCAAGACCGGCAAGACCTGGCGCCTGCCGAGCGAATAAGGAATGGGCATTCGCCGCCGGCAGCAAGTTCAAGCGTGTCGCAGCGGCTCGGCAAGGTATTGTCGGCGAGGTCGTGACGCGCGCTGCCATTGGCAGCGCAATTCGGACTGTCGCCGTGGAAAGATTCTGGATTGCTTCGCTGACGACGTGGATACAGGTGCGCCGCTCGCATGGCCGCCGTAGGGTGGGCAGAGCGAAGCGTGTCCACCATTCGCACCGCAGTTGCGGATAGACGGTGGGCACGGCGCTATCGCGCCTTTGCCCATCCTACAAAGAAGCTCGCTTACGTATTCTTCAGCGCGACGCGGAATTCCGCTTCGGTCTTGGACTTGACCTCGTCGAGCGTGACGCCGTCGGCGAGCTCGATCAGGGCCATGCCGCCGTCGCCGTGCTTGTCGATGGTGAAGACGGCGAGATCGGTGACGACCATGTCGACGACGCGCTCGCCGGTCAGCGGCAGGGTGCAGCTCTTCAAGAGTTTCGCGCCATCCTTGGCGGAATGCTCCATCACCACCACGACACGCTTGACGCCGGCGACGAGGTCCATCGCGCCGCCCATGCCCTTGACCATCTTGCCGGGGATCATCCAGTTGGCGAGGTCGCCGTTCTGGGCCACCTGCATGGCGCCGAGGATCGACAGGTCCATGTGGCCGCCGCGGATCATGCCGAAGGAATCCGCGCTCGAGAAATAGGAGGTCGAGGGCAGCTCGCTCACCGTCTGCTTGCCGGCGTTGATGAGGTCGGCGTCAACCTCGTCCTCATAGGGGAACGGGCCCATGCCGAGCATGCCGTTCTCGCTCTGCAAGCTGACGTCCATGCCGTCGGGGATGTAGTTCGAGACCAGCGTCGGAATGCCGATGCCGAGGTTGACGTAGTAGCCGTCACGCAATTCCTTCGCGGCGCGCGCGGCCATTTGTTCGCGGGTCCAGGCCATCAGACTTCAACTCCAGTGCCGGCCGCCGGCGCACTCGCTGGGCGCGGACGGGTGTTGCGGAATTCAATACGCTTCTTGGCGGTGCCGACCTCAACGATGCGCTTCACGAAGATGCCGGGCGTGTGGATGTGGTCGGGATTGAGTTCGCCGGCCGGAACCAGATGCTCGACCTCGGCCACCGTGATCTTCGCGGCGGTCGCCATCATCGGGTTAAAGTTGCGCGCGGTCTTGCGGTAGATGAGGTTGCCGGCGGTGTCGCCCTTCCAGGCGTGGACGATGGCGAGGTCGGCGAACAGGCCGCGCTCCATCAGGTACTTCTCGCCGTCGAACTCCTTCACTTCCTTGCCTTCGGCGATCAGCGTACCGACGCCGGTCTTGGTGTAGAAGGCCGGGATGCCGGCGCCGCCGGCGCGGATGCGCTCGGCGAGCGTGCCTTGCGGATTGAATTCGAGTTCCAGCTCACCCGCGAGGTATTGCTGGGCAAACAGCTTGTTCTCGCCGACATAGGAGGAGATCATCTTCTTGATCTGCCGGGTTTCCAGGAGGCGGCTGAGCCCGATGCCGTCGACGCCGGCATTGTTGGAGACCACCGTCAGGCCCTTGACGCCGGAGTCGCGGATCGCGTCCGAGAGCGCCTCGGCGATGCCGCAGAGGCCGAAACCGCCCGACATGATCATCATGCCGTCCTTGAGAATGCCATCGAGAGCCGACTTGGCGTCGGGATAGACCTTGTTCATGCGGGAAACCTTGGGTGTGAGGCGTTGTGCCCGTTGTTGGCCGGGATTAATAGGCGAAATGGTCTTGAGCCGTCAATGATACGGGGTTTCGCCCGCTTGAGCCCGATGATAGAGGCTGCCTACGCCGTGGGCATAACCGCCTCCGCGGCCTTGAAAGCGACAAGAAAACCCATCAAGTTGCGGGACTTGCAAGTTGCGGACTGGTATTTGGGGCGCGTGAGGCCCCCGGCTCGTCCCTTTGAGCATCCGACAACAACCCGATCAGGACATGCCATTGACGATGGCCCAAGGAATGAAGCGCCTGGGGACGCCAATTGCGGCGCTGCTCGGCATCGTGCTGATCGCCCTGGTCGCGACCTCCTGGCTGATTAACCGCGAGGCGCTGCGCAAGGCGGTGGAGGGCCAGATCCGCGCCGTCACCGGCCTCGAGCTCAATGTCGCTGGCGCCATCGACATCTCGGTGCTGCCGGCGAGCTACGTCTCCTTCCATGACGTCAGCCTGAAGGGCCCCGGCGGGGACAGCGATCCGGCGCTCCATGTCGACGTGCTCACCGCGAATTTGCGGCTGCTGCCGCTCCTGCTCCAGCGCTTCGAGATCGCCGACCTGATGCTGCTGCGGCCGCATATCCACGTCAGCCTCGAAGCCAATGGCGACAGCAACTGGACTCCCTTCATCCAGACCATCGCGCGCACCATGAAGCCCGGCGCCGACAACCAGGTGTCGTTCTCCGAGATCCGGGTCCAGGACGGCGTGCTCGACTACGAGGACGTCGCCAGCCACGGCACCGAAAAGCTCGAGGACATCGACCTGTCGCTGGCGTGGCCCTCGATCTCGCGCTCCTTTGCCGCCACCGGACAGTTCGACTGGCGCGGTGAGCGCGTCGACGGCTCGATCAGCTTCTCCGATTTCGTCGCAGCGCTGTCCGGCGACCGCTCGGGCCTGAAGGCGCGGATCACCAGTCCGCCGCTGAAACTCGCCTTCGACGGCAGCGTCGCCAACCGCACCAGCGCGATGATGGAAGGCACGCTGACCATCGACAGCCCGTCCTTGCGCAACGCGCTGCGCTGGACCGGCCAGCCGCAGCCCGGCAGCGGCGGCTTCGGCCGCTTCGCGCTTAAGGCGCGCGCCAACGTGGTGGGCGCCTCGATCGCGCTCACCAACGTCAATGTCGAGCTCGACGGCAACGTCGCCGAAGGCGTGATGACCTACGCCAACAACGGCCGGCAGACGCTCCAGGCTACGCTCGCCGCCGACGCGCTCGACTTCACGCCCTACATCTCGACCTTCCGCCTGCTGGCCAGCGGCGCGCGCGACTGGAACAGGCAGCTGTTCGACCTCAACGGCCTGTCGAGCACCGATCTCGACATGCGCCTGTCGGCGGCGCGGCTGACGGTCGGACCGTCGAAATTCGGCCGCACCGCGATCGGCGCGAACTTGCGCAACGGCACGCTCGCGCTCTCGGTCGGCGAGGCGCAGGTCTATGGCGGCATCGCCAGGGGCTCGTTCGGGATCGCGCGCTCCGACACGGTCGCCGATGTCAAGGCGCAATTCCAGTTCACCGACGTCGATTTGCAGGCCTGCACCTCCGAGCTGTTCGGCATCAACAAGCTGTCCGGCCGCGGCAACATCAACGTGTCGCTGGTCGCCTCCGGCTCGAGCCCGTTCGGCCTCGTGCAATCGCTCGACGGTACCGCCTCGGTGACCGGGCATGACGGCGCGATCGCCGGCTTCAACGCCGAACAGCTGTTGAAGCGGCTGGAGCGGCGGCCGCTGTCGGGCGGCGGCAACTTCCGCAGCGGCTCGACGCCCTACAACAACATGACGTTGTCGGTGAAATTCGCTGACGGCATCGCGACCGCCGACGACATCCACATCGAGGGACCGACGGCGAAGATCACGCTGACCGGCACCGCCTCGGTGCCGACGCGCGAATACGACATGAAGGGCGTGGCGAGTCTCAACGGCGCGTCCGGCTTCGAGCTGCCCTTCGTGGTGCAGGGTCCCTGGGACGATCCGCTGATCTTCCCCGATCCGGAAAGCCTGATCCGCCGCTCGCCGGCGTCAGCACCGCTGCTCGAATCCGTGCGCAATCCCAAGACGCGCGACGCCGTGCGCTCGGTGCTCGAGCGCTTCACCGGCGCCAAGCCCGCCGCGCCCGATGCCGCGGCCGCGCCGACGGCGGAGAACGCGAAGGACAGCGCCAAGGACGGCGCGAAATCCAATTAACGCGCACGATCGGCACGACGCGAATTGATTGCCGTGAATTGATGCGTCGATTGGATCGATGCGCGACGTCAAGGCTGTTCGCGGGCGAAATCCCCCTCGACCTAGGTCTGACAAGATGCCGCTAGATCGGGCCACGGCCATGCGCTAGTGTTTTTAGCCAACCGGTTAAAACACCGGCGATTTGAGGGAGAAAAACGTGAAATCTAAGGTTGTTGGTGCACTATCACTCGCGGTCGCTGCGGTTGGGCTGTTTGCAGTCACTGCACCCGCGTTTGCCCAGCAGAAGACCATCACGGTCTGGTGGGGCAAGGGATTTTATAAATCTGAAGACGACGCGCTGATCGATACGATCAAGAAGTTCGAGGCCAAGACCGGCATCAAGGTCGAATTGTCGCAATACGCGATCCAGGACATGATTCCGAAGACGGTGGCCGCGCTCGATGCCGGCACCGTGCCCGATGTCGCCTATTCCGACTCCTATGACGTGCAGGCGCAGGGCAAGTGGGCCTTTGAGGGCAAGCTCGAGGATCTGTCCGACGTCATGGAGCCGATCAAGGACAGGTTCGTACCAAACACGCTGGAAGCGTCGATCCTCTACAATGACGTCGCCAAGAAGAAGGCCTATTACGGCTTCCCGCTGAAGCAGCAGAGCATGCACGTCCAGATCTGGAACGACATGCTGGAGAAGGCGGGCTTCAAGCAGAGCGACATCCCGACCGACTGGAACGGATACTGGTCGTTCTGGTGCGACAAGGTGCAGCCAGCGATCCGCAAGGCGACCGGTCAGCGCATCTATGCGGTCGGCCAGCCGATGGGCGTGGAATCGACCGACGCCTTCCAGTCGTTCTACACTTTCATGGACGCCTACCACGTCAAGCTGGTCGACGACGATGGCAAACTGCTGGTCGACGATCCCAAGGTGCGCGACGGTCTGATCAAGGCGCTGAAGGACTACACCGACACCTACATCAAGGGCTGCACCCCGCCCTCCTCCACGACCTGGAAGGATCCGGACAACAACGTCGCCTTCCACAACAAGACGATCGTGATGACCCACAACTTCACGATCTCGATCGCGGCGAAGTGGTACGAGGATTCCCAAAACCAGGCGCTCACACCCGAGCAGCGCGAGGCCGGCAAGAAGGCCTATGAGCAGGACATCATCACCGCGTCCTTCCCCAAGGCGCCCGATGGTTCGACCATCCGCTACCGCTCCGACGTCAAGACCGGGCTGATCTTCACCGCGGCCAAGAACAAGGCCGAGGCCAAGCAGTTCATCAGCTTCCTGCTCCAGGAAGAGAACGTCCGCCCCTACATCGAGGGCGCGCTCGGCCGCTGGTTCCCGGTGACGAAGGAAAGCCAGGCGAGCCCGTTCTGGCAGGCTGACCGGCACCGCAAGGCAGTCTACAACCAGTTCACGGGTGGCACCGCGCCGTTCGACTTCACCAAGAACTGGAAGTTCACGATCCTCAACAACGAGAACGTCTGGGCCAAGGCGATGAACCGGGTGGTGAGCGAGAAGGTCCCGGTCGACAAGGCCGTCGACGAGCTCATCGCCCGCATCAAGCAGGTCGCGGGTTGAGTCATCCTCACCTCTCCCCGCTTCGCGGGGAGAGGTGCAAGAACAACACCGCGTTTCGCGGCCGGCATCTCTTTGAAGAGTTTGACAAGAGAAGAGTTTGAAAAGAGAAGAGTTCGAAAAGAATGGCGATCACGCTCTTTGGCGATCACGCGATAGCCTCGCCGCCTCTGTCGTCGCGGCTGACCCCGGCGCAGATCTGGGGCATCGTGCTGCTCGCGCCCTATTTCCTGGTCTTCCTGGCCTTCGTCGTCTATCCCGTCTGTTACGGGCTGTGGCTGGCGCGCGATCCAGCGAACTATGTCGCGCTCTACAACGACCCGATCTTCGCACGCGCCGCAGTCAACACCCTCATCTTCCTGGTCATCGGCATCAACATCAAGATGCTGATCGCGCTGTTTCTGTCCGGCTTCTTCGTGCAGCAGCGCACCTGGATCAAATGGCTTTCGGTGATCTTCATCCTGCCCTGGGCAGTGCCGTCGATCCCGACCATCCTGTCGGTGCGCTTCATGCTCAATCCCGAATGGGGCATGGTCAACCACCTCATCTTCTCATTCACCGGCGATGACGGCCCGAACTGGCTGAACGATCCGACCGTCGCGCTGACCATGGCGATCGCCGTGCACATCTGGAAATCGCTGCCGTTCTGGACGCTGATCCTGATCACCGGACGCCTTGCGATCTCGCACGATTTGTTCGAGGCCGCCGAGGTCGACGGCGCGAGCTGGTGGCAGAAATTCCGCTACATCACCTGGCCGTCGATGCAGACACTCTACGTCACCTGCACGCTGCTCTCGATGATCTGGACGCTCGGCGACTTCAACAGCGTCTATCTGCTCACCGGCGGCGGCCCGGCCGACCTCACGCATGTGCTGTCGACGCTCGGCATCCGCTATCTCCGGCTCGACCAGCTCTCGCTCGCGATGGCTTCCATCGTCTGCGCGATGCCGTTCGTCCTGCCGCTCGTGTACTTCATGATGAAACGGTTGTCGCGATGAAGCTCCCTACCTTACGCGAAGTCGCGACCGAAGCAAAGTTGCTGCTGATCGGAATCCCGGTGTTCATCTGGACGATGGTGCCGATCTATCACATGTTCCTGTTCGCGATTTCCCCGAAGGAGGACGCGTTCTCGGGAAAACTGTGGCCTGACCATCCGACGCTGCACAACTTCTCGATCGTGTTCAATCAGCAGCACTATTTCCTGCGCGACTTCTACATCCAGTTCTGGAATTCGGTCGTGATCGCGGCATCCGTCGGCGCGCTGACGCTGTTCATCGCGACCGCCGCAGCATTTTCGATCTCGCGGCTCAAGGTGCCCGGCGGACGCGTGGTGATGAATCTGGCGCTGTTCACCTATTTCATCCCGGCGGCGTTCCTCGCCGTGCCGATGTACCGGACCATGGGCAATTACGGGCTGCTCAACAATCACTGGTCGCTGATCCTTGCGATGGTGACGATCGCCTCGCCCTATGCGATCTGGGTGTTGAAGCAGGCCTCCGACAAGCTGCCGGTGGAGCTCGATGAAGCGGCGGTGATGGACGGCGCCACCACGCTGCAGATCTTCCGCCTGGTCTACCTGCCCCTGATGATGCCCTCGCTGGTCGCGATCGGCACTTATGCGGTGCTGCTGGCCTGGAACGAATATCTCTACGCGTTCCTGCTGCTGTCGAACGACCGCGAGATCACGCTCCCCGTCGCGCTCGGCAACTTCCTCGCCGCCGACGACTCGCCGTGGGAGCTGCTCATGACGACCGGCTTCATCTACGCGCTGCCGCCGGCTGCGATCTACTACGCCTTCCGCCGCTACATGGTGGGCGGACTCACGGCGGGTGCGGTGAAGTCGTAGTCCCACACACCGTCATTCCGGGACGGTGCGTCAGCACCGGACCCGGAATCTCGAGATTCTCAGGTGCGCAATTGCGCACCATAGTTCGCGCTCACGCGCGCCCCGGAATGACAGATCAGAGTGCGGCCGCGCGCTTCCTGCGATAGGCGATCAGGAGCGCGATCGTCGAGCCGATGAAATAGCCGGCGGTCGCGCCCGAGACGACGCGGCCGACGATGATCGCGAGCGCGCGGTCGCTTGCATCGATCGCCGAGATCACGCCGACGGCATATTGCAGGCCGAACACGATGAGGTTGCGGATCAGCGGGAATGCGCCGCCCGGCCGGATGATCTCGCCGCTCTTGTGGTCCACCTCGAACGGACGCGGCGTCAGGATACCGAGCGGCAGCAGCGCCAGCGCCGCCGCGATCCAGGCGAACAGCGGCCACGCACTATCCTGATGCCCGAAGCCGATCCGCGAGACGCCCCAGACGATGAACACCACTGGCACGATCAAGGCGCGCCAGATCGGCGTCGTACGCGGCTGCATGGCCTTGATGCCCTGCCACACCAGGAAGGCGAACAGCGCGAACACCCAGACCGGGGTATGGATCAGGATCTGATAGGCAAAGGTCATGATTG
This sequence comes from Bradyrhizobium sp. CB82, assembly GCF_029714405.1. NCBI lineage: Bacteria > Pseudomonadati > Pseudomonadota > Alphaproteobacteria > Hyphomicrobiales > Nitrobacteraceae > Bradyrhizobium > Bradyrhizobium sp. CB82. Next base: position 1,163,336 of record NZ_CP121650.1, on the reverse strand, counting down.
CTCCCTGCTCAAAGCGGCGCCGCACTCTCGCCCTGCGAGCTCGAGAGTTTCGAGGCGAGCGAGGCAATGACGATGACGATGGCGATCAGGCCGATCACCAGCGTGCAGATCGCGTTGATCTCGGGCTTCACCCCGAGCCGCACCTCGGAATAGATCCGGATCGGCAACGTCGCCGAACCAGGGCCGGTGGTGAAGCTCGCGATCACGAGATCATCCAGCGACAACGTGAACGCCAGCATCCAGCCGGCCACGATCGCGGGCGCGATCAGCGGCAGCGTGACCGAAAGGAAGGCGCGGACGGGGGCGCAGCCGAGATCCATGGCGGCTTCCTCGAGCGAGCGGTCGAGCGAGCCGAGGCGCGACTGCACCACGACAGCGACGAAGCACATGGTGAGCGTGGTATGCGCGATCGTCACAGTCCAGAAGCCGCGCTCGGCGTTCAGCGCCACGAATAGAAGGAGCAGCGACAATCCGGTGATCACCTCCGGCATCACCAGCGGCGCGTAGAGCATGCCCGAGAACAGCGTGCGGCCACGAAATCCTTCGCCGCGCGACAGCGCCACCGCGGCCAGTGTTCCAAGCACGGTCGCAATGCTGGCCGAGGCGACAGCGACGCGCAGGCTCATCCAGGCCGCCTCGATCATGGCGCGATCGCCAAACAACTCGCGGTACCAGCGCAGCGACCAGCCACCCCACACCGTCACCAGCCGCGAGGCATTGAAGGAATAGATGACGAGAATCAGGATCGGCAAGTAGAGGAATGCGAGCCCCAGCGCGAGCGAGGCGATGTTGAAGCGGGACAGGCGAGCGCGCTTGCGCATCTCACCGCTCCTCCAATTGCCGCCGCTGCACCCGCTCGTAGAGCAACAGCGGTGCGAGCAGCACGACCAGCAGGATGATGGCGGCCGCGGACGCGACCGGCCAGTCCTTGTTGGTGAAGAATTCCAGCCACAGCGTCTGGCCGATCATCAGCGAGTTGGAGCCGGCCAAGAGATCCGGGATCACGAACTCGCCGACGATCGGAATGAAGCAGAGCAATACGCCGGCGCCGACGCCGGGCAGCGACAGCGGAAAGGTGACCCGCCAGAACACCGCCCCGGGCGGCGCGCCGAGATCGGCGGCCGCCTCCTCCAGCGCCGGCTCCATCTTGGCCAGCGTCGCGTAGAGCGGCAGGATCATGAACGGCAGGTAGGAATAGACGATGCCGAGATACATCGCGCTGTCGGTGGATAGCCACACCACCGGCCGGCTGACCAGATGCAGCCCGAGCAGGATCTGATTGAGCAGACCATCGTGCTGCAGGATGTTGATCCAGGCGTAGATGCGGATCAGGAACGAGGTCCAGAACGGCACGATCACCAGCACCATCGCCACCGCCTGCCACCGCCTCGGCAGCCGCGCCATGCCATAGGCAATGGGATAGCCGATCAGGAGCAGGATCGCGGTCGCCGTGATCGCGACGGTGAGGCTGCGCACATAGGCGAAGACGTAGAGGTCGTCGGAAACCAGCAGCTTGAAATTGTCGATCGACAGCGCACCGAAGGCGGCCTTGATCGCCGCCCACCCCGCCGTCAGATCGAACACCGGCTCGTACGGCGGCTGTGCGATCGCCGTCTGCGACAGGCTGATCTTCAGCACGAAGCCGAACGGCACCAGGAAGAACAGCGCCATCCAGAGATAAGGCGCGATCGCGGCGAAGCGCGCTGGCCTCGTGAAGATGCGGCGTGCGCTCATCGCTCCAACACCACGCAATCATCAGGCGCGAACCAGGCAACCACCTGCTGGTTCAGGCCGAAGACGTCGGTGTCGAGCCGCGCGGTGTTGGCCATCGAGGACTGCATCGTGCCGCCGGTGTCGAGCTTCACCTTGTAGCTGGTGCTGCCGCCGAGATAGCAGACGTCGGTGACGGTGCCGTTAAGCTGGTTGACCGACGACCGCTGGTCCATCCCGCCTGGGGAGCCGCGACGCGCCAGCTTCACCTTCTCGGGGCGGATAGCGACGGACATTTTGCCTTTGCCGACCGCCTCGCGCGGCTCGGTGACGACGAGCGTTCCGGCATCGCGCGTGGCAATGGTCAGGCGATCGGCTTCATGCGATTGCAGCTCACCTTCGAAAAGGTTGATGTCGCCGACGAACTGCGCGATCCAGCGCGAGCGCGGCGCTTCATAGAGCTCGCGCGGCGATGCGACCTGAACGAGCTTGCCGGCGTCCATCACGCCGATACGGGTCGCCATCGTCATCGCCTCCTCCTGGTCGTGGGTGACGATGATGAAGGTCATGCCGAGCCGGCGCTGCAACTCCATCAACTCTCCTTGCGTGCCCTCGCGCAGCTTCTTGTCGAGCGCCGCCAGCGGCTCGTCGAGCAGCAGCAGTTGCGGGCGGCGCGCCAGCGCACGCGCCAGCGCGACACGCTGACGCTGCCCGCCGGAGAGCTGGTCCGGCTTGCGCTTCTCCATCCCCTCCAGCTTCACCAGCGCCACCATCTCAGCCACGCGCGTGGCGATATCGGCGCGCGCCATGCCGGCGCGCTTCAGGCCGAAAGCGATGTTGTCGCGCACCGACAGATGCGGAAACAGCGCGTAGCTCTGGAACATCATGTTGATCGGCCGCTCGTGCGGCAACGCCTGCGCGATGTCAATGCCGCCGAGCAGAATGCGCCCTTGGTCCGGCGTCTCGAAGCCTGCCAGCATGCGCAATAGCGTGGTCTTGCCGCAGCCGGAGGGACCGAGCAGCGCAAAGAACTCGCCCGCCCCGATGTCGAGCGACACGCCGTCGACGGCGCGGAACGCGCCGAAATTCTTCACCACGCCGTCGATGCGCAGCAGCGGCCGATCCGCCGCCGGATGCACTTCAGGCCTGGCCGCGTCCGCAGCCTCGATCCTCTCTCGTTCGTCAGCCATGTTCCCTGCCGGCCCCAATGCTGCCGCACGCTAAAGCGCGATGAGACTAGGATGCATCGTCATCGCGCTTTAGGTTATTGCTTGCGCATGATCTTTCCGGAAAACCGCTTCACACTTTTCCGGATCATGCTTTAGCGGCGGAACGCCGCGGGCTCAACCGGTTCGATGCCGATCATTCACCGCATTCGCCATGAACGCGGCCAGCGCGTCGCGATCGGCGGGCGGCATGGTCAGGCCGAGCTTGGAGCGGCGCCACAGGATGTCATCGGGGAAGCGGGCCCATTCGGTTTGCATGAGGTAGCGCACCTCGGCGCCCGTCAATTCAGAACCGAAAGCAGGCCCCAGCTCGGCACGACTCGTCGCCTCACCCAGCACGGCCGACAGCCGCGAGCCGTAGGCGCCGACCAGACGTTGCGCCTGCGCCTCGGAGAGAAAGCGCCAGCGGTCGCGCGCGGCATCGACTTCCGCCTCGAAGCTCTGCCAGGGAAAATTGCCGCCCGGAAGCGCCGCCGCCGCCGTCCAGGGCCGCGACATCGGATAGAACGGCGTCAGCCTGGTCACCGCGCGCTGCGCGCGCCACCGCGCGGTCGTGACGTCGCCGCCGAACACCGTGAGGAGCGGCGCCTTGCGCCGCCGCGCATCGAATGCGAGCCCAGCATCCCGCCGGCGCACAGCCTCGGGCGCCAGATTGACGCCCGACATCGTCCGCACCACATCGACCGGCGCGACGGGCTCGCGAAAATAGCGACTGGCCGCCTCGCAGAGATAGGTCACGTCGGCGACCGGCATGGCGACGATCGCGGGATCGCCCTTGAAGGCATGCGTGACGGTGCCGATCAGGGTGAAATCACGCTCGAACGGGCTGGCGAAGATCAGCCGGCCATCGCTGTTCTGGAACACGTAGACATTGTCGGACTCGAACAGCCGCGGCAGGACGATCTGACTGATCTGCACGGCAGCGCCTGCGCGCGGTGGCGGCTGTCGGAGCACGGTCTCGGCGACGCTCACGCTCCATCCGCCGCTGGTGTTCGCCAGCGCGCGGGTCGTGATGACCCTGCGGTGGCCGCGATCGACGACGGCGAGCCGCCAGATATCGTTGCGATCGGCCCGCACACAGCGCGCGCCGGTACGGATCACGGCGCCGCGCTCCGCCGCATCCAGCGCGGTCAGGACGGTGAGCCTGGAATCATCGACGACGCAGTCCGAATATTCAAAGGCGGTGCCGAACGGCCGTCTCAACGCGTTGCCGACCGGATGATGCGTGATGTCGATGGTCGCGGACGGCGGCAAGCCGCCACGCCCTGCAAGGCGGTCGTAGAGCAGGAGACCGGCGCGCAGCAGCCAGGGCGGACGTTCGTCGGAATGCGCAGGGATCACGAAACGCATCGGACGAACCAGATGCGGGGCAATCGCGAGCCAGACCTTCCGCTCGGCCAGCGCCCGGCGCACGCGAGCAAAGCCGCGACGCTCCAGCACCGAGAGATCGCCGTGGATCAGGTGCGGCGTCGCCGAGGAGGCCGCGCCAGCGAGATCGCCCTGCTCGAACAGAATGACGCGAAGGCCGCGCCCGGCGGCGTCGCGCGCAATGCTGACGCCGTTCAGGCCGCCACCGATGATCGCGAGGTCGTAATCCGCCATGAAGCCGTCGTGAACGAACGAAGCAGGGACTTCGTCATCACTAGCGCATGATCCGGAAAAGTGTGTAGCGATTTTCCCTCGCGACAAACGCGGAACGCGTTTGCGCGGAGATCATGCGCAAACAGACGGCTAACGCGATCAGCGCTCTAGCCGGTCTTGAGCGCAAGCTCCATCGTCTCGGCGCGGCCGATGAGGCGGGCATATTGCCCGATCGGCAAGGGCTTGCCGAGCAGATAGCCCTGCACGCCGTCGCAGCCCTCCTTGGCGAGGAAGGCGAGTTGCTCGATCGTCTCGACGCCTTCTGCGATGATCGACATTTCGAGGCCATGACCGAGATCAATCACGGCGCGCACGATCGCGGCCGATTGGGGATTGCGGCCGAGATTGATCACGAAGGCGCGGTCGATCTTGATCTTGTCGAACGGGAACGCCTGGAGATAGCTCAGCGAGGAATAGCCGCTGCCGAAATCGTCCATCGAGATGCGCACCCCCAGCGCCTTCAGGCGGCGCAGCAGCGCGAGGCCGCGATCAAAATCCTCGATCAGCACGCCCTCGGTGATTTCGAGCTCGAGCCGGCCCGGGGAAAGCCCGGTCTCCAGCAGGATCGAGTGGACGAGGCCGACCACGTCGCCATGGGCAAACTGCGCCGGCGACAGGTTGACCGCGATCTGGAGCGGCTTGGCCCAGGAAGCCGCCTCGCGGCAGGCCTGACGCAGGATCCACTCGCCCATCTCGACGATCAGGCCGCTCTCCTCCGCTATGGGAATGAACTCGGCCGGCGAGACCTGGCCGCGGACCGGATGCTGCCAGCGCGCCAGCGCCTCGAAGCCGATGATCTCGCTCTCGGCGACAGTGTGGCCGGCGACACCCTGCGGCTGGAACGCCAGGGAGAGCTCGCCGTTCTTGATCGCCGTCGACAGGTCCTGGTGCAGCACGCGGCGGTCGCGGATCTGCTGGTCCATCTCGGGCTGGTAGAGGCTGATCGTGCCGCGCGACTTCTGCTTGGCGCGGAACAACGCCGCCCCGGCATTGGCGAGCAGCGAGGCGCCTTCCGCGCCATTGTGCGGAAAGACCGATATGCCAGTGGTGACCCCTGCGCGCACCGCGCGGCCGTCGATCTGGAATTCCTGGGCAAGGGCTTCACCGAGCTGGCGCGCCAGCGCAAGACCCGTCTCGGGCTGCTTGCCGTCGATGATCAGGCCGAACTCGTCGCCGGACAGCCGCGCGACCACGCCGCCGCGGGCAGCGTTCTGAAGCCGCTGGGCGACTTCGACCAGGAGCTTGTCGCCGAGCGCATGGCCGAAGACGTCGTTGACCTCCTTCAGCCCATCGAGATCGATGCAGAGCACGGCGAACTCCTCGTCAGTGCCCTCGCAGGCCTCGATCATCTGCGTCAGCGCCTGGAGGAAGGCGGCGCGATTGGGCAGGTCGGTCAGGCCGTCGTGATAGGCCATGTGCGCCATGCGCGACTCGGTCTGGCGGCGGTCGGTGACGTCCTCGTGGGTCTTGATCAGATATTCCGGCTCGCCGGCATCGCTGAGCACGGTGGCGCGGCGGGTGAGGAACAGCCGCAGACCATCCTTGGTCGAGATCGGATGCTCCTCGGTGATCATCCCCCGCTTCTTGATCGCGGCCTCGTCGCGGGCGATGATCAGCTTGGCCTCTTTGGCATTGAAGATGTCGGAAGCGGTCAGGCCAGTGGCATCCTCGCGCCTGCGGTTGAGGATCGTCTCCGCGCTGCGATTGGCGAGCAGATAGCGGCCGTCCTTGACCTGCTCAACGATGAGCGCGACCGGAATGTTGTCGACCACCAGCTCGAGGAATTTCTTGGTGCTCTCCAACTCCTCCGAGAGCGAGCGCCGGTTGGTGACGTCCTCGAACAGGGCGATGAGGAATTCGGGCTGGTTGTTCTGGTTGCGGGCGATCACGCGGACCGAGGACAGCACGCGGCTCTCCCTGCCCCGCTCGACCTTGATCTCGCTGCGGTACTGCCCCTCGGCCGACGCCAGCGCCGCGCGATCGGCCGCCTCGATGCTAGCTGCGGTGGCAGGGCGGAAGATCTCGTCGGCGCGCTTGCCGACGATGCGGTCGCGGGAGAAGCGCGAGAAGCGCTCGAAGGCGCGGTTGGCGAAGATATAGCGGCCGTCCTCGATGTTCTTCGCGGCCACGCAGACCGGGACGTTGTCGAGCACCGATTCGAGGAACTGCTTGGTGGAGGCAAGTTGCCGCGACAGGTTGCGCTGCTCGCTGACGTCGAGATGCGTCGCCACCGAGCCGCCATTCGGCAGCACGAAATATTTCACCAGGATGGCGCGCCCGTCGGGCAGCTCGGTGATCAGGCCGTTCGAGCTTGCCGCTTTCTCGTAGAACTCGTCGTCGGCCACGCCGAGCACGCCGCGATCACGGCACAGCTTGAGGATGTCTAGACCGGTCATGTCGGTCCAGAGATCCGACCGCGCCAGCCCGTAGATCTCGAGATAGCGGTCGTTGCAGAAGATGATCCGCGCTTGCGCATCGGTCATCAGCACGCCCTGGTTCAGATTGTTCAGCGCGGACGAGACGAAGGCATTGCGTCTGAGCTGTGTGCCCTGGGCCCGTCGCAACGCCGAGTGGATCCACAGCACGGAGGCCGCAAGAAACGAGCACACAGCGATGCCGCCGAGCAGAGCCTCCCAGAGCAGATTGGGATCGAGCCTGCCCAGATAGCTCGGCGGGGCGAAATTGTCGGGCAGCGCAAAGGCGCGCACGGGCGCAACCGTGCAGGCCAGGCACACCAGGGCCTGCACAGACGTCGGAATCGTGCCGCTCGCGTGCCAGTACTTGTCGGCCATCAGCCACCCGCGATTTCAACTCCGGATTGTCTGGCCTCACGGGTTGGGATCGGGTAAACGCCTGTCAGCACGACAGAAAAATGTGATGCCAGATGCGGCAATTGCCCTGACATGATAAATTCTTCCTTAATGGAGAGCCGCCTTGGATGCGGTTTATTAGGTCTCTCGGCCCTGCCGCTCACCGACCTCCCGTCCCACCATGGATAGAGTTGACTGCGTCGTCATCGGAGCGGGCGTGGTCGGGCTCGCGGTCGCGCGGCGGCTCGCCCAGGCCGGGCGCGAGGTGATCGTGCTGGAAGCGGCGGAAGCCATCGGCACCGTCACCTCCTCGCGCAACAGCGAGGTGATCCATGCCGGGATCTACTACCGGGCCGGGAGCTGGATGGCGCGGCTGTGCGTCAGCGGCAAGCATGCGCTCTACCGCTACTGCGCCGAGCGCGACATCCCGCACAAGAATTGCGGCAAGCTGATCGTCGCGACCAATCCGAAAGAGACCGAGAAGCTGCAATCGATCAAGGCGCATGCCGAGGCCAACGGCGTGCTCGACATGCAGATGCTCGCAGGCGACGCCGCGCGTGCGCTGGAGCCGGCGCTGGCTTGCGATGCCGCGTTGCTCTCGCCCTCGACCGGCATCATCGACAGCCACGCCTTTATGCTCTCGCTGCGCGGCGAGGCCGAAGCGGCGGGCGCTGCGTTCGCGTTTCACACGCCGCTGATCCGCGGCAAGGCATCCGGCGGCGTCATCGAAATCGATGCCGGCGGCGAGGCGCCGATGACGCTGCAATGCAGCCTGCTGGTCAACTCGGCAGGCCTTTCAGCGACGACGGTGGCGCGCAATATCGACGGCATGCCGCTCGACCGGATTCCGCCGGCCTATCTCGCCAAGGGCAACTATTTCAGCTGCAGCGCCAGGGCGCCGTTCTCACGGCTGATCTATCCCGTGCCCGAGCCCGGCGGACTCGGCGTGCACCTCACCCTGGACATGGCAGGCCAAGCGCGCTTCGGTCCCGACGTGGAGTGGATCGAAGCGATCGACTATGCCGTCGATCCCGCACGCGCAGAGCGATTCTATCCGGCGATCCGCAAATACTGGCCGGACCTGCCTGATGGTGCGTTGATGCCAAGCTATTCGGGCATACGGCCGAAGATCGTTCCGCCGGCGGTTGCCACGCAGGATTTCCTGATGCAGGGCCCGCGCGATCACGGCGTGGACGGCCTGATCAATCTCTTCGGTATCGAATCGCCCGGCCTGACGTCATCGCTTGCGATCGCCGACCACGTCGCCGAGCTCGCGAACATCTAGACGTCGCGCGAAGTTGATCGCGCAACGCTTCGCACCTCGACGCGGGATGAGTGCAACAGCTCTCATCCCTGCGCTAAGGGTACGAGATCAGGCTTGTTCATGTATGGAGGTTATTAGTGGAGCGTGTCGTCCGCGCCGTGCTTCAACCGCTCGATCTGGTCCTTGACCATCAACTTCCGGCGCTTCAACTCAACAATTTGCAGGTCGTCTGTTGAAAGGTGCACGAGAGCTTCGTGCAATTCGTTTTCGAGAAGTTTGTGTTTCCGCTCCAATTCAACAAGATGTGCCTGAATTGTCATTCGAAACCTCCTCGGTAGGGTTGAACCTCAGGATTCGATCCGGACAAACAAGTCTACATCACCGATTCGTTCTGTCGATGGGTATCCGTGGTCGTACTGTCATTTTTGAAAATTCATATGTAATGAACCGTGAGTAAGGAACTGCGACTAGAATCATCCATGATTTCAATGCCGCTTCCGCGACCGCGCCGAGATCCGCTTAAATATCTTGCGAGAGAACGTTGATAGAGGACCCAGATCGCTTGCGATCACGTCGCGCAAGGACGATACTTTCCACAGGCCTTCCACAGCCTTTCGCAACCTCATCGGGTTTTCCGGCTACCGCACATCATGACCAATGAAAACGAGCGCGAACTCGAAGCCGAGCTCGCCCGGTTGCAGCAGGAACACCGAGATCTCGATGCGGCGATCGATGCACTGCATCAATCGCCCGCGCCCGACCTGTTGCGGCTACAGCGCCTGAAGAAGCGCAAGCTGCTGTTGCGGGACCGTATCGCTTTCATCGAAGACCAGATCACGCCCGACATCATCGCCTGATTGCAGCCGGCATGCCCGACGCGTTTTCCGCGCATCGGATTCCTCTTGACTCAAAAAGAACAAAAGAAGAACATTCGATCATCAACCGCTTTCGGGGGAAATGCCATGTCCGCAGCCGTCTTCGACAACAGCCATTACGAACAAGCCTGCGATCAGGCGATCGCGATGTGTGACGGCAATCTGCGCAGCACCATCAAGGCGCTGATCATGGCCAACGAATATCTGGAAGCGGAGCTCGAGGAATTGCAGGCGGCAATTTCGGCCGGCTGCATTCCCGAGACGTCGCGCAACAAGCTGCGGAGCGCATCCAGCGCCGCGTGAGCCAACGAGCACTCGGAGCCGACCATGTCCGATGTCACCTATTACGTTGCACTGCCTTTCCTCATCGACGAAGACGGATCGCCGGTCGCCGGCGCGGCGGAGGAATGCCAGACCTCAGCCGCCGCGCTGCGGCGCGCCGAGATCCTGGCGCACGGGGCCGGCCATATCGGCGCGATCGCGTTCAGCCGCAGCGGCGACCCCATGACCGGCGAGTTCGGCGACGCCAAGCTGCTGCGCAGGTTCGGCAACGTGCCGGAAGACCTCAGCGCGCTGTAAAACGTATGAAAGTAAGTTGCGATCGCTGGGCTGGGTTCACGTCCACAAGGCGGGGAGAAGTGAATCCAGCCCTCGGCTCGTACCGGTTCAACCAAGACACATCATGCTCCAGCCTCATGCTCCGGCCTCGCTGCTGATCAGCCTGATCCGCGGCTCGTGCCGCCGCTGGGCCTTGCGGACGTACATGGCTGCGTCGGCTTCCTCCATTGCGCGGCCTGCCTTGGCGTGAGATCCGAGCAGCGCGACGCCGGCGGAGGCGCCCGCATTCACGCGATGGCCGCGAAAGACAAAGGACAGGTCGTCGATCGCCTGCTCGAGAGCCGCCGCCTTGGCCCTGGCGTCGGTCTCGCTGAGGTTCCACAACAAAAGCGCAAACTCGTCGCCGCCAAGGCGACCGACCACGTCTGAGGCGCGCACCTGCCGCGTCAGCGTGGCGGCTATCGCCTTGAGCATCTCATCACCGGCGGCATGACCGAAGCTGTCGTTGATGGGCTTCAAGCGGTCGACATCGAGCACGATCAGCGCGCCGCGAGCGGCGTAGCGCGTCATATAGGCGATCGCACGGTGAAGCTCGCGCTCGAAGCCGCGCCGGTTCGGGATGCCGAGCAGAAAGTCGGTATCGGCAGCAGCCTCGAGCTCGTCGATGCGTCGCTGCGCCTGGGCGAGCTTGGTGCGCAGACCGCGGATGATCGCGTCGGCTTGGTTCTTGGTCTCGTCCTCGGCGGCGGTCGCAGCGGACTGCTTGACTGGCCGCCTTGCGCGCCTGGCCGCGGGTTTGGATCGGCTCCCGCTGCTTTTCCGGCCCTTTTTTGCCTTCGCAGCGATCGCCCTTTTTGGTTTCTTCATGGGCATCCTGCTCAATGAAGGCTTGCGGGGATTCACCAAGACAGGATAGTGCATTCCCTTCTCCTTGCCACCGCCTTGCGAGCCGCCGGCCGGAACCGTTAATCTGGCCTCTGTTTCTGTATTCCCGAGCACAATTGACGTCATGACCGCGCCGATCGCCATCATCATGGGAAGCCAGTCGGATTGGGACACCATGCGGCATGCCGCCGATACGCTCACAGCGCTCGGTGTCGCCTGCGAAAGCCGCATCGTCTCGGCCCACCGCACTCCGGAACGGCTGTTCACCTTTGCCAAGGGCGCCAAGGCCGAAGGCTTCAAGGTCATCATCGCCGGCGCCGGCGGCGCCGCGCACCTGCCCGGCATGACGGCGGCGCTGACGGAACTGCCGGTGTTCGGCGTCCCCGTCGAATCCAAGGCGCTGAGGGGGGTCGATTCGCTCCACTCGATCGTCCAGATGCCTGCCGGCATCCCGGTCGGGACGCTCGCCATCGGCAAGGCGGGCGCGATCAACGCGGCGCTGCTGGCCGCGGCCGTGCTGGCCCTGTCCGATCCGGCGCTGTCCGATCGCCTCGTGGCCTGGCGCAAGGCACAGACTGATGCCGTGGCCGAGCGCCCGGAGGACAAGGCGTGACTGGCAGCAAACGGGTGAAGCTGAAGCCCGGCGACACGATCGGAATCCTCGGCGGCGGACAATTGGGACGGATGCTTGCGATGGCCGCGGCGCGGCTCGGCCTGCGCTGCCAGGTGTTCTCGCCCGATCCGGACTCACCGGCCTTCGACGTCGTGCTGAACGCGACCTGTGCGGAATATGCCGACGTCGAGGCGCTCGAGCTGTTCGCGAATGACGTCGATGTCATCACCTACGAGTTCGAGAACGTGCCGGCCGCGGCCGCGCTGGTGCTGGACGCACGCCGCCCCGTGCTGCCCAACCGCAAGATCCTCGAAACCACCCAGGACCGGCTCGCCGAGAAGGACTTCGCCACCCGGCTCGGAATCGGCACGGCGGCCTATGCCGACGTCACCTCCGTTACCTCCTTGCGTGACGCGATCGCCAGGATCGGCCTGCCTGCCGTGCTGAAGACGCGCCGCTTCGGCTATGACGGCAAGGGGCAGGTGATCATCCGCGAGGATGACGACGTCGCGAGAGCGTGGACCAGCCTCGGTACCAAGTCGGCGATCCTCGAAGCCTTCGTGCCGTTCGAGCGCGAGATTTCCGTGATCGCCGCGCGCTCGGCCGAAGGCCAGGTCGAATGCTTCGACGTCACCGAGAACGAGCACCGCGATCACATCCTCAAGGTCTCGCGCGCGCCGGCCGCGATTCCGGACGCGCTTGCCGAAGAGGCGCGCGACGTCGCCGGGAAGATCGCCGACGCACTCGACTATGTCGGCGTGCTGGCGGTCGAGATGTTCGTGCTCGCCAACGGCACGGGACCGAAGGTGCTGGTGAACGAGATTGCGCCGCGCGTGCACAATTCCGGGCACTGGACGCTCGACGGCGCGTCCGTCTCGCAGTTCGAACAGCATATCCGCGCCATAGCCGGCTGGCCGCTCGGCAAGCCCGTGCGGCACGGCGAGGTCGTCACCATGACGAACCTGATTGGCGATGAGATCAACCGCTACCAGGACTGGCTGACCGTTCCGGGCGCGACCGTCCACATCTACGGCAAGGGCACGCCGCGGCCGGGCCGCAAGATGGGCCATGTCACCGAAGTGCTTCAGGCCCGCGACAAGTGAAGGGACCGCGGCGCTTCGCGATCCCCCACTGTGATCACGCGGTCTTCACACCGGCGACGACACCTGACGGCTCTTCGCTCAGCCAGCGATAGATTACGCCGCCGAGCGCGCCGCCGATCAGCGGCGCAAACCAGAACAGCCAGAGTTGCGCAAGCGCCCAGCCGCCGACGAACAACGCGGGCCCGGTGCTGCGCGCCGGGTTCACCGACGTGTTGGTGACGGGGATGCTGACGAGATGAATCATCACCAGCGCAAGCCCGATCGCGAGCGGCGCGAAGCCCGCAGGCGCCCTTCCGTGCGTGGCGCCCATGATGACGAACAGGAACATCATGGTCATCACCACCTCGGTGATGAAGCACACCACCATGCCGTACTGGCCGGGCGAATGCGCGCCATAGCCGTTCGACGCAAAGCCCTTGGTGATGTCGAAGCCCGGGGCGCCGCTGGCGATCACATAGAGCAGCGCGGCCGCGACGATCGCGCCGACGACCTGCGCGACGATATAGGGCAGGATCTGTCCCGTCGGGAACCGGCCGCCCGCCGCAAGACCGGCCGTGACGGCCGGATTGAGATGGCAGCCCGAGATGTGGCCGATGGCGTAGGCCATGGTCACCACGCTCAGGCCGAACGTCAGGGACACACCGACCAGGCCGATCCCGACCTGCGGAAAGCCGGCTGCGATCACCGCGCTCCCGCACCCCGCGAAGGTGAGCCAGAAGGTGCCGATGGCCTCGGCGGCATATTTCTTCATATCCATGCGCGTCTCCCCTGATTTCCTAGACTTCCGGATCAAAGTTCCGGGAGCGGCCCCGCCATTGGCGCCAAACCACCCAAATCAGGGCCGCACGGGGGCATTTTTGCCCCATTTAATGGCTTATCTTGGCCCGAGAGGCCGCTTGGCAGGTGGACATCTCAGGTTTTGTCTGATACATCCGCGCGCTCAAGGTTAAGGGCTTGCGCTTTTCTGCCATCCCCTTTGACTTGCCAGAATTCAAATCCGATCCACTGAAGAGGATGCCGCGTGCAGGTTCTCGTTCGCGATAACAATGTCGATCAAGCCCTCAAGGCGCTGAAGAAGAAGATGCAGCGCGAGGGGATTTTCCGCGAGATGAAGCTCCGCGGTCACTACGAAAAGCCATCCGAGAAGAAGGCCCGCGAAAAGGCCGAAGCCGTGCGCCGCGCGCGCAAGCTGGCGCGCAAGAAGCTGCAGCGTGAAGGCTTGCTGCCGATGAAGCCGAAGCCGGTGTTCGGCGCTGGCCCCGGTGGCGAGCGTGGCGCCGGCGGCCGTGGCGGCCCCGGTGCAGGTCCGCGCGGACCGCGCTGATATTGCTGGTCTTGCAAGACTGAGTTTTCGATGACGCGGGCCTCGGGCCCGCGTTGTTGTTTTGTGAGCGGTGCCTTTCTGGGACGGGGCACTACCGATGCGGCACCAGCGCGAGCGAACCCGTAGATGGCCTCCCCTTTCCCCGAGCACAGCCCGGCACAGTCGTGCCGACCCTGGCGGCGCTCCGTCACGCTCGCGCTGATCGCGATCGCACTGTCCGGCTGCTCGTTCGACCTGGGATCGCTGATGCCGGAGAAGGAGAAGCCGCAGGACCCGCCCAAGGCTGCTGCCGCGCCCGCCGAGAGCGCGGTCAGCGCCGGCAATGTCACTGAGGCACAGAGCCATACGGCCAAGGGTCAGGCGCTCGCGAAATCGGGAGAAGCGGCGGCGGCGCTCGAAGAGTTCAACCGCGCGGTCGCGCTCGATCCCTACAATGCGCAGGCGCTCTATGGCCGCGCCCTGATCTATCAGGGCAACAACGAGCACGAGTTCGCGATCGCGGATTTCAGCGCGGCGAGCGGGCTCAATCCGCAGAAGCCGGAGCCGTTGCTCGGCCGCGCCATCAGCTATCTCGCCGTCGGCAAGGTCAAGGAAGCCGCAACCGACCTCGACGAAGCCTCCGAGGCCGATCCGCATAATGCACAAGTCTGGACCACGCGGGGGCTCGCCTATGAGCGCCTCGGCGACAAGGTCAAGGCGGCGGCGTCCTACACAAGGGCGGTCGCGCTACGTCCACGCGACGATGCCGCTCGCAGCGGTCTCGCCCGCATCGGCGGCTGAGAACGGGATGAGATCAGGCCTTGTTGCCTCGGAGGACGTGCGCTCCCTCTCCCGCTTGCGGGGGAGCGCTGGGGTGGGGGTGCTTCCGCGATCGAGATACTCCCCGTGTGGAGAGAACCCCCACCCGGCACTTCGCGCCGACCTCCCCCGCAAGCGGGAGAGGTTGAACGAGCCCGCGGCCCAGTCGATTCAACCCAAAGCCATTCCGCGCTAGGAACGAATCGCGAAGGCGCGAGCCGCGCCAGGTCAGTCCGGGGTGGCGCTCTTCGGCAGAACCGCGTGGAACATCGACTTCATGCCCGACAGCATCTCGTCGGCGACGTTGGTCTTTGGCCGCGGCATGGGACCGGCGGCATTGGCCCGCAGATCGAGCGGCGGCGCGACCACAACCGGGACCGGGATATCGGCGGGCGGCGTCAATCGATTCGCATCGTCACCGGCGCCGACGGACGCGGTGTAGGGCGGATTCGAGGTCATCGGGGAGCCGTAGGCCTCCGGGCCCGGCGTCGACACCGAGATCGGCGGTGGCAGCGGCTGCACGGAAGACGGGGCCGCCGTGACGAGGCGCGGAGCTTCATGAACGCGCGGGGCCTCGGGCGCACGGGCCGTCTCCTGCGAGCCGGCCTCGGGCGACTTGCGCAGCCGTTCGATCGCCGCGCGGGCAAGATCGTTGGCGTCAGGTGTCGCGGCGTTCGACGCCGGTGCCTGCGTGGCCTCGGCAGCCGGCGCGGTGACGACCGGGGCAGACGTCGCCTTGGCCATGGCCTTGCCGTCGCGGGAAGCCGCCGGCCGGCCGCGCGGCGTGGCGGGAGCGGCGGCGGTCTCGGCGGGTGCAGTCTCGGCGGGCTTGGCCTCGGCCGGCTGGTCGGCAGCCTTGTTGTCCGCCGGCTTCTCGGCCGCCGGCTTGTCCGTCAAGTTCTTCTCGGACATGCCCTTGGCCTTCACTCCGGGCGCGGGAAGATTCGCGACGTCGGCAGGCTTGGCATCCTTCTTGGTCTGGGCAGGGGCGACCGCGGCAGCGGGAGTGTCGGGGGCCGGCCGGGCGTTGATGTAGTGATTAACGATGTACGCCCCGATGATCGTCGCGAGCACCGAGGGGAAGATATCCATGGAGATTTTAGTCAGGTATTTCAGCATTCCGGCCACTCCCCACACGATCTGATGCGGGAACTTTGAGGCAATAGTAAGGGGGTCAACTGCGACGGATCGGTGGCAATTGGCACAACCGCTTTACGGTTTCAACTCGATCTCAAGGAACACGATCTCCGTTGCAGTTTCGTTAAGCACGTCGTGCGCGACGCCGGCCTTGCGGAAGTAGGACTTGCCTGCCGAAAGCTGCGCCGTGGAGCGTTCCCCATTGGGCGCCACGATGGTCATCTGGCCGGCTGTGACGGGAACGATCACATAGTCCATCCCGTGAATGTGATGGCCGGTGGCGCCGCCCGCCGGCAGCCGCCACTCGGTGACCCTAACCTCGTCGGTGTCGACCTGAACGTCGGATTTGGCGGACAACATTCCCATTCTCCCGATTGAAGCACGATGAGGGTCAGGATGGATTCGACATCGCGCCTCAGGTTGTTGTTTGCGCATGATCTCCGCGCAAACGCTCCGCGTTTGTCGCGAGTGAAAACCGCTTCACACTTTTCCGGATCATGCCCTACGGCACGAACACCATGAACACGTAGACGGCAAATACCACCATATGGACCAGCCCGAACAGGACGTTGGTCCTGCCGGTGCCGAAGGTCAGCATGCTCAGGAAGAAGGTCAGGAGCAGCAGGACGCTGTCCTGGGGGCTGAGGCCGAGCTCGAGTTTCTTGTCGAGCGCGTAGGTGGCGACCCCGACCGCCGGGATCGTCAGCCCGATGGTCGCGAGCGAGGAACCCAGCGCAAGATTGATGCTCTTCTGGAGATCGTTCTTGCGCGCCGCCGCAATCGCCGAGACGCCCTCGGGCAGCAGGATCAGCAGCGCGACCAAGAGACCCGCGAACGCCGGCGGCGCACCGATCCTGGCTGCGACCGCGTCGACCACCAGCGAAAATTTCTTCGCCAGCAGCACCACGGCCAACAGCGAGATCAGGAGCAGCGCGACGCTGAGCAGGAACAGCCCGCCCGACAGATGGGCCTTCCCACCCTCGCCTTCCGCGGCCTCGTTGATGAAGTAATCCCGGTGCAGGACTGTCTGGGTGTAGAGGAACACGCCGTAGAGCGCGAGCGTAACAACGTCGACGAAGCCGAGCTGGATCGACGAGTAGAACGGTCCCGGCGTGGTGACCGTGTAGTTCGGCATGATCAGCGTGATGGTCGCGAGCGCGAACAGCACGCTGAGATAGACGTTGGCGCCGGAGACCTGAAAGCCCTGCTCGCGGTAGCGCAGGCCGCCGATGAAGACGCAGACGCCGACCAGCCCGTTGCAGACGATCATGACCACCGCGAACACGGTGTCGCGCGCCAATTCCGGCGCCGGCTTCTCGCCCAGCATGATCGTGGTGATCAGCGCCACCTCGATGATCGTGACCGCGAGTGTCAGCACCAGCGTTCCGTAGGGTTCGCCGACACGTTCCGCGATCACCTCGGCATGATGAACAGCCGCGAACACCGTTCCGAACAGGATCACGAGGAGGAGAAGCGCAAAGGCGAGGCCGCCGAGCGACAGCGTGAAGGTGTAGTCCGTCGCAGTGACGGCGACGAACAACAGCACGGCCAGCGCGGGAAAGATCCAGGCCGACCGGGGCATCGGGCTATGGGCGCTCATCCACGGATTCCATTTGCTCAGAGCGTGATCCGGAAAAGTGTGCCGAGGTTTCCTGCGCCGAGATCATGCTCAAACGAAAACCCCAAAGCGCGGTGAAATTCATCGCGCTTTGGACGAGCAGTACCAAATCGGCGGGCAGATTCAATGCCCGTGCAGGATCGGCGCTACCGGCAGGATGGTGAGCAGCAGGAACAGCGGGATCAGCACCGCGCCCGCGCGCAGGAGGTAGCCGAAGAAGCTGGGCATCTCGATGCCGCTCTCGCTCGCAATGCTGTTCACCATGAAGTTCGGCGCGTTGCCGATATAGGTGAGCGCCCCCATATAGACTGCTCCCATGGAGATCGAAGCGAGCGTGCCGGAGAGCTCGTTCATCAGCACCGGCGGATCGCCGCCTGCGAGCTCGAAAAACAACAGGTAGGTCGGCGCATTGTCGAGGAACGCCGACATCAGCCCGGTGAACCAGAAATAGGCCACTTCGCGCGGGCTCCCATCCGGCGCCGTCACCGCCGACAGCAGCCAGGCGAACGCGCCGTGATGGCCGGCATCGAGCATGGCAATGACCGGAATGATGGCGACGAAGATGCCGGCAAAGAGCTTTGCCACTTCGCGGATCGGCTCCCAGGTGAAGCCATTGGCCTGCCGGTGCTCGTCCGGCGTCAGCCACACCGAGAGAGCGGCAATCGCGAGCAGCACCACATTGCGGAAGATGCTCTCCAGCTCCAGCCTGGTTCCGAGAATGTCGAATGCGATGCCCGGCTTCCACATCGCCGACACGAGCAGGCTCGCGACGATGGCAGCGATCAGCAAGAGGTTGATGAGGCCGCGGATCCGAAGCGGCTCCCCGGGTAATGTGCCGGCCGGCAACGGCTCGTTGCGGAAGCGCCAGACATCGACGACGACAAATATCGCGAGCAACAAGCCCGCAACGATCGCGGTCTGGAGCCAGATGTTCCGCATGGTCCAGAAGAAGTCGACGCCGTGCAGGAAGCCGACGAACAGTGGGGGATCGCCGAGCGGGCTCAGCGCGCCGCCGACATTAGCGACCAGGATGATGAAGAAGATGACGACATGGGTGTTGTAGCGCCGCTGCCGATTGGCGCGGATCAGCGGACGAATCAGGATCATCGCAGCGCCCGTGGTGCCGACGACGCTCGCCATCAGCGTGCCCAGCGCGAGGATGCCGGTGTTGGCCCCCGGCGTTCCCTTGATGTCGCCGCTGATGAGGATGCCGCCGGCCACGACATAGAGCGAGAACAGCAACACGATGAAGCCGAGATATTCGGCGAGCATGGCGTGGACGAACGCCGCCAGCGTCGCCATGCCGCCCGCGAGCCAGACCAGCGAGATGAGCGCGAGCACCGACCAGGCGGCGGCGATCTTGCCGTAATGGTGATGCCAGAATTTCGGGAACGACAATGGTCCGAGCGCGATCGACAGCAACAGCCCGGCAAACGGCAGCGCGTAGGGCCAGCCCATCGCCGCGCCGTCGAGCGAGGCTGCGGCCGAGGCGCGCTGCGGCAGCAGCGCGAAGATAAGAGCGATGAGCGCAACCGCGCACCCTGTGCCGAGCTGCCTAGGACGCAATGAACCGCCTCACCGTTTCGATCGCCCCGAAGGAATCGAGATTGTCGTGTCCGCCCCCCGGAAACCGGACGAACCGTTTTGGCTCGTGCGCGAGCGCGAACAGACGCTGTCCGAAGACGATCGGAATGACAAGGTCATCGGTGCCATGCATGACGAGCAGCGGCACCGTGACGCGCGCGATCCGCTCATCGGAGCGAAACCGGTCGCGCATCAAGAGCCGGATCGGAACGAAGCGGAAGAGCGAGGCAGCGACGTCGACCGTCGACGTGTAAGGCGCTTCCAGGATCAACTTGCCTATGCGATGTTCGGATGCGATGGCGACCGCCACGCCGGTCCCGAGCGAAAAGCCCCAGACGGCGATCCGTTCCGCCGCGTAACGCGCGGTTGTGAAGGCGTAGGCGGCCGCGGCATCCCGCAGCAAGCCCTGTTCGCTCGGCGCCCCGCTCGAGCCGGCATAGCCGCGATAGGACAGTGCGACGAGGCCGGTACCGTCGGTCGTCACGGCCTTGAAGCGTCCGGCAAGGCCGGCAAGGGAATCGCCATTGCCGTGAAAATAGAGGATGACGGGACGACCGGGTTTCGCCGGCACGTGCCAGACGATGACCTTCTCACCATCCGACGCGGTCAGCACGTGCTCTTCCGCCCCGGGAAGACCTGCAGCAGCCGGTGGGGTGCGACCGACCGGCGGGATCGGAAACAGCATGTCGCGCTGCCTCACATACAGCACGACGAGGCCGGCGAGATAGCCGGTCGCGATGACGATCGCGATCCACTTCAGGAATGTCATGACTGCACAGCCGGTCCAGGCTTCAAGGCTTGCGACGGCTCTTGAGCAATTTCAGGACGTCGGACCGGATGCTTGGGGGAATCTCGCGGCAACCGCACGCCGCCCCGTGGGCCGCGTGCCAGGTGGTGCGCTCCGCCCGTGTCGCTTTGGGCGGCATGGGATTGGACCGGTGCCATTCCTTGTTGATGGCCACGGTCCGCTCCTTAGCGCGTTGCTACATCGCCTTGACGATGTTCTCAGTGACCTTCTTGGCGTCGCCGAGCAGCATCATGGTGTTGTCGCGATAGAACAGCGGATTGTCGATGCCGGCGTAACCCGAAGCCAGCGAGCGCTTGATGAACATCACGGTGCCCGCCTTCCAGACCTGGAGCACCGGCATGCCGTAGATCGGCGAGGTCTTGTCCTCTTCGGCGGCGGGGTTGGTCACGTCATTGGCGCCGATCACGAAGGCGATGTCGGCCTGCGCGAATTCGGAGTTGATGTCCTCGAGCTCGAACACCTCGTCGTAGGGCACGTTGGCCTCGGCCAGGAGCACGTTCATGTGGCCCGGCATGCGGCCGGCGACCGGGTGGATGGCGTACTTCACCTCGACGCCTTCCTTCTTCAGCATGTCGGCCATTTCGCGCAGCGCGTGCTGGGCCTGCGCCACCGCCATGCCGTAGCCGGGCACGATGATGACCTTGGAGGCGTTCTTCATGATGAAGGCGGCATCGTCCGCCGAGCCGAGCTTGGCCGGCTTCTGCTCGCCGGTCCCCCCGCCAGCGGCGGCCGTCTCGCCGCCGAAGCCGCCGAGGATGACCGAGATGAAGGACCGGTTCATCGCATGGCACATGATGTAGGACAGGATCGCGCCGGATGAGCCGACCAGCGCGCCGGTGATGATCAGCGCTGAGTTGCCGAGCGTGAAGCCGATGCCGGCCGCGGCCCACCCCGAATAGGAGTTGAGCATCGAGATCACGACCGGCATGTCGGCGCCGCCGATCGGGATGATCATGAGCACGCCGAGTGCCAGCGCCAGGATGACGTTGAGCCAGAAGAACACCGGGCTGCCGGTGACGACGAGCCCGACGATGCAGGCGACCAGTGCGACAGCGAGCGCGATGTTGATGAGGTGCCGCGCCGGCAGGATGATCGGCGCGCCGCTCATGCGGGCCGACAGCTTGAGGAACGCGATCACCGAGCCGGTGAAGGTCAGCGCGCCGATGGCGACGCCGAGCGACATTTCGACCAGGCTCTGGGTGTGGATGTTGCCGGGGGTGCCGATGTCGAAAGCTTCCGGTGCATAGAACGCGCCTGCGGCGACCAGCACCGCGGCCATGCCGACCAGCGAGTGGAAGGCGGCGACCAGCTCCGGCATCGAGGTCATCGGCACGCGACGCGCGATCATGGCACCGATCGCGCCACCGATGGCGATGCCGACGATGACGAGCAGCCAGGCGAGGCCGTCGGCCGGCGGATGGTTGGCAAGCGTGGTGGCGACCGCGATCGCCATACCGATCATGCCAAGCAGATTGCCCTGGCGCGAGGTGGCCGGGCTCGACAGTCCCCGCAACGACAGGATGAACAGCACACCCGCCACGAGATACAACAATGCAGAGAGATTAGCGCTCATCTCAGGTCCCCATTCGCCTCTTCACCCCGAGGTGACGCTTACTTGGCCTTCTTCTTGTACATCGCCAGCATGCGCTGGGTGACAAGGAAGCCCCCGAAGATGTTGATGCAGGCAAAGATCAGCGCGATGAAGCCGAAGGCGCGCGCCCAGCCGGAACCGCTCGAGACATTGGCGACACCGCCGGCGAGCAACGCACCGACCACGATCACCGAGGAGATCGCGTTTGTGACCGACATCAGCGGCGTGTGCAGCGCCGGCGTCACCGACCACACCACGAAATAGCCGACGAACACCGCCAGCACGAAAATCGACAGCCGGAAGATGAAGGGATCGACGACCTGTGCGACATGCTCCATGGCTTCTCTCCTTGAGCCCAATTAAGCCGACTGGGGCTGAAAGTTGGGGTGGATGACGGCGCCGTCCCTGGTCAGCGCGGTCGCCTTCACGAGCTCGTCGTCCCAGTTCACGGCAAGCTTCTTCTCTTTCTTGTCGATCATGGTCTCGATGAAGGAAAACAGGTTGCGCGCGTAGAGGCCGGAGGCCGACGCGGCGACGCGGCCGGCAACATTGGTGTAGCCGACGATCTTGATGCCATCGAGATCGACGACCTCGCCCGGCTTGGCCCCCTCGACATTGCCGCCGCGCTCGACGGCAAGGTCGACCAGAACCGAGCCCGGCTTCATCGACTTGACCATCTCGGCGCTGACGAGCTTGGGCGCGGGCCGGCCCGGGATCAGCGCCGTGGTGATCACGATGTCCTGCTTCTTGATGTGCTCGGCGGTCAGCGCGGCCTGCTTGGCCTGGTACTCCTTGGACATTTCCTTGGCATAGCCGCCGGCGGTCTGCGCGTTCTTGAACTCCTCGTCCTCGACGGCGAGGAACTTTGCGCCGAGCGATTCGACCTGCTCCTTGGTGGCAGGGCGCACGTCGGTCGCGGTGACGACGGCGCCGAGACGGCGCGCGGTCGCGATCGCCTGGAGGCCGGCGACGCCGACGCCCATCACGAACACTTTTGCGGCGGGCACGGTGCCCGCCGCGGTCATCATCATCGGGAAGGCGCGGCCGAAGGCTTCCGCGCCCTCGATCACGGCACGGTAGCCCGCCAGGTTCGCCTGCGACGACAGCACGTCCATCACCTGCGCGCGCGTGATGCGCGGCAGCAGTTCCATGGCAAAGGCGGCGATACCGGCATCGGCCATCGTCTTCAGCGCGGCATCATTGCCGTAGGGATCCATGATGGCGATGACCAGTGCGCCGCGCTTGTACTGGCCGAGCTCGGACGCCTCGGGGCGCTTCACCTTGATGATGATGTCGGCATCAACGAGCGCATCCGCGCTGACGGTCGCGCCGGCGGCGGTGTAGTCGGAATCCAGCAGGCCCGACTTGACGCCGGCACCGGGCTCGACGGCGATCTCGGCGCCCAGCGCCTTGAACTTCTTCACCGTGTCCGGCGAAGCGGCGACCCGCGGCTCCGACGGATCGATTTCCTTGGCAACGGCAATCTTCATGAGGCCTCCGGCGACGCGGGACAGCGCGCATCCGAACTTAGCGTTACTCCCGCAACGTTGGATACCGGTTTTGGAACCGGCTCGTATGCAAATTTTCTGAGCAACCGCCGCCTTTGGCGGGCAGCCGACGATGGATCAGGTCAGGAAGATCGCCATCAGGATGACGATGAGCGCGACCGCGGCCGTGCCATACTTCACCAGCTTGATGAAGCCCTCATAGGTCTGCTCGTGGGCAACGTAGTCGTTGCCGTCGGCGGTGCTGTACGCCACTTCGCTATGGTCAGCCATGGATGTCCCCAGTCGAAAGTCGAATTCCCGGCTGGCATTACCGCAATCCGCCGGGCAGGGCAACGGCACAGCTGCGCGGTTTTCCCGCAAATCGGCTCATTTGGAATGCCGATTGTCCGGGGCATCCGGTGCTCGCGATCCGAGACGGCGATCAAGATGGCCTGGGCCGGCCTTCGGCGATCGGGAGCCCGAAGGCAACGTGTACCGCATCGACGGCCCCCTTGCCCCCTCGGCAAATCGTGCATTTCCGCCCACGATCGCCCACCTTCGGACCACGGATTCCCGCTCCCCCGAGCAACGATCGGAATCGGCCGTTGCCGACTACGATGAAGCGGCAAGACCTAATGCGGCACGGATCGTTCCGATCGGCTCGATGCCGTCGGCACTCAGCCGCTTCCGCACGCACTTGCCGTCCTTGTCCCTCACGGACACGTCGTCGAGGCCGGTGAGAAATCGATGAGCGATGTGGAAGCCGAGCGCGCGATAGACCTCGAACTGCTCCTCCGAGAAGAACTGGTCGCCCGTGGACTCGTGCGGGAAGCGCTCGTAGCGGCGCGCATAGTCGCGGATGTAGTCGTTCTCGTCGCCGGTGAGCGACGATTTGATGTAGATGAGATAACCGATGTTTGCCCCGCCATAGTCGATCGTGCCGATCGCGACGTGGGGGCCGCCTGACGAATCGGGCGGCGGCGTCGGAGGCTTTCCGGCATTGCAGGCCATCCAGCCCAGCGTACAGGTCCGAATCGGCGACCACGGCAGATCGATGATGATGCCGAGATCGATGCGCGCGTATCTCTGCAGCGTGACGAGCGAGGAGAAGTTCATCGGCGCATCGGCCTCGGCGTCGACGGCAATGATGACCCTGCAACGGCGCCGCAACAGCTCGTAGACGCCGAGATTCTCGATGTGCCCTCCGTCTGTCAGATAGACGGCGTCACTGTTCTCGTAGAGCCGGCCCGATATTTCCGACCAGAGATAGAACGGCGACGGCCGTCGCCGCACCTCACCGTTGTTCTCGGCGTAGCGCGGATTCCTGAGCCAGAAGCCGAGACGAACGTTCAGCAAAGCGAGCGTCGGCGTCAGCGCCCTGATGGAATCCGATCCCATGTTGGACGAGGCGGCCGCTCCGGAGATCGCCAATGCCGTCGCCAGATCGAGACCGCGGTCGCCGCTCTCGAATTTCAGCGTCGGCGCGTAGCCGGTCGCCTCGCTTCCCACGCACAATGGCGCGAACACGAAAAAATCGGCGTTGCGGCCTCTGCGGTTGGCGAAGTCGGAGCCCTGGATGTTCAACGCCGTGTTGATCAGGTGATAGGGAGCATGGAGCTTTCCATGGGCGCAGAGCGAGCTGAGCTTGAGCTCGTCCAGAGGTTCGAGGTCACGTCCCTGGTCGATGCTCGCGACGTTCCGGGCCGGCTTGTAGCGGACGTCCGTTTGCGCCGCATGCTCGTTTCGCGGCAGCGGCTTGAACAGGAACGCCTTGCTCAGGCGATCCCGATAGAGACGATGCAACGAATTGGCGTTCGGCGCGAGAGACCACGAGCCGCGGAACAACACGATCGCGAAAATGAGATACAGCGCGATCACCGACCAGCGTACGTTCGCGCCGAGCCGAAGCTTGACGGCGTCGATAGTGCCGGCGAGGCCGAACGAGCGAAGCGCCTGGGATATGGTACCGGAGGCCGAATTCACCCACCCCGGCGCATGCTCGATCTGCCGCCCTTCGCGGTTTTTTCTCGTGTGTGTGCGCTGCGTCGTCCGGTCTTTTATTTCAGCGCTCAGAGTTCCGGCGTCCGAATCGAATTGAAGCGTTCCGGTCAGATGGGTCTTCGATCTCCTGACCGTATCGATCTGGTCGAGCGTGGGCCATTCGGTCACCGCGTTCGGACAGACGCGCTGCGGCAAAAGCTTGTCGTTGGTGATGCCCCAGAAGGTCAGATAGAGATAGGCGATCCAGATCAGCAGCGGCAACGCTGCGCCGGCGATCCAGATCGCCAGGTTGGCGGCATGGGCCAGCGCGATCGCCAGCCAATCGGAGGTCCCCTTCCCCTTCAGCAAGCCCGCGAATTGCTGCCTGAAGAGGGTGACGGCGGCGGCGATCGGCGCGGTGATCGCGGCCAGGGACTTCAGCCATGTCACGGCGATGCCTGCGACGACGCCGAGCCCGGCATCCGAGGCTGCGTCCGCATTGTCGAACATTTCAGCGATCATGAACGGCTGAAACTCGAAGAAGGCGATCAGGAAGAGCAGCACGAGATAGGTCGCGGCTATCGTCGGCAAGTGGCTGAACAGCACTGCGGGTGTGCTGTTGTCCTGTTGGATCCTGAGGCCGCGGAATTCCTGCAGCCTGTTCGCCGGCAGATGCGACCGCCAGATCGCCCACCAGAAGAACATGACCATCCCCGCGATGCTCGCGGTGAGCGTGAGGCCGAAATGATCGACCGGCATGAACCGCGCCAGATCGCAGATCACCCCCAACGTGATCGCGATTCCGGCTCCGTATGCAAATAACTCCCAGCGGTCTCGTCTGATCTCGTCAAACGTATCGCCATATTGGCGCGAGGGCGCCCCGTAGCGCAGCCGGCCGACGACATAGATTGCCAAGCCGAGGACCACACCGATCAGGGAGAAGAAGCCGATCCGTTCGGAAATCCAGTGCAGCCGGTCGCAGTCGTTGTTGACGGACACGCCAAACACGTTCGCCGCATAGAGCGCCGACCTTGCGGGGTTCGAGATGATGGTGACGACTGCCAGCAGCAGAACGATGGGCAGGGTAAGACCGACATTGGCCACCAGCCCGCGGACCACGATCGCCAGTCCGGTCAGGAGATCGCGCGCGCCGGCCGGAACGAGATAGTTCGAATAGTTGCGGATATGGCCGACTTCAGGCGTATCGCTGACTTCGCTCGCCTTGGCGCTCTTCGCGCCGGGATTGGGCGGCTGACCGAACACGAATCGCTTTGCGACCGTCATGGTCGCCGTCATCGAGCTGCCGATATAACCTCCTCCCGAAACCGTGGAGAGATAGTCGATCCGCTTGATCACGTCGTGATGGTTCAGCGCCTGGAGAATACCGAGACAGACCGCGGAGGAACGGATGCCGCCGCCGGAAAGCGCCAGCCCGACGACGTCGATCGTCTGCCCGGGCTTGAGCCCCTCCGTCTCGATCTGGCGGCCGGCCTCCCGCCGCGTATTGATGGCTTCGATCTCGCTCTTGACGAGGGCCTGGTGTTTCTCGCCCCAAGGCCGGAAGTCGATCGCCCCCGCGCTCGACGTGTGATGCTCGCCAGACGCATGCACATGCTCGGCCATGGCTGCCTCCCCCGGGCACCCGGCCTAACAATCAATAGTTGCAATCTGAAGGGCCGGTGCCGCACAAGATTAGTCTTGGCCGCTGTCGCGAACGTTCAATCCCGGGTCCGGATTGGCGAGCGCGGCCGCTGGCCGCAGCCGGCGGTTTCACCGAGCGTCGCGCCGGTGGGATAATGGCAAAGCTCGCGATACAATGTCGCTGCCGGCAACCGATCGCCTCAGTGCGATGCTGGGCTGCGCCGACCTCAACGAACATCCTGCCGGGCCGAACAGTCCCGGCCGCGGCGCCAGCCAGCAGGCTGAGGCGGCCTGGCCCCTTCAGCCCATCGCCTCCAGCTCGTCGATCATGCCGGCGATGACGGAGAGGCCGCCGTCCCAGAACTTGGGATCCTTGGCATCTAACCCGAAGGGGCGCAGCAACTCTGAGTAGTGCTTGGTGCCGCCGGCAGCGAGCATGTCGAGATAGCGCTCGGCAAAGCCTTCCGTGGCGTTCTCGTAGACCGCGTAGAGCGAGTTCACGAGGCAGTCGCCGAAGGCATAGGCGTAGACGTAGAACGGCGAATGGATGAAGTGCGGGATGTACATCCAGTAATTCTCGTAGCCCGCCTTGATCTCGATTGCGGGACCTAAGCTCTCGCCCTGCACCGAAAGCCAGATCTCGCCGAGGCGCGTCGCCGTGAGCTCGCCGTTCTTGCGCTCGGTGTGGACGGCGCGCTCGAAGGAATAGAACGCGATCTGCCGCACCACGGTGTTGATCATGTCCTCGACCTTGCCGGCGAGCAGCGCCTGGCGCTGTTTTGCATTTTTGGTCTGCGCCAGCAGCCGTTTGAAGGTCAGCATCTCCCCGAACACGCTCGCGGTCTCGGCCAGCGTCAGCGGTGTCGGCGCCATCAGCGCGCCGTTCCTGGCCGCCAGCACCTGATGCACGCCGTGACCGAGCTCGTGCGCAAGCGTCATCACGTCACGCGGCTTGCCCTGATAGTTCATCAGCACGTAAGGGTGCGCCGACGGCGTGGTCGGATGCGAGAAGGCGCCGGGCGCCTTGCCGGGACGGACCGGCGCATCGATCCAGCGATCGGTGAAAAAGCGCTCGGCGATGTCGGCCATGTCGGGCGAGAAGCCGCGATAGGCCGTCAATACCATGTTCCTCGCATCGGGCCAGGCGATGGTGTCGGTCGCTGCAAAGGGCAGCGGCGCGTTACGATCCCAATAGGCGAGCCGCTTCTTCTTGAACCAGCGCGCCTTCAGCGCGTAATAGCGATGCGACAGCCTTGGATAGGCGCTGCGCACCGAGGCGACCAGCGCATCCACCACCTCGCGCTCGACGCGGTTGTTCAGATGACGGGAATCCGCGACGTCCTTGAAGCCGCGCCAGCGGTCGGAAATGTCCTTGTCCTTGGCGAGCGTGTTGGTGATCAGCGCGAAGGTGCGCTCATTGGCCTTGAAGGTTTTTGCCAAGGCCTCCGCCGCGCTCTTGCGCTTGGCGCCGTCGCGGTCCTGCAAGAGGTTCAGCGTCGGCTCGATCGCGAGCTGCTTGGCGCCGACCTTGAAGCGCAAGCCGGAGATCGTCTGGTCGAACAGCCTGTTCCAGGCCGAATAGCCGGTCTGCGCCTTTTCCAGGAACAGCTGCTCGAGCTTGTCCTCGAGCTGATACGGCTTCTCCTTGCGCAGATCCTCGATCCAGGGGCGATAATGTGCGAGCTCGGAAGCCTGCATCGCACGGGTCAAAATATCGTCATCGATCCGGTTGAGCTCGAGCGCGAAGAACAGAAGATGGGTGGAGGCGGCCGTCAGGCGCTCCGACAGGTCGCCGTAAAACTTTGAAATCTTGGGATCAACGCTGTCGCCGGCGTGGACGAGCCCGGCATAGGAGCCGAGCCGGCCGGCGAGATCATCGATCGCCTCGTAACGCCGCACGGCCTGCGCGAGCCATTTTCCGCCATCTTCCTTTGCTGTCCCTGTCGCGAGCTTGCCCTTGTAGTCCGTCTCGAACGCGACGCAATCGGCATCCATCTTCTCGAGATCGCGCGCCACTTCCGGCGCCGTGATCCCGGAATAGAGATCGGCGAGGTTCCACTCCGGAAGCTTGCTGGTCTTGCTTGCAGCTTTGTCGGAGGGTTTTGCTTTGGCGGCGGCTTTTTTGGTGTTCGGCTTGCGGAGAGCAGACGTGCTGAGAGCGGACTTGCTAGGAGCGGACTTGCTAGGAGCGGGCTTGCTAAGAGCGGGCTTGCTAAGAGCGGGCTTGGAGCGCGAAGTCATCGTGTTGGAGACCTGTGTTCAACGATCGCAATGGATGGGGGCAGCAAGGTTTAAGAGTGCGTTAATCGGCTTCGGCCAGAGTGCCCCGATTCGAGACAGATAGTTGTAGCGTGCGGGGAACACCATGGCTGCCAGTATTTTGATTGCCGATGACGACGCCGTCGCGCGCCGCCTGGTCGAGAACATGGTGCAAAAATGCGGCTATGAAACGATCATCGTCGATTCCGGCGATGCCGCGCTCGCCGCCCTCACCGCGCCCGACGCACCGGCGGTCGACGCCGTCATCCTCGACCTCGTGATGCCCGGCCTCGACGGCATGGGCGTCCTGGCAAAGATTCGCGAGGCCGGCCTCAGCGTGCCCGTCATCGTCCAGACCGCGCATGGCGGCATCGACAACGTGATCTCTGCGATGCGCGCGGGTGCGGCCGACTTCGTGGTCAAGCCGGTCGGCATGGAGCGGCTCCAGGTCTCGTTGCGCAACGCGCTCAACGCGTCCGCGCTCAAGGGCGAATTGCAGCGCATCCGGCACAGCCGCGAAGGCCGGCTGACGTTTTCCGACATCATCACCCGCTCTGACGCGATGGCGCATGTGGTGCGCGCCGCGCAGAAGGCGGCGAATTCTTCCATTCCCGTGCTGATCGAAGGCGATTCCGGCGTCGGCAAGGAGATGTTCGCGCGCGCCATCCATGGCAGCGGCGAGCGCAAGGCAAAGCCGTTCGTCGCGGTCAATTGCGGCGCGATCCCCGACAATCTCGTCGAGTCGATCCTGTTCGGTCATGAGAAGGGCGCCTTCACCGGCGCGACCGAGCGGCACGCCGGCAAGTTCGTCGAGGCCCATGGCGGCACGCTGTTCCTGGACGAGGTGAGCGAGCTGCCGCTGACCGCGCAGGTGAAGCTGTTGCGCGCCCTCCAGGAGGGCGCCGTCGAGGCCGTCGGCGGCCGCAAGCCGGTGAAGGTCGACGTCCGCATCATTTCCGCGACCAACCGCAAGCTCCTGGATCGGGTGAAGCAGGGCCACTTCCGCGAGGATCTGTTCTACCGCCTGCACGTGCTGCCGCTGACGATCCCACCGCTGCGCGCGCGGCGCGAGGATATTCCGCATCTCTTGCGGCATTTCCTGGCGCGATTCGCCGCCGAGGAGAACCGCCCGATCACCGGCATCAGCGGCGAGGCCATGGCGCATCTGGCCACGCTCGACTGGCCCGGCAACATCCGCCAACTCGAGAACGCGGTCTACCGCGCCGTGGTCATGAGCGAGAGCGACCAGCTTGGTCTCGACGATTTCCCGCTGCTCGCCGCGCACCCGCATCAGGTGAGCGACATTCCGACCGCGCCACTGATCCTGGAGCCCGTCGCGCCCACGGTCCCCGCCATGATCTCAGGTAACGAAATACCGATCGCGCCATTGCCTGCCGCCGGCTCGCTCGCGATGCTGACCAGCACCGGAGAAATACGGCCTCTGGAGGAGATGGAGAACGAAATCATCCGCTTCGCGATCTCGCATTACCGCGGGCAGATGTCGGAGGTCGCGCGCCGCCTCAAAATTGGCCGCTCCACGCTCTACCGCAAACTCGACGAAGCCGACATCCACGGACATGGCGGCAAAAGCGGTGAGGAGACGCACTGAGCCGGACTGCGGAACGACGCTTCTCTTTATGGCGCAAACGGGGCGCAAGTCGTTCGCATTGCGCACGATTTGAACCGTGACCGGGAAGTGACAGACGAAGGGAAAAGCGCGTGGCAGCAGCGCACAATCCGTTGCCAAGAGGCTTCCTTGAAGTCAGTTTGTCGTGAGTTGTCCCGGGTCGCGCTGGCCGTAAAAACGGGGCCTGTATATCGTCTGCGTAAGAATCGTTGCGTGCAGGCGTGCAACTTTCGAGAAGCCGGCGCGATTAGCCGAAGCTGTTAGACGATAACGAATCTGTTCCGTGAATCTGTTTCATGGGGACAGTTCACCCGAGAGGTGTGACACGATGCGAGACTGTTTGAACAACCGTGCAGGCTTTGACCGCGTGCTGATGACGGTCGCGGCGACCTTCCTCACGGTGTCGGCCACTTCGGCGCTGGCCCAGGACCGGGCGCGCAGCAGCGCCGCGGAGCTCGCAATCGAAGCCGCGATCCCGCGCCCCGAGCCGGCCAACGTCCCGCCGCCGACCGCCGCCGACTTCAAGCTCGACGCCACGGCCACGGTGCAGGAGCCGGCCAAGGACGCAAGCAGCAAGGAGCCCGTGAAGGCGGAAGCCGCACCGGCGCCCGAGAAGGTCGAAACCAAGCCTTCCGACGTCGCCACGACGCCCGCCACTGAGGCGCCGAAGACCGAGACGGCCAAGACCGAACCTGCCAAGACCGAACCTGCCAGGACCGAACCTGCGAAGACTGAATCCGCCAAGGCAGAACCTTCCAAAACTGAACCCGCAAAGTCCGAAGCTGCGACCGCGCCGGCCGCTCCCGCCGCGCCTGCGACCGCTGCTGCCCCGGCGGAACCGCCGAAGGATGTCGCGAAGGAGCCGGCCGCCGAGCCGGTGAAGGCCGCGAGCAACGTTCCTGCCGCTGATCAGCCGGTTGCCGACAAGATCAAGGACGCGCTCGGCGCCAAGTCCTCGCGCTTTTTCGATCGCAGGAACGAGCGCGCCGCCGTCGAGAAATTCTACGGCTCGCGCGACTTCGCGCCGGTCTGGACGCAAGGCGGCAGCCTCACCGCTCCGGCCAAGGGCGTGATCGCACGGCTGAAGGATGCCGCGTCCGACGGCCTCAACGCCGCCGACTATCCGGTGCCGGATTTCGCCGCGGCCGCGACGCCAGATGCGCTCGCCGAAGCCGAGCTCAAGCTCACCGCCAGCATGCTGGACTATGCGCGCCAGGCGCAGAGCGGCCGCATGCACTGGTCGCAGGTCAGCGCCGATATCCTTTATCCCGAGCATCCGATCGACCCGAGCGAGGTGCTCGCCAAGGTCACGACCGCAGCGGACGCCTCCGCGGCGCTCGACAGCTACAACCCGCCGCAGAAGCTCTACAAGGAGCTTAAGGCGAAGCTCGCCCAGCTCCGCGGTCAGGGCGATGGCCCAATGGTCGAGATCACCGACGGCCCGGCGCTGAAGTACACGCCGGCGCGCGGCAAGAAGCAGGCGGAAATCGTCGTGCAGGATCCGCGCGTGCCGCAGCTCCGCGCCAAGCTCGGCATCACCGAGAACGCAGGCGACGACCACTATGACGCCACAGTCGCGGAAGCCGTGCGAAAGTTCCAGGACGGTGCCGAGATGAAGGCGACCGGCGTGCTCGACGCGCCGACCGTGAAGGCGCTGAACAGCCCGAAGCGCGACAAGCAGATCGACACGGTGCTGGTGAACATGGAGCGGTGGCGCTGGCTGCCGCGCGATCTCGGCGCGCCGTCGCTCGGCGATGCCTATGTCATCCTCAACATTCCCGACTACACGCTGAAGGTGATGCAGCGCGGCCAGCAGGTCTGGACCACACGCGTCGTCACGGGCAAGCCGGGCCAGCACGCCACGCCGCTGCTCAGCGAGACGATGAAGTACATCACGGTCAATCCGACCTGGAACGTGCCGCCGTCGATCGTCTACAACGAATACCTGCCCGCGCTTCAGCAGGATCCGACCGTGCTCCAGCGCATGGGGCTGCGCCTCGAGCAGAACCGCGACGGCTCGGTGCACATCTCGCAGCCGCCGGGTGAAGCCAACGCGCTCGGCCGCATCCGCTTCAACTTCCCGAACAAGTTCCTGGTCTATCAGCACGACACGCCGGACAAGTATCTGTTCGCCAAGGAAGACCGTGCCTTCAGCCATGGCTGCATGCGGGTGCAGAATCCGGATCAGTACGCTTCGGTGCTGCTCAACATCACCATGCCGAACGAGCACTACACGCCAGAGCGCGTGCGCAGCATGTACGGCTCGAGCGAGATCGATTTGAAATTCCCTACCCCGATCCCGGTCAACATTACCTACCAGACCGCGTTCGTGGATGACGGCGGCAAGCTGCAATTCCGCAAGGATGTCTATGGCCGCGACGCGACCATGATCAACATCCTGAAGAACGGCCGCGGCAAGGACCTCGAGAACGTCGTCGCTCACACCCAGCCGAGCTACTCGCGGCCGGCCACGACGCTTCCGTCCGGCGTCGCCTTTGCCAACAATGGCGGTGGCTTCTCATCGTCAGGGCCGTCGTTCTTCGAGCGACTGTTCGGGCCGCCGACCCCGCCGCCGGCCCCGGTCGGCCGGCGCCAGCAGCGCGTCTTCACCCGCTGATACTTTCGGCCGCGCCCTGCGAGGCCAAATTATTCAATGAAATCAGCGATCCCGTCCTTTGGGCGGGATCGCTTAACCATTGTCCGCCAGGGGCGCGGCCCACGGCGTTTTTTCGCCACACTCGACCGGTTAGGTCTGTAACTCTACTTGGGATTCTCTTGGGGGCGGGAGGGTAAACCTCAAATTTACCTTCTCGCTTTAGAAAGCGTTCATCCTCTTTCGCGCGCTAGCGGGGTTGGCGGGAGAGTCCATTTGAACGCTCGTCGACTGGGTGGGCTCATTCGTGCTGGCTGGTTTCGCACGCCAATTTGCTGCGGTGTGGTTGTCCCATGCGGGAGTCAGGGCCGGATCCCGGATCGGCCTGACCTCGCTGCTGTTGCTTGCCGGCGCGGGCTCGGTTCACGACGCCACCGCGCTGAACGAGACCCGCACCCTCTCCTTCCACCACACCCATTCCGGCGAAGACCTCACCGTCACCTTCAAGCGCGATGGGCGCTATGACGAGGCGGCGCTGAAGCAGCTCAACCACTATCTCCGCGACTGGCGCTCCCAGGACGAGACGGTCATGGACCGTCACCTCTTCGATATCCTCTGGGAAGTCTATCGCGACGTCGACGGTAAGCAGCCGATCCAGATCATCTCCTCCTACCGCTCCCCCGCCACCAACGCCATGCTCCGCCGCCGCTCCTCTGGGGTGGCACGCTTCAGCCAGCACATGCTGGGCCATGCGATGGACTTCTACATTCCGGGCGTGCCGCTGGAGCAGATCCGCTTTGCGGGGCTTCGCCTGCAGCGCGGCGGTGTCGGCTTCTACCCGACCTCCGGCTCGCCTTTCGTGCATCTGGACACCGGCAGCATCCGGCACTGGCCGCGCATGACGCATGACGAACTCGCCCGCGTCTTCCCGGATGGCCGCACCGTGCACCTGCCGACCGACGGCACGCCGCTGAAGGGCTATGAGCTCGCCAAGGCCGACATCGAGCGGCGTGGCAATGGCGATGACGCCGCGACGATCGGCAAGCCGAGCTTCCTGGCGGCGCTTTTCAAGGGCAAATCGGCCCCTACCAGCGACGAGGATGACGAGGGCGCGCCAGCCGTCAGTGCGAAGCCGGCGACTGTCGTAGCAGCGGCCGCGCCCGCCAAGGGCGCTGAAAAAGCCGCCGACCCGGTGCCGACGCCGCGCGCCAAGCCGCAAATCGCGGCCGCGATCCAGCTTGCTGCGGCGGACATGCAGGTCGTGCAGCCACCCAAGCCGAAGCCTGCCACCGACAATTCGGCTGAAGCCAAGCCGCAGACGCCCGCCGACATCATCAACGCCCGCGGCTTCTGGGATGCGCCGGCGGCTCCGCAGCAGGCGACGCCGGCCCAGGTCGCGGCGCTCAGGGCTCGCCAGGCACTTACCTCTGCGACCGATCGGCAGGCGACCGCAAGTGTGTCCTCCTCAGCCTATCAGGCACTGGCCTATGCGCCGGCGGCCGCCCCCCCGGTCGATCGCGCCAACGTCGTCGCCGCCTCCGCGCCGATCCTGCGCACGGCCCGTCCCACCACCGCAACCCGCAGCCTCGCGCAGGCAACCGAGATCAACACAGTCGTCGCGAAGGGAGCGCAGGGCATGATCGCGACCTCGACGCGGCTCTCAGCCGCCAAAGGCGAGAGCATGTGGCTCAAGATCGTGATGCTGGCGCCGAGCGCCAGCCACTCGATGTCGGTGACGCTGATGGGCGATGTCGACATGACCGCGATGCGCGCCTATTTCATCAAGCCGCAGGCCGTCGTCGCGATGGGCTTCACTGACGACCCGATGCAGGGCATGTCCTGCGACAGCTTCTCGGGCTCCGCGACCGCCAAGCTCGAGACGACGTCCTTCGTGGTGCGCACCGCTTCGCTGCGCTGACGGCCCTTCCCTTCACATCGTCTCGTCGTCCGGATGGAGCGCAGCGCATCCGGGTATCTTGCCGTGCGCGCGAATCCCGGATTTCGCTTTCGCTCCATCCGGGCTTGCCCGACTCCGTTGACACCATCAGTTTGAGGGACGACCGCCATCCAACCAACAGGCCGCTCGCGAGCGCGCTTCCAAATTGCGCCGTAGCGAGCGGGCGGCCGGCCCGTTACCCCATCTACAAACTTATCTCCGGCCGCGGTGGTCGAGATGATATGTGAGCGCCAGCGACAGGCAGACCGCGAGCGGCTGCTTCGCCAGCGTGCCCGTGACCGGCAACTGCAGCGCACGGTTCTGCCGATATTCGAACTGGTCCGGAAAGCGCTCGCGAAACGTTTCGACCACGGCCGCATGCGTCTCGGAGTCCTTGACGCGACCGAGCCGGATGGTGCTGCCGCTTCCGCTTCGCTCCGTCAGATAGGACGGCTCGCCCCATTTCAGCGTCTCGGTCAGCGGACCGACGTCGTCATGCGCCTTGGCCGTTGCGAAGATCAGTCTGCGGACGTCGAGAAGGCGCCGGCGGACCGGCGGCGGAAAAGCCTCGAAGGCTCGGCTCACCTTTCGCGGCAACGGCGGCTCACTCACGGATTCCTCCTGGATGGATTCGCGATCAGGCCGCGCGGGTCGTACGAATCAGGCCGGCAGGCCTGCGCCGCGAAGGCCCGTCTCATAGCGCTGGCGGTCAACCTCGCGCTTGTAGTGCTGGGTCAGGACATGATTGGCTATGGAAAATGCCGGCTCGCGCTTGAGAACCTCGGCCGCGTGAGCGCCGGCAGCGACCGCGTTGCCCATTTGCGCGAAGATCGCGGCGAGGAATGCATGATGAGTATGATCGGGCCGTGTGATCCGTGAAAAGGCTTCGGCGGCCTCGGCGTATCTCTCGGCACAATAATAGGCGCGCCCGAGATGGCTCCAGAAGCGTTCGGGGTGATAGGGGTTGAGCCGCATCGCCTTCTTGATCCAGTCGATGCCTTCCTCCGGCCGGCCGAGCCAGGTCAAGAGCTCGCCCTGCTGCACCACCACGAGATCATAGTTCGGGTTGAGCGCAAGCGCCCGCTCCTGATGGTAGGTGGCCCTGTCATGGTCGTCGCGGTTCAGATTGAGCGCGGCGAGGATGCGGTGGACGTCGCTGTCATTATCGTCGAGCGCCAGCGCGGTCTCCAGCTCCGAAGCCACCTGTTGGAAGGTGGCGTCGCGATCGGCGCACCAGTTGTAGACCCAGGTCTGGCCCAGGACGCAGGCCTTCCAGGCATGCGCGTGAGCATAGTTCGCGTCGAGCGAAAGCGCCCGGTCGAGCAGCGACTGCGCCTGCGCGTTGTCGTCGCGGTTCGAGCGATGGTGCAGGATCTTGGCGGCCAGCACGCATTCGTAGGCAGCCATATTGTCGGTCGGCTTGCGCTTCGCGCGATCATGGCTGGCCGCCTCGACACGGCCGGGCAGCGTCGAGGCGATCG
Organism: Bradyrhizobium sp. CB82; assembly: GCF_029714405.1. NCBI lineage: Bacteria > Pseudomonadati > Pseudomonadota > Alphaproteobacteria > Hyphomicrobiales > Nitrobacteraceae > Bradyrhizobium > Bradyrhizobium sp. CB82. The sequence goes on along the minus strand of NZ_CP121650.1, from coordinate 1,126,787 downwards.
CGCGGGTCATCTCGTCCTGGATCGCGAAGATGTCCTCGAGCTCGCGGTCATAGCGTTCGGCCCAGATGTGCCGGTCGGTCTCGGCGTCGATCAGCTGCACGGTGACGCGAACGCGCCCGCCGGCCTTTCGCACGCTCCCTTCGACGACATAGTCGACGCCGAACTCGCGGGCGACGTCCTGCACCTTCACCGCCTTGCCCTTGTACACGAATGCCGAGTTGCGGGAGATCACCAGCAGATCGTGGAAGCGCGACAGCTCGGTGATGATGTCTTCGGTCAGGCCGTCGGCAAAGAACTCCTGCTCCGGATCGCCGCTCATGTTGGCGAAGGGCAGCACGGCGATCGAAGGCTTCCTGGAAACGCCCGGCCCAATCGCGGCGTCAGTCGTGCCGTGAGGCGCGCCGGCCATCTCCTCGTTGAGCCGGACGCGGAAGACGCGGATGGGCCTGGCGATGTTCTTGACGTTCTGATCGCCCAGATCGTCGAAGTCCACGCCATCGAGACGCTGGCCGAGCTGGTCGCGAACGGCGCTCGAGATGCAGATGCCACCAGGCTCGGCGAGCGCCTCCAGCCGCGCCGCGACGTTCACGCCATCGCCGAAAATGTCGTTCTGGTCGACGATCACGTCGCCCAGATTGATGCCGATCCGAAACTGTATCCACCGTCCCGGCGCAACGTCGGCATTACGCCGACCCATCCGGCGCTGAACCTCGGCCGCGCACAGCACGGCGTCGACGACGCTGTGGAATTCGACGAGCAGGCCGTCGCCCGTGGTCTTGATGATGCGGCCGCGATTCTTCGCGATGGCCGGATCGATGAGCTCGATACGGTGGGTCTTGAGGCGCGCGAGAGTGCCGGCCTCGTCAACCTCCATGAGCCGACTAAAGCCGACCATATCGGCCGCGAGGACCGCAGCGAGCCTCCGCTCTGGTCCAGGCACATCCATTGCTCGATCCCTTTACCGAGCAGTCTAGCAGACGAGCGGATTTTGCCCAAGTTGAGGGGCTGCAATTACGGGTATGCGCGCCGAGGTACTCCGACGGGCGCGGCCTGGGCCTCCTCGCCTCAGAGCATTCCCAGCGCCTGCATGTAGGTCTCGAGGATCGTTTCGGCCTCGGCGCGCTCGTTGGGGTCCTGCTTGCGCAGGCGCACGATGGTGCGCAGCGCCTTCACGTCGAAGCCGTTGCCCTTGCTCTCGGCGTAGACGTCGCGGATGTCGTCGGAGATCGCCTTCTTCTCTTCCTCCAGCCGCTCGATGCGCTCGATGATGGAGCGGAGCTGATCTTTGGCGAATTTCGTGGCGGGCGCTTCTTCGTTGACGGCGGTGGCAATGGCCATCTCGTACTCCTGATGGAACTGGCAAGGTGAGGTAACGCCGGCGCCCTCGCACCGCGCGTGCTGGTTTGACCCTTAGGTTTGGCAGCCGTTACGTCAAGGCAGCATCGCGCTCGTCCACAGCGCACCCACATCTTCGTGTCGCGGGGACCAAAAACCGATTGTGCTGCGAGCGACTTTAACCCCTCGAGGTGGGGCTCAATGTCCGGGATGGACCTTCTTCATGGCTTCGAGCTGCTCGGGCGAGGCCGTGCCCTGGTACTTCGCCTTCCAGGTCTCATAGGGCATGCCATAGACCGCTTCGCGGCTCTCGTCCTTGCTGAGCGGCACCCCTTGCGCGTCGGCGGCGTCCTTGAGCCAATTCGATAGGCAATTGCGGCAGAAGCCGGCGAGATTCATCAGATCGATGTTCTGGACGTCGGTCCGCGCCTTGAGATGCTCGATCAGGCGCCGGAAGGCCGCCGCCTCGAGCTCTGTTCTGGTTTTGTCGTCGATTGCCATGACGATGACCTCGCTGTCCGGACTGACCGTTTACCGGACTAGCTAGGTCTTTGTCACAGATTTTGCCATATCCCGGTGCAAACGGGGCCCTCGACGGTCCTGCGGCGGTTCCCGCGCCCTCTACGCCAAATCGTCAATGATCTGATATAGCTTCCCGCGACTATGATCGCCGAATCTTTCGCCTTCCAGCGCCTCTCCAGATGGATCGTCCGCCTCGCCCCGGCGCTGGCGATTGCCTTGCTGTGCCTGTCGACGAGCCCCGCCTCGGCCGACTTCCGGCTCTGCAACAACACCTCGAGCCGGGTCGGCATTGCGCTCGGCTACAAGGATGCCGAGGGATGGACTACGGAGGGCTGGTGGAACATCTCGTCCCGCTCCTGCGAGACACTGCTGCGGGGCACGCTGGTCGCCCGTTATTATTACATCTACGCGATCGACTACGACCGCGGCGGCGAATGGTCGGGCCAGGCTTTCATGTGCTCGCGGGACAAGGAATTCACCATCCGCGGCACCGAGGACTGCCTCGCCCGCGGCTACGACCGGACCGGCTATTTCGAGGTCGATACCGGCGAACAGCGCGCCTGGACGGTGCAGCTGACCGACGCCAATGAACAGCCCTCGCAACAGCGGGTACCTGGTCTGCCGGGCCCGGTTGGCCCGGGTGGCGGCGTTCCGGGTTTGCCCAATAGCCCGCCGGGTGCTACGCCCCCCGGCTCGCCTGGCCTTGCGCCAGCACCCTCGCCCCCGCCCGGAAATAAACCATGAGGCGACTTCGCCGTATCAAGATTCTCGCGACCCTCGGACCAGCCTCTTCGGACCTCGCGACGATCCGCCGCCTGTTCGAGGCCGGCGCCGACATCTTTCGCATCAACATGAGCCACACCCCGCATGACAAGATGCGGGAGCTGGTGGCCACGATCCGCAATGTCGAGTCCAGCTACGGGCGGCCGATCGGCATCCTGGTCGACCTTCAGGGGCCGAAACTCCGGCTCGGCTCGTTCGCCGAGGGGGCCGTGCAGCTCCAGAACGGCCACACCTTCACCCTGGACTCCGACAAGGCGCCGGGCGACACGACCCGCGTCTACCTGCCACATCCGGAGATCCTGGCCGCACTCCGGCCCGGCCATGCGCTGTTGCTTGATGACGGCAAGGTTCGACTGATCGCGGAAGAGACCTCGAAGGAGCGTGCGGTGACGCGTGTCGTGGTCGGCGGCAAGATGTCCGACCGCAAGGGCGTCAGCCTGCCCGATACCGATCTGCCGGTCTCGGCGATGACCCAGAAGGACCGTGCCGACCTCGAGGCCGCCGTGACCACCGGCATCGACTGGATCGCGCTGTCCTTCGTGCAGCGCGCCGACGACGTCAGCGAGGCCAAGAAGATGATCCGCGGCCGTGCCGCCGTGATGGCCAAGATCGAGAAGCCGCAGGCGATTGACCGCCTCGCCGACATCATCGAGGCCTCCGATGCGCTGATGGTGGCGCGCGGCGACCTCGGCGTCGAGCTGCCGCTGGAGCGCGTGCCGAGCCTGCAAAAGCAGATGACGCGCATGGCACGCCGCGCCGGCAAGCCTGTGGTGATCGCAACCCAGATGCTTGAATCGATGATCCAGTCGCCGGTTCCGACCCGCGCGGAAGTCTCGGACGTCGCGACCGCCGTCTATGAGGGCGCCGACGCCATCATGCTGTCGGCTGAATCGGCTGCCGGCAAGTTTCCGGTCGAAGCGGTCTCGACCATGAACCGCATCGGCGAGGAGGTCGAGCGCGACCCGACCTATCGCTCCGTGATCATGGCCCAGCGGCCCGACCCGGAAGCGACCGTAGGCGATGCGATCGCGGACGCCGCGCGCGTGATGGCCGAGACGCTCGACCTGCCGGCGCTGATCTGCTGGACCAGCTCCGGCTCGACCGCGATCCGGGTGGCGCGCGAACGTCCAAAGGCGCCGATCGTGGCGATCACGCCCAACATGACGACAGGACGCAAACTCGCGGTCGTCTGGGGCGTGCATTGCGTGGTGGCGGAAGACGCGCGCGACCAGGACGACATGGTCAGCCGCGCCGGCCAGATCGCGTTTCGCGATGGCTTTGTCCGCGCCGGCCAGCGCGTGATCATCGTCGCCGGCGTGCCGCTCGGCATCCCCGGCACCACCAACATGGTGCGGATCGCCTCCGTCGGTCCCGAGGGCGACGCCAATATGTGAGGGCTTTAAGCTCCCACCAATGCCTTCGCCGGCAGCACCGTCTGCTGCACTACGAGACCACGGGCGCGGGCATCCATGACGCCGACGGCACGCAGCGCCAGCAGCGTGACCGTCTGCACGGCATCCCGCAGCTTGACCGAGTCCTCCAGATTGTCGGGCGCAAGCGGCCCGACCAGCGCCTCGTGCAGCGCGCCGAGCAGAGCCGTTGCCGCCAGCGCGGTATCCTGCGCCGGCAAATGGCCGGCACGCACGGCGGCGTCGATCCGGGACGCGATTTCGCCCGCGATCTCGCGCCGGCTCGCAAGCCGCGAAGCGCTGACATCGACGTCGACGGGCTCGGCCAGAATGCCCCAGGCGAGCTTGCGCTGGGACAGCGTGTGCACCGCAACCGTGGTGACAGCCGCCGCCAGCGCCGAGGACGGCCCCGGAGCGGCATCGGCCGCCCGGCGGATCGCGGCGAGTTCGTCGCGCGACACTTCGGCGATCAGCTCGGAGATCAGATCGGCTTTTGAGGGGAAATAGCGGTAGACCGTTCCCGCGGCGACGTTGGCCCTGACTGCGACCGGGGCGATCTGCACCGCCACCATGCCGCCTTCCGCCGCCGCCTCCCGCGCCGCCGCCAGAATGGCGTTGCGCCGCGCCGCTAGGCGTTTCACCACTTGATGGGTCCGCCGGTAAACCATGGCGCGCTTCCTGTCCCCCGCGCCTGGCCGCGTTTCGGCCGAACGCTTCTTCACTGTTTTCGCTGCAAATCGCCCTGCAAGAACTGAACAACTATTCAGAGCGGATGACAAGGCCTCAAATGCGCGAGGCTGATCTGCCAGCTCACGACGAAGCAAGGGACGAGGCAAGCCCCGGCCGGGACACCGGCAGGCCACCGCCATCCGGCGACCGCACGGGCGACGATGAGCGCGGCCACAATCAGCGTCGCCACGAGTCCAACGGGGATTTTCAGAAACGGGAAGCTCGCAAGCAGCGCAAGCAGAGAGGCCGAGCGCACAGGACTCGTAAGCACGGAAGCCATCATCGTATCCGATGCGGACGGACCACGCGGCGGGAATGGCCAGCACCGCGAAATCATACATGTACGTATAGGGCGAACACAGCAGCGTGCCGGTCGCAAGCGCAGCCGCCTTCAGTGCGTAAGGCACCTTGCTGCGCCACATCAGCACGAGCCTGATCGCGACAGCGCAAGCTACCACCGCCTGCAACGCCAACCGAGTGTCTCGCTACCGCCAAGACAGCGCACCATCGCGAACACGCTCTGGAGCCTCAGCCAGGATTCCCCCCTCAGAGAGTACCGCCTTCGAGATCATCGGCATCCAATGGAAGAAGGCAGCCCAACTCTCGGCGCCGAATACGAGCATCGACGCGAGCGCAACGGATATGGCGGTGATGGCCGCCGCGACGAAGACTTTCCATTCTCCTCTCGCGACAAGGACGAGCGGAAACAAGAGTCCGTATTGCGGCTTGTAGGTCAGAAGCCCGAGGCAAATTCCGGCGAGCACCTCGGTGCGCGGCAGCACGAGGCAGACGTTGAACAGCATCGACGGGGTCGAGCCTGGCCGCAGGCCCGACGGCGGGCTGCATTCCCCTCAAGAACGCGCGCAGCAGCTGAAATGAAAGAGCCCCGGAATCCCGGAGCTCTTCGAATTCACGTCGATCGTCCAACTTACTTCAGGCTGGACGAGATCGAGCCGAACTTGGCGTTCAGCGAGGTGCCGAGGTTATTGACCACGGTGATGATGGCCAGCGCGATGCCGGCGGCGATCAGACCGTATTCAATAGCGGTGGCGCCGGATTCATCCTTCACGAAGCGCGCAACGAGGTTCTTCATAGACTGCTCCAAAGTGTACACAAGGCTACAACTAGTTTGGTCTGACCGGCTTCCCAGCGCCCGCGCGACCATGGAACCGACCGTAGCGACAAAGACTTGCACCGCAGTTAATTCGTCCGCAGAAACATGCAGCGGTTTGCGTGTATTCCACGATGGTAAATCGATTTTGAAAACAATCGGTTAAATCGTCCGGAAACATGCCGGCCGCCTTTGTGCCGGTTTACTCGAAGTTATGACGGCCATGGTCCAATGCCGCCCGCGACGGCCGGCAGGATCAACGTCCGGCAGAACGACGAGGCGGAATGTCCCTCTCCTCTACTTACAGCATGGCGATGCAGAGCCGCGCGCGAGTCCTGGTGCCGCTCTGCGTCGGCGCGGGCGCCTATCTCTGCTTCCTCTTTGTCGGCGACACGCTGCTCCAGGATTCCGACTCGTTCTGGCAGATCAAGATCGGGCAATGGATCCTCGATCATCGCGCGCTGCCCTATACGGACATCTACTCGTTCACGCGGTCAGGCCAGCCCTGGATATCCACCTCATGGCTGTCGCAAGTGCTGTTCGCGAGCTCTTATGCACAATGGGGCTGGGCGGGACCGGTGATCCTCACGACAGCTGCGATCGCGCTGACTGTCACGATCTTCGTCTATCTGCTCGACGCGCATCTCGAGCTTCCGCGCTCGGTGCTGTTTGCGATGCTGGCGCTGCTTCTGTCGCTGCATCATCTGCTGGCGCGTCCGCACATCCTGGCGCTGCCCGTCATGGTGCTGTGGGCCGGCGCGTTGATGGCGGCCGCCGATCGCAGGAATGCGCCGTCATGGCTCTGGCTGCCATTGATGGCGTTGTGGGCGAATCTGCATGGCGGCTTCGTTCTGGGTCTCGCGTTGATCGGTCCGATTGCGCTCGAGGCGGTCGAGCATGCCGAGAAGGGACAACGGATTCAGCTATTCCTGCGCTGGGTGCTGTTCGGCATCGCCGCGCTGATCGCAAGCTGCGCCACGCCTTATGGCTGGAGGACGCTATCGGGCGCGACCAACATCCTCAACCTCGGCGAACTGCTGACGGTGATCTTCGAGTGGATGCCGGCGAATTTCGCCTCGTTCTCGGCGTTCGAAGGCGCACTGCTCGGCCTCATCGCCATCGGCTTCTATCGCGGCCTCATGCTCTCGGCGCCGCGGATTTTCCTGATCCTGTTCCTGACCTGGAGCGCGCTGACGCATGTCAGGAGCATCGAGGCATTTGCGTTCCTGGTGCCGCTGGTGCTGGCAAAGCCGCTCGGCGGATTGTCGCGACGCGCTGAGCCTGACGCCGCAGGCGCCGACGGCTGGCCGGCCCGCTACGTCACCGCGCTGGGCGCGCTGATGATCGTGGCAGCAAGCTGGACCTCGACCTCGATCTATATGGGACATCACCGCTTCACCTTCACGATGTTGCAGACGCCGGTCGCCGCGGTCGACCTGCTCGAGCAGCGCAAGGTGCAGCGCATCTTCAACGCCTACCAGTTCGGCGGCTATCTGATCTCGCGCGACGTCCCGGTCTTCGTCGACGGCCGCGCCGAGCTCTATGGCGAGAAATTCGTCATGGACTTCTTCAAGGCGACCGAGGGGAAGCAGCCCGGGATTCTGCCCCGCCTACTCGACGAATATAAGATCGACGCGACGCTGCTGGTTGCCGATGCGCCGGGCCCGCAAATCCTCGATCACCTCAAGGGCTGGAAGCGGATCTACGCCGACGACGTCGCGGTGATCCACGTGCGCGACAATGGACAATTGGCTGAAGTGCCCTCACCTGCGACATCGAAATGATCCTCCGCTCACTAAAGCGGGGATGAGTTTCGGTTGAATCGGTGCGATGCCGAGGATTCACCTCTCCCCGTTGGGGAGAGGTGTCCCGACTGATCGTACCTAATCGCATCACGCTTTAATCTTACTGTGTCACTAACCCTCATGGTGAGGAGCGCGAAGCGCGTCTCGAACCATGAGGCCCCGCCTGTGGCCCACATCCTTCGAGACGCTTGCTTCGCAAGCTCCTCAAGATGAGGAGTTAGAGCGTTTATGACGCAGTAAGGTTAAAGCGCGATGAGATTGAGATGAATAGCCATCGCGCTTGAGGTTATCGTTTGAGCATGATTTCCGCGCAAACGCGTTCCGCGTTTGTCGCGAGGAAAAACCGCTTCACACTTCTCTGGATCGTGCTCCAACAGCTATTTTTCGCTGCTTCACCGGGATCACGAATTTCAGCGCCGACCAGACATCGTCGACGGCGCAAACCTTGACATCGACGAGGCCGAGCGGCAGCGCCGTGTCCCGCACCACGACGTCTGTCAGGTCACTGGCGATGCCGCTCGTCCTTTTCGGCCATGATACCCAGATCATGCCGTCCGGCGCGATCGCCTGCCGGTAGCTGCGCAGCTTCCCAGCAAGCCCCTTCGCTTCGAGCGCGAACAGATGCACGAGGTCGAGCGGAGCCTTGGCAGCCTTCATCACCCGCACGTCAGCGGGCAATTCTCCGACGAGATCGCCATAGGCGACCGACAGGCCGTCGACAAGAATGCAAAAGCCCGGCTTGATGCCGAGCTTTTGCGGGAGCGGTTTGCCGGAATAGCCGGCCATGATGCGCGGGCCTTACGCCTGCGGCTGCGGCTCCAGGCCCGGATCAGGATCGGGCCGCGGACGCGACTTGCCGGCCGGCGGCACGGCGGAAGCGCGCGGCGTGCTCGGCTCGAGCACGGACTCGCGGTTCGGCTTCTTGCCCTTGAGGAGATCGACGATCTCATCTCCCGTCAGCGTCTCGAACTCGAGCAGGCCCTTGGCCAGCATCTCGAGGTCGGCATGCTTCTCGGTGAGAATGCGGGTCGCCTCCTTGTAGCCTTCCTCGACCAGGCGCTTGATCTCGGAGTCGATCTTCTGGACCGTTGCTTCAGAGGCGTTCTGAGTCCGCGACACCGACATGCCCAGGAACACCTCGTCCTGGTTCTCGCCATAGGAGACCGTACCGAGTTCTTCCGACAGGCCCCAGCGTGTCACCATCATGCGGGCAAGGCGCGTTGCCTGCTCGATGTCCGAGGCGGCACCCGAGGTCACCTTCTCGCGGCCGAAGATCAGCTCTTCGGCGACGCGGCCGCCCATCATGATGGCGAGGCGCGAGGTCATCTGCTCCAGCGACATCGACAGCTTGTCGCGTTCGGGAAGCTGCATGACCATGCCGAGAGCACGGCCGCGCGGAATGATGGTCGCCTTGTGGATCGGATCGGTCGCCGGCACGTTCAGACCGACGATGGCGTGGCCGCCCTCGTGATAGGCCGTCAGCAGCTTCTCTTCCTCGGTCATCACGAGCGACTTGCGCTCGGCGCCCATCATCACCTTGTCCTTGGCTTCCTCGAACTCAGCCTGAGTCACCATCCGCTTGTTGCGGCGGGCGGCAGTCAGCGCCGCCTCGTTGACGAGGTTCATCAGGTCGGCGCCGGAGAAGCCGGGCGTGCCGCGCGCGATGGTCTTGAGGTTGATATCCGGCGCCAGCGGCACCTTGCGGACGTGAACCTTCAAAATCTGCTCGCGGCCGACGACATCCGGATTGGGCACCACGACCTGGCGGTCGAAGCGGCCGGGACGCAGCAGCGCGGGATCGAGCACGTCGGGACGGTTGGTCGCGGCGATCAGGATTACGCCTTCGTTCGCCTCGAAGCCGTCCATCTCGACCAGCAACTGGTTCAGCGTCTGCTCGCGCTCGTCATTGCCGCCGCCAAGACCGGCGCCACGGTGACGGCCGACCGCGTCGATTTCGTCGATGAAGATGATGCACGGCGCGTTCTTCTTGGCCTGCTCGAACATGTCGCGCACGCGAGAGGCGCCGACGCCGACGAACATCTCGACGAAGTCGGAGCCGGAAATGGTGAAGAACGGCACGTTGGCTTCGCCCGCGACCGCGCGCGCGATCAGCGTCTTGCCGGTGCCGGGCGGGCCGACCAGGAGCACGCCGCGCGGAATGCGGCCGCCGAGCCGCTGGAATTTGCCGGGGTCGCGCAGGAATTCGACGATCTCCTGCAGATCCTGCTTGGCCTCGTCGACGCCGGCGACGTCCTCGAAGGTGACGCGGCCATGCGCCTCGGTCAGCATTTTTGCGCGCGACTTGCCAAAGCCCATCGCCTTGCCGGCGCCGCCCTGCATCTGACGCGACAGGAAGATCCACACGCCGATCAGCGCGATGAACGGCAGCCAGGAGACCAGTAGCGAGACGAACCACGGCACGTTGTCGCCCGGCGGCTTCGCCGTGATCTGGACCTTGCTGTCGTAGAGGCGCTTGACCAGCGTCGGGTCGTTGGGCGCATAGGTCTGGAAGCTCGAGCCGTTGGTGAAGGTCCCGTGAATCTCCGGTCCCTGGATCACGACGTCGCGCACATTGCCCCGATCGACCTCGCTCAGGAGCTGCGAGAAGGCGATGTCCTGGGAGGACGCGCGCTGGCCGGGATTCTGGAAGAGCGTGAACAACGCCAATAGCAGCAAGACAATGATGACCCAGAGGGCGAAATTGCGCAGATTGGCGTTCATCGATCTTCCTTCGTGGTCGCGCGGATCGCGGCCCTAATCCTTGGGCAAGCTAGAGAAAATCCCCAAGGAATCCTCTCGGTTAGACACATACAATTTAGGTGCCGCCCCGCTCGCTGCCAAGGGAACGAGATGGGACTATTTATCCCATCTTAGCTCGATTCCCGCGGAAATAATGGCGGGGCAGGCCGGGTTTTTCCGGCCTGGTTAAGGTGTCCTGAGGGGCAAGGGCCGAACGCGCCGGTGTCATGATCCGCTCCTGACACGCCGGGCCGGCGCCGGCTCGATCAGGATGCGCCCCCGGGATAAACTGATGAGCGCCCCCGCGAGCGTCTGTTTGATGTGCGGCCGACTGGTTCCGAGGGCGCGCCGGCCGATGCCGTCGGCGATGCCGCGGTCAAGGACCGCCAAGAGGGCCTCGACCTTGCCAAGTTCCGCCGGCCCCTCGTGCCCGACAGCGTCGATCGCCCGCATCAGGAGCCGCAAGCGCACCTCCTCCGGCAGTGTGGCGAAGGCCGAGATTTCGTAGCTTCTTGCAGTTGCATCGGGCGGCGGACGATCGCGATCCCTCAGGGCGAGGAAGCGCTCGGCGCCATCGGCTAGCACGTCGACAGCGGCATTGGCGCGGGCGAGCCGCGCCGCGAGCCGCGCCAGGTTGCGCGCGCTGGCGCCTTCGGCAGCAAGCTGCGGCAGAAGCGCCCGCAGCCGTGGGCGCGTGAACGCGGTGTCGCGGTTGGTCGGATCGTCAGCGAAAGCGATATTGGCGCGCTTCAAGGTCGCGATCAGCTGCGCCTTCGGCACGTCGAGCAGCGGACGCGCCAGCGCGATCCCGTCGCGCTCCGTGATGGGCGCCATCGCCGACAGACCGGCGATGCCGCTGCCGCGCAACAATCGCATCAGCAAAGTTTCGGCCTGGTCGTCACGGGTGTGCGCGGTGAGCACATGGGTCGCTCCGGTGGCGCGCGCGGCCTGCATCAGCAGGCGGTAGCGCGCGTCCCGCGCAGCGGCGGGCAGACCGGTCTTCGGCTTGGCGCCGGTCCAGCGCATCGTCCGATGCGGCAGATCGAGCGAACGCGCCAGGTGCTTGACGTCGCGCGCCTCGCGCGCCGCTTCCGGTCGGAGGCCATGATCGACGGTGACAGCCATGAGCTGCGGGCCGCGCGTGAGGCTCTTGCGCCAGCGCACGGCAAGCCACATCAGCGCAACGGAATCCGGTCCGCCGGAAACCGCGAGCACGAGCGCCGGCGCACGTCTGAAGTCGGCGAAGAGCAGCTTCGCTTCGCGCGCCGAGATCGGAGAATTGTCGTCGTCTGACATGACGCGGCCTCGAGATGGCGCGCCTATTTAGCGCAGCACCATCCGCATTGTCAGCGTTCTAGAGCGGTTTCCGTTCCGATTGAATCGGAACGTCGCTTTAAAGCATGATCCGGAAAAGTGTGAAGCGGTCGCAAACAACAACCTAAAGCGCTATGACGATTCATCCTAATCTCATCGCGCTTTAGACTCTAGTTTTGACGCGTTTTCTTCACGCGAACCGGTGCCCACTTCGCTGGAAAAGCGGCTAGCACTTCACCCGCTTCTGCTCGCGATCGACGGCGGCTTTGACGCCGGCGGAGGCACGCGGATATTTGCGGCCGACCTCGCCGAAGGCGGCGCAGGCGGCTTCCTTCTCCTTCAGCGCGGCCAGCGACTGGCCGAGCCGCAGCAGGGAATCGGGGGCCTTTGCGGACTTGTCATACTTCGTGGTGACGGCGAGGAAGGCCTCTGCGGCATCACGATATTGCTGACGCTGGAAGTAGCTCTCACCGAGCCAGTACTGGGCGTCGCCGAGCAAGGGATCGCTCGGATATTTCTGCGTGAAGTTCTTCATGGTCTGCTCGGCCAGCGCATAGTCCTTGCGCTGCATGTAGCCGATGCCGAGGTCGAACTCGTCGCGCGGCGATTGCGATGGCGGCTGGGTCGAAAGACCACCGCCCGCGGCCGGCGCCGGATAACCGGACTGCGCGGCCGGCGCCGCCGCTTGCGGATAGCGGCCGCCGGTGTTGGCGAGATCGAGCGGCTCGCCGGCGCCGCGGCCGCCGGGCGCACCGACCGGTGCTCCCGCCGCCATCGGCTGCTGACCGCCGCCGAGCGCGCGCGGCGCACCGGGGGCGTTGGGATTTTGGTTGGGATCGAATGCATCGCCACGGCGGCGCACGCCGGGCGCTCCCGGCGCCGGCTGCTCCTGCACGATCGGTGCTGGCGCCGCAATCTGAGGCTCGTAGGCCGGCTGCTGCACCGGCTGCTGCTGTTGCCGATAGCCCGGCGCAGGCGGCGCGGCCGCGACATTGGGCTGCTGTGCAGGAGCTCCTTGCGCCCCGCCCTCGAGCTGCCGGAGGCGCTCCTCGAGCTGGCGGTTGCGGTACTGCAGCTCTTCGTTCTGGCCGGTGAGCTGGCGCAGCTGGTTTTCAAGCCGTTCGATCCGCATCTCCGGATCGGCATCGTCCGACTGCGCAACGGCGGACGCGCACAGCGAGAGCAGCGCGGCGATCGCCACGGTGCCGGTAAAAACCTGGAATCTTGATGACATCTTGCCCTGACGACGAAAGCCACGTGGCGCACGGCGGACAATTCGCCGCGCGAGACATTGAGAGACGGAGTACGCCAAAAATGTGACTGGTACCAAGGGCTTTCTACGACGTGATGCGCGAAACGAAACCGGCGCCCAAGGGGGCGCCGGCAAATCAGGTTTCCGTAGCGGAACGGCGCGTCGTTCAGGAGCTCGCGTTCAGCACGGTGACGGCGCGACGGTTCTGCGACCAGCAGGAGATGTCGTTACAGACGGCGACCGGCCGCTCCTTGCCGTAAGAGATGGTGCGCATGCGGTTCGGGTCGATGCCGCGCGAGGCCAGGAACGAGCGCACCGACTGGGCGCGACGCGCGCCGAGCGCGATGTTGTATTCGCGGGTTCCGCGTTCATCCGCGTGACCTTCGATGGTGAAGGAGTAGCGCGGATAGGTCTGGAGCCACTGAGCCTGCTTCTCCAGCGTGACGATCGCCTGCGGCGTCAGATCGGTCTGATCGCTCTCGAAGAATACGCGGTCGCCCACGTTCACGACGAAATCTTGCTGGCTGCCCGGCGTCGCAGCGTTGGCCATCGCATCCGAGGCAAGGTTCTTGTTGGCGCAGGCGCCCATCGACAGCGCGACGGCAAGCACCGCGACCAGCTTCAATCCCTGGAGGATACGCATAGGATGTTTCATTCCGGAGCCTCCGCGCTCACGTTAGTCCACTGCTGTCCGGTCTACAGGGGGTTGGTTAAGCGAACGTTCCGTCAACCTTGATGGCACGTTGCCACGGCCGGTCAAATGCCCCCGATCGGCGAAAAGCAACCGCGATGGTTAATGGGTTGTAAATGTGGCGCGACGGTGAAGGCAAGTCGCGAGGCCGGCAGAAATGCCGGTTTTGCCCGAAATTTGGGGCTGCCGACCCAAGATGAGCAGGGAAAACGTCGGCGAAGCCACTGGTGGCTCGCCAGCCTGCCTGAAGTCAGGCGTGGGCTGCGTCCGCCACCAGCACGCGTCGTTGCGCGACCTGGCGCTCACCGCGGCGCTCAAACAGCATCCGCCGCTCGAAGGCGGTCGAACGCATGACCGGATAGCGTTCAAAGACTTTTTTCCGGAAGCTCGGGAAATCCGCTGCCATGAGCCCGAACGGCTTCGTGAGGCCCGGAACCAGCCGAGGCTCGGCGATGGTCGCGTGCAGGAAAACCCGCCGATAGAAAGCTTGATGCTCGGGACGCACGATCGCAAGACCGAGATCGGCCTTGAAATGCTCGCAGGCCATATAAGCGATGCGCAGCGTCAGATAGGGCAATTCCGGAACCCGCTTCGCCTTGTCGGGATCAGCGACAAAACGTGTCGGATCGATCATGACCTCGCCGCGGTCAAGCCTCGGTAGCAGGATGTCGGGAAATACATCGGTTGAAGTGGACTCGCGCCATTCCGCGGTCAGCAGACTGATGCGCACCGAGCTACAAAGCTCGCCCTGGAGATAGACACCGAACGTCCACGAATTGGGCAGATCGTCATACCGGTCCGTGACCCGGCCGTCCGGACTCTCCTTGACGGCCCTTTCCCGCAGATATGCGCGGTAGCGGAGGTTGTAGATTTCCTCCTTTTCTGCGTGGGTTTCGGTAAGTCGGTAGTCGACGTCGGTCAGGAGATCTGCTCCCGGTCCAACAGCCGAAATGACCGATCGGGCCGAGGACTGCATCAAAACTCCTTAGGCACCACCCACCACGACGCGCAAAACAACTTCAGCGCGCGTGACAATTCATTAACATCTTCTTAACCGCGACGCAAAGCAATCGATGCGTTAGGGTTAACCCGTGCGACTACGGAGCGCCTGAGAACATACTGACGCTGCTGGAAATTTCGGGAAACGGATTACGCGAAGGAACGCGATCCAACAACCTGAAGCTCGTCTTCGCCGCGGCGCCCATGAGAGGCGTTGAGGAGCTGACGCATCCGCACCGCAGGGACCGGTCGGCTGAACAGATAGCCCTGAGCTTCCGTGACGGTGCCGTCGGCGCTGATCAGCTCAAGCTGCTCGTTGGTCTCGATGCCCTCGACCACGACCGCCATGCCAAGATCAGCCGACAGCCGTGCCACGCCGCGCAGCAGCGTGAGCGGCCGGTCGGTGTCGATGCCTTCCAGGAAGGAGCGGTCGATCTTCACCTTCTGCATCGGGAAGTTATGCAGATAGCTGAGGCTCGAATAGCCAGTGCCGAAGTCGTCGAGCGAGATGCTGACCCCGAGCGCGTGAAGCTGCGACAGGATGTCGTGGGTCAGCTGTGTGTTGCGCAAGAGCGAGGATTCGGTGATCTCGATCTCCAGCCTGTCCGCCGGAAGGCCCGAGACCTCCAGCGCGTAACGGATTTCGCTGAGCACGTCGCGCTGGTGGAACTGCTGCGGCGAGAAGTTGACGGCGACGCTGACGCCGTCTGGCCACTTCATGCATTCCATGCAGGCCCGGCGCAGGATCCAGCGGCCGAGATCGACGATCAGGCCCATGTCTTCGGCGACCGGGATGATGTCGACCGGCGAGACCGTGCCGCGCACCGGATGGTTCCAGCGCAGCAGCGTCTCGCAGGTTGTGATCTTGCCGGTCTTCAGATTGACCAGCGGCTGATAGAACAGCTCGAACTCCTCGTTGGCGAGCGCCTTGCGCAGATCGAGCTCGAGGATGCGGCGGGCCTCGACGGTCGCCGCCATCTCGTCGCGGAAGAAGCAGAAGGTGCCGCGGCCGTCGGCCTTGGCGCGGTAGAGCGCCATGTCGGCGTTCTTCAAAAGCGTATCGGCGCTGGAGCCCTCGGGCGAGGTCAAGGCGATACCGATGCTGGCGCCGATCTCGACCAGGTGATTGTCGATGCGATAGCGCTCGCTGAGCCGCTCGACGATGCGTCGGGCAAGCGCCGCAGCATCCTCAGGCGCGTTGATGTTCTGCTGAAACACGACGAACTCGTCGCCGCCGAAGCGCGCGACGAAATCTTCGGGGCGCAGCATCTCGCGCAGACGATTCGCCACCGCGCACAGGAGCTGGTCGCCGCAGGGGTGGCCAAGCGTGTCGTTGACCTGCTTGAACTGATCGAGATCGACGAACAGCAGCGCGGAGAGGCGCTCGGCATCGTGCGAGATCGTGAGCAGCCGCTCGATCTCGTCGCGGAAACTGACCCTGTTCGGCAGCGCCGTGAGTTCGTCATAGCGCGCCAGATGGCTGATCTTGGCTTCCGCATTGGTGCGCTCGGTGATGTCCTCGAGCAGCAGCACCGTGCCGCCGCCGGCCATCGGCTGGAACGTCCATGACAGCGTGCGGCAGCGCTTCAGATCGGGATCGGTGGTGACGATCTCCTTCATCTGCGCGCCCTCGATCTCGCCGAGGATCATGTTGCCGCTCTCCGCGGAGATCGAGTCGGCGGCCACGCAGGCCGTGAGGATGTCGGCGGCGCTGGCGCCGCGGGTGACGAAATCCTCCGGCAGCACCATCAAGTCGCTGAAGCGATGGTTCATCACCGCAAGCCGTCCGTCGGCGCGGAACATGCATAGGCCGTGCGGCATGTTGTTCAGCGCAGTATCGAACTGACTCGCCAGCGCGGATTCGCGGAAACTCGAGGTCAGAGCCTTGACGAAGATGGCGTGCAGGCTGAGGTTGATGTTCTTCAGACCGATGAAGAACAGGACGAGCAGCGCGGCGAGCCCAACGTAGTAGAACCCGCCATGCAGCAGCAGGGCGAGCGACATCGGACCGCAGGCAAGTATGACGTGCCATTGGATCACCCTGGGCTGACCGTAGTTGCGGGCCGCTCCGCCGGCAGTGTAGCCGACCGTAACGGCGACGCAGAGCATGTTCGCGACCGGATCGTCGTTGTTGTAGATGACAACGAAGCACCACAGGCCGAGCACCCCTGCATAGATGAGCGCGCCGAGCCAGTAGCGCGGCTCCAGGTGCTTGGCCTGCTCGAACGTCAAAGCCGGCGTTCGGTCTTCGTAGCCGCGCATCTGGAACGCGCGCGCGGTGCCGACAGCGATGAGCAGAAACGCGATCGGCCACAGCAAGACGTCGCCGGTCTTCATCGCAGTCATGACCGCGGCCACGGCCGTGGAAGCCGAGCCTAGGAAGATCGCCCAGAAATTCTGCACCATGGAGTTGATGAGAGCGGCGTAGAGTATGGGCTCCAGCTCGTCTCGATCACTCTGCTTCTGGTCGGCGAGTTGCATCGACGGTTACGCGTCCTGTTTGGGCGCGTACTTTTACCCAGCCGAGATGAAGTCTTTCTGAGGGAACATCGTTAAAGTCGCGTTGTTTTGAACCTTCAGCGAACGAATTTCTGCTGAAATATCAAGCAACTAGGCAAGCTTTGCCGGGCGCAAGGTGAAGGAAAGCTTGCCGCAATCGAAGAAAGCGGAAAACTCAGCGCTGTTTTTCGAAAACTTCGCGCCGATGAACGCGCACGATGCCGGCGATCTATTGGCCTGCCGTCGAGGACAGCAGCGGCGACCAGGCGGGGTCGGACGCGTAGCCCGGCGTCGGCACCTTCTGCTCGTTGCGGCCGGAGATGTCGACGCTGAACAGCGACGGCCCACCATTGCCGCCGGGATCGCGGAAGAACATCACGACCCGGCCGTTCGGCGCGAACGTCGGGCCTTCATTGTGGAAGCCGGAGGTGAGGAGGCGCTCGCCCGAACCGTCCGGCTTGATGATGCCGATTGAGAACTGTCCGCCGCCCTGCCTGGTGAACGCGATGTAGTCGCCACGCGGCGACCAAACCGGTGTCGAGTAGCTCGCATTGGCGTCGTCCTTGGAGAAGGAGATGCGCTGCGCCTGGCCGCCGCCCGCAGGCATCACATAGATCTGCGGTCTGCCACCACGATCGGACTCGAAGCAGATACGGGTGCCGTCGGGCGAATAGGACGGCGAGGTGTCGATCGCCGGCGTGTCGGTGAGGCGCGTCGTCGAGCGCGAGCGCAGATCCATCACGAACAGGTTGGAATTGCCGCCCTGTTGCAGGCTCATGATGACGCGCTGGCCGTCCGGGGAGAACCGCGGCGCAAAGGTCATGCCCGGGAAGTTGCCGACGATCTCGCGCTGGCCGGTCTCGATGTTGAAGAGATAGACCTTCGGATCGCCCTGGCCGAACTCCATGTAGGTGATCTCTTGCGAGTTCGGCGAGAAGCGCGGCGTCAGCACGAGGTCCGAGCCGCGGGTCAGATAGCGCACATTGGCGCCGTCCTGGTCCATGATCGCGAGCTTCTTGACGCGGCGCTCTTTCGGCCCGCTCTCGTCGACGAAGACGACGCGGCTGTCGAAATAGCCCGTCTCGCCGGTGAGGCGCTGGTAGATCTGGTCGGAGATGATGTGGGCGATGCGGCGCCAATATTCCGGCGAGGTGAAATATTGCTGGCCGGTGAGCTGCTGGCCCGAGACGACGTCCCACAGGCGGAATTCGGCCTTGAGCCGGCCGTCCGGCTGGCGTGTCATGCGGCCCGTGACCAGCGCCTGGGCGTTGATCTGCTTCCAGCTCTGGAATTGCGGCGCGACGTCGATATTGGTGATGCGCTCCAGATAGGCGGCCTGGTCGATCGGATTGAACAGCCCTGAGCGCTTCAGGTTGTTGGTGATCACCTGCGTCACGCCGGCGCCGACCTCGCCGTCCGAGGGCGAGCCCGCCACGAAATTCGGGATCGCGATCGGAATCGGCTGGAATTCGGTCGGGTTGACCTGCAGGCGCCCCTGGGCAAACGCAGAGCGGCCGGCCAGCACGCTGGCGGTCGATCCCGCGGCTACGATGAAACTACGGCGCGTCAGCAATGGCATCTTGTTGTTCATCTGAGCTATTCTTTTCACGTTCACAGCATGTCTTTGAGGCCGAACGTCATCGGAATGTATTTCCAGGTGTCGTACTGCGCCTTGGGCAGGAATGCATAGGCCTGACATTCTTCGACCGCCCGCTTTGCGCTCTCGGCCATCGCCGTGCCGACCGAGCGCGAGGGCCCGCGCACCGCGACGATCACGGGTGAGGAGGCAACGGTGCCGTCGGGCCGCATCTGGATGTCGATGTCGACCTCGAACTGATCGGCGTCCTGACCATTGTAGGGGAATCGGAAGCAGCGCCGGACGGCGGCGACGAACGCGCCCTTCCAGCTCGCCACGATCGCGGTGTCCTTGCCGTTCTGCGTGCCGAGCGCGCTGGTCGCATTCGGCGTCGCGCCCGTCATCTCGTGACGCGTCGGATCGCGCTTGTCCTCGAGCTTGGCCATGATGTCCATCGGATTGAACGGCCGATCCTTTGGCTTCGGCGGCTGCGGCTTGGCCTCCTGCGGCTTGGGCGGCGGCGGCTTCTTCTCCTTCTCCGGCTTGTTCAAGGCGTCCGCGATCGGATCTTCCTTGTCCTTGTCGGGCTTCTTCTCGGCCTGCTTGGTCTCGTCCTTGGGCTTGGTCTCCTGGACGGGTTTCGGCGGATCAGGCTTCTTCTCGACCGGCTTTTCCGCCGGCTTCGGCGTCGGAGGAGGTGTCGTGTTGGTTTGGATCAGCTCTTTCTTGGTGGTGATCTTGCCTTGGGATTCCTCGGGCGGCGTGGTTGTGTCGGCGACCTTGTCGACCTTGGGCTTCTGCTTGTCTTTCTCAGCGGTCTGGATACCGGCGGTTGCCTTGGCGGGCTGATCCAGCGAGATATCGACCGGAATAACGGATTCCTCTGGGATCTCGAGCGCGCGCGAGCTAAAGGAGATCAGCCCCCAGCCGATCACGAGGACGTGGAGGACAATCGACGCAACAACAGTCTTGTCGACTTTGACCTTCATCCCTGCTCCGGGATAATCACGATATTGGCCTTGAAGCCGGCGGCCCGCACCTGCCCCAGCAGCTTCATCATGTCGGTGTAGCAGACATCCTTGTCACCGCGGAGATAGACGACCCGGTCGGCGTCGGACCGCGTGTCCTTGATCGCCTCGATCTTGGACTGAAGATCGGTTGCCGAGATCGGGCTGTCGCCGAGATACAATTCCACGTTCGAATTGCAGCCGCCGGTCGTCCGCTTCACCGATAGCGTCAAGGGCGGCGCATTCGAGGAGATCGACTTGCCGCCGTCGGCGATCGGCAGATCGATGTCGATATTCGACGTCATGAGCGGCGCCGCGACCATGAAGATGATCAGCAGCACCAGCATAACGTCGACCATCGGCGTGACGTTGATTTCGGCCATGACCGATTTGCGCCGGCTGCGGCGGCCGCCGCCACCGGACGAACTGGCTACGTTCATGGCCATGATCTAAAGCCCACGGTCGTCTTCACAACTATCACCGTCCGTTAGCCCCGCTCGTCGATCTGACGGGACAGGATGGCTGAAAATTCATCCGCGAAGCCCTCGAGCCGCTGGGCCTGCCGGTTCACCTCGGAGGTGAACTTATTGTAGAAAATAGTGGCAGGAATGGCGGCGATAAGGCCGATTGCGGTCGCAAACAGCGCCTCCGCGATGCCGGGGGCCACCACCGCCAGCGAGGTATTTTTCGACGCTGCGATCGACTGGAAGCTCGACATGATGCCCCAGACGGTGCCGAACAGGCCGACGAAGGGGCCGGCGGAGCCGACGGTCGCGAGCACCAGCAGGCGGCGCTCCAGCCGTTCGACCTCTCGGGCGATCGAGACGTTCATCACCTTTTCGATGCGCATCTGAAGGCCGGCGACCGAGCGCGCATGGCTTTCAAAGGAGCGCTTCCATTCGCGCATCGCCGCGACGAAGCAGGCCGCCATCGAATGGGTCGGCTTGGTCGAGAGCGTGCGATAGAGCTCCTCGATCGATTCGCCGGACCAGAACGCCTGCTCGAAACGATCCATCGAGCGACGGGTGCGCGCGTAAAGAAAGATCTTGTCGATCGCGATCGCCCAGACCCAGACCGAGCAGGACAACAGCCCGAGCATGACCGCCTTCACGATCCAGTGAGCCTGCCAGAACAGCGCGATCAGCGACACGTCGGCGGACGCAGCAACCGGAAGTGCTGACTGAGCGACGTCGGCCGGATTCATAAGCGGTATCCTCTCAAGGCGATCGTTCCATGTCCCCGGCGCGCAAAATGGCCGCCGGTTCCCCAAAGCCGCGCGGGTCGCGCGCACCTGCCAAGCCTGCGCAAAGCCTTGTCTTTTTGGATTGCAGCGGCCTGTCCGAAGCCGGCCGTCTGCTTTCCCTGCCAAGATGTCAAAACTA
The DNA here is from genome assembly GCF_029714405.1 of Bradyrhizobium sp. CB82. Lineage (NCBI taxonomy): Bacteria > Pseudomonadati > Pseudomonadota > Alphaproteobacteria > Hyphomicrobiales > Nitrobacteraceae > Bradyrhizobium > Bradyrhizobium sp. CB82. The sequence continues at coordinate 1,105,634 of NZ_CP121650.1, read as the reverse complement.
AGGGCCTCGAGCGCGACTTTCCGCCTTTTACCAGACGCCAACGATGGTTAATGCTGGGTTACCGCAGCCGAATTTGGCGGCCGGAAAGGCAGGCGGGCCAGGGGTTTGCCGGCTTCGCCGGGGGACGAATTGCCCTGACGGCCGAACGGAACTGCATCCCCTCCCCGTGAGGCCAGGGAGGGGCACACAGGAACCCCCCGATCGGTGACAGCCCCTTGCACCGCCAACAACTGATGCACCTTGCCGGCAATGAATTCCGGATTGCTTCATTGTGCTCGTAACGCCCCTTCGCTGAACCATTCGCCCGCACGGCGCACCAAACAGCGTCACACCGCCCAACCTATCGTTGTCCGGGCTCGATCCCAACGCGCTCAAACCGCTCGTGGCCGAGCCGAATTGAATATTGCTCCGAGGAGAGATGAGGACCGCGCAACTGGCTGCCGCCATCGTCGTCGCATGCGTCACGGCGGCCCCGACCGCGCAGGCCGGACGCTGGAGAGAAATGACGGGCACATCCTCGCCTATGTCGTGGACGGCAAGATCGTGTTCGAGCTCGCGTGTGGCCGCGGATTCCCCCTGCTCATCAAGCACCCGGCACAAGCGAAGACGGATGGCAAGGCGCGCCTCACGCGCGCCGCCGGAAAGAACAACATCAATCTCGCCGGCGAATACGTCCCGCCGGCCGAAAACTCGGCGGCCAATTTCTACCAGAGCTATCTCGGCTACGGCAAAAACGATGAGCGAGTCTATGGCAAGCGATGGCAGGAATTCGAGTCCCGCCTGCTCGACGTGAGCGAATCCAAATCGGGATTTACGATCGTGGCCGGCGAGGCGAATTATCGGCTGCCGGGGGCCGATATCGACAAGTGGCGCAGGCCCTTCGATCTCTGCGGCTTCGGCTTTTGGGTGACGCCAAGCGAATTTCCAAGCGAGACCAAGTAGCCTCGCGGCGTTACGCTCCCGGATCGCTCGTTGAATTTCAAGGTCGATGGTGCGCGCGCCTCCGCCCTGCTAGGCTCTCTTGGCGGACAACAACATGTGCCGGGATCGCCGGCCCTCCCCAAGGAGTTCCCCTTGCAAAATCCAGGACGAAAGATGCGGTGGATCGCCACCGCGATCGTATCAATCAGCCTCACGACGTTCGGCCCGGCGCGCGCGGCGTCGGTCGCGCCGGTCACCGCGGAAAACGGCATGGTGGTGTCCGCGCAGCATCTGGCGACACAAGTGGGCGTGGACGTGCTCAAGCGCGGCGGCAATGCCGTCGATGCGGCAGTCGCTGTCGGCTACGCATTGGCAGTGGTCTATCCGGCAGCCGGCAATCTCGGCGGCGGCGGCTTCATGACGATCAATCTCGCCGACGGCCGCAAGACCTTCCTCGATTTCCGCGAGACGGCGCCCAAGGGCGCGACTGCCAACATGTATCTCGACAAGGACGGCAACGTCATCAAGGGCATCTCGACCAAGGGACACCTGGCCGTGGGCGTTCCCGGATCAGTCTCGGGCATGGAATATGCGCGCGAAAAGTACGGCACCATGAAGCGCGCCGATCTGCTCGCCCCAGCGATCCAGATCGCCGAGCAGGGTTTTGTGCTTGAGCAGGGCGATATCGACTTATTGCGTACAGCCACCAAGGATTTTCAGGACGATCCTGTCTCCAGCGCAATCTTCCTCAACAACGGTCAGCCATTCCAGGTGGGTGAGAAGCTGGTGCAGTCGGAGCTCGCCAAGACCCTGCGGGAGATCAGCAGCAAAGGCACCGACGGCTTCTACAAGGGCTGGGTCGGCGGCGCCATCGTGGCCTCGAGCCAGTCGGGCAAAGGCATGCTGACGCAGGACGACCTCGACAACTACAAGACGCGCGAGCTCGCGCCCGTCGAATGCGACTATCGCGGCTACCACGTGATCTCCGCGCCGCCGCCGAGTTCGGGCGGCGTCGTCATCTGCGAGATCCTAAATATCCTGGAGGGCTATCCGCTGAAGGAGCTGGGCTACCACTCCGCGCAGGCTGTGCACGTCCAGATCGAAGCCATGCGCCACGCTTACGTGGATCGCAACAGCTACCTCGGCGATCCGGACTTCGTGAAGAACCCGCTCGACCGTCTGCTCGACAAGAACTACGCGACCAGGATTCGCGCCGTGATCGATCCGAACAAGGCTGGCGTCTCCAAGGACATCAAGCCGGGCGTCGCGCCGCATGAGGGCAGCAACACCACGCACTATTCAATCGCGGACAAGGACGGCAACGCGGTCTCGGTGACGTACACGCTGAACGACTGGTTCGGCGCCAAGGTGACGGCGGCCAAGACCGGCATCCTGCTGAACGATGAAATGGACGACTTCACCGCCAAGGTCGGCGTGCCGAACCTATATGGCCTGGTGCAGGGCGAGACCAATTCCATCGCTCCCGGCAAGCGGCCGCTGTCCTCGATGAGCCCGACCATTGTCACCAAAGACGGCAAGACCGTCATGGTGGTGGGCACGCCCGGCGGCAGCCGCATCATCACGGCCGTCTTGCAGACCATGATCAACGCGATCGATTACGACATGAACGCGCAGGAAGCCGTCGACATGCCGCGCATCCACCAGCAATGGCTGCCGGACCTCACCAACGTCGAGAGATTTGCGCTGTCGCCGGACACGCAGAAGATTTTGGAGGGCATGGGCCACAAGTTCGGCCCACCGCAGCCGGCCAACCATCTGGCGGTCATCATCGTTGGTGCGCCATCGCTGAACGGCAAGCCGGTCGGCAACAACCGTTACTATGGCGCCAACGATCCTCGCCGCAATACGGGGCTGGCCGCCGGGTATTGAGAGCCCTGCAGGGTGGGTTAGCCGAAGGCGTAACCCACCCTTCTTTGGCAACAAAACCTGGCCGCAGCACAATCTGCAAAATTGAGCGTTGGTGGCGTCGTGTCACAAGTCGTCGCAGGTGGTGCCGGCGGTGCGATTCTCACCGCGATCATCGGAGCCATCAAGAACAATGCTGCCGCCTGACTGGCGAGGCAAGGGACAAGGCCTCACCACTTCTCCTTCGACGTCCGCACGTCGAGCTCGAACGACCAGGCGCGTTCGGGCTGGTGGTAGAGGAAGGCGAAGCCATCGACGATGCCCTCGATGCTGATCAGGCTGTCCTGCCGGCTCGCAGCATCGGGAAAGCGGTTCATGATTTTGTCGCCGGCGATCGCACCGTCGACCACGACATGACCGACGTGGATGCCGTCAGGCGCATATTCCTTGGCCATCGCCTGCGCGAGCGTGCGCAAGCCGGCCTTGGCGGAATTGAAAGCGCCAAAGCCGGAGCGCCCGCGCAGCGAGGCGCTGGCGCCGGTGAAGAGCAGCGTGCCGGTCTTGTTCGGCGCCATGCGGCGCACCGCCTCGCGGCCGAACAGGAAGCCGCCGAAGCAGACGACGCGCCAGGCGTTCTCGAAATAGTCGGCCTCCATCTCGATGATCCTGCCGGGCGTGTTGTTGCCAGCGTTGTAGATCGCAAGATCGACCTCGCTGCCGGCCGCATCGAACAGCGCGGCAACGTCGCTCTCCTTGGTTGCATCGGCGACAAAGGGAACGGCCTGTCCTCCCGATTTTTCAACGTCGTTCACAACTGCCTCGAGCGCGGAAGAGGTCCGCCCCGCTACGATCACCTTGAGCCCGTCCGCAGCAAACCGCTTGCACAGCTGGGCCCCGAGCCCGCGGTCCGGGCCCACACCGATCACGATCGCCGTCTTCATCGCATCCTCCCGCAGAGTTTGGAGCCCAAGTCGCCACTGACGTGCTCTAGTTCTAAAATAGAACTATATAAAAGTTCGCGGCTTACGCCTAGATATGGCAAGTGGTCGCCTCGTCAGGCGCTTTCATTCCATTTTGGAATTTTGTATTGTCGTCCCACGAAGGCGTTGGGAATTCAGCCGTTTCGGGGCCGGACGAATGCGATGGGATTCGCTTGAGCAGGAACAGTGCTCGGTCGCCAGGACGGTGGCCGTAATCGGCGACCGCTGGAGTCTGCTGATCCTGCGCGACTGCTTCTTGCGCGTACGCCGGTTCGAGGAGTTTCAGTCCCGGCTCGGGGTCACCCGGCACATCCTCGCCGATCGCCTGAAGAAGCTCGTCCGGTTCGGCGTGCTCAGGCGCTCGCCCTATCAGGAGAGCCCGACGCGCCATGAGTATATCCTCACCCAGAAGGGACTGGATCTCTATCCGGTGGTGATGGCGATCGTGCATTGGGGTGACACTCACATGGTCGATGAGCGCGGCCGCCCCATGCTTCACGAGCACAAGAGCTGCGGCAAGATGTTCGATCCGGTGCTGGTCTGCTCCGAATGCGGCGAGCCGATCGTTGCGAAGGAGGTCCACGTGCACGCCGGGCCCGGCGCGGCGGAAGGCATGGCCGAGGAGCTCGCGGCGCGCGCGGCTGCGTCTTCGGGGCGCGCGAGATAGCCCCGATCGGGGCGACGATCAGGCGGCTTGCTCCGGGGAGTTGGTCAACCGCGCGGGATTGCCGACCGCGGTACAGCCGTCCGGTACATCACAGGTAACAACCGACGCGGCGCCGATCTTGGCGAAATCGCCAACCGGCCGTGGCGGCGCGTTGGGCCTCGTCACGGATCGTCCGCCAGAAACTGCCGCTCGATACGATCGCAGCTTCCGCCATCGCCGCCTCCGGTCCTAATGCCCGCGTGGTTTCGATCGATGAGTATAGGATGTCCGCAACGAGCTGCCAGCAGGCTCGCATAGCAAACCGCCCGCTTGCGGGTGCGCAGGCGGGCGGCTCGGGAGGCCATCAGGACTTTGGGGGCATGCGCCTGAAGGCCTGAGGTAGATGACTTTCAGTTGAGCATGATCTTGTCGGAAAACCGGGGCCCACTTTTCCGGATCATGCTCAGATCAGCCCTGCGGCGGCGGCTCGTTCGGCGGCGACGGACGGCTCTTGTGCTGCGCCATGAACTGGTCGAACTCTTCCTTGTCCTTGGCATGACGAAGCCGCGTCAGGAAATCCTTGAACTCGCGCTGCTCTTCCTCGAGCCTCTGAAGCGTCTCGGCGCGATACTCGTCGAAGGCGCGGTTGCCGGAGGACGGCGGGCCGAAGCCAAAGCCGAAGCCGCGGCGCTCCATGCGGTCGCGCATGCGGTCCATCTTGTACTGCATCCTTTCCATCTTGTTCTGCCAGCGATCGCGATCGTGGCCGCTCCAGCACATCATTCGTCTGCTCCCGAGTGTGAAAAAGAGAAGGGCAAGCCCGATCGGCCACCAGATGATGAAGCCGAGGACGGTCACGGCGATCCAGCCGGGATGCCAGGGCGTATCGAGCATGTGGGGGCGGTAGTAGGGGTCGTCCGAGGGGCCGCGCCATCGATTGACATCAGCGGTGTAGGCCATTTCCCATCTCCATCACGGCAAGTCACGCCGTTGTGAATGTAAATAACATTTACATAGCTAGCCGATCCCGCGGTTTTGTCAAGCCGGCCGCCGGACAGGCCGGCCAATTTATTTGCGTAACTTTATTTCGGCCTGCCCCAGGGGCCACCAGACGAGCCGCCGGAACCGGAGGAGGCCTCCGGTGGCACCGGCGGCGGCTCGGCGGTTTTCGCCGTCGGACGGCGGTCGATCGGGAAGCCGAGGCCGCGCAGATAGATCAGCACTTCGGCCTCGAGCAGTTCGTCCGGCGACATCGGCAGCTTGCGCCGCGCGGCATCGCCACGGGAGAACAGCGAGGCCACGCCGTGCGACATCGACCAGATGTGGAGCGCCATCATCATCGCCGGCGGCCGCGGCGTGCCCGGCGGCGTCAACGCCGCGAGGCGCTCGGCGGCGGCGCGAATGACGCCAAAAGCGCGCTCGCCCGCCGCCATCAGCGCCGGATTGGCGTCGACCGGCAGGCCGGATTCGAACATCGCGGAATAGAAAGCGGGCTCTTCTCGCGCGAAGGCGAGATAGGTTTTCCCGACGCGCTCGAACGCCGTGACGGTGTCCGGGCGGCCATCGTCCCAGGCCGCGGTCAGGCGCGCCTCGAACTGTTCGAAGCCGCGCTGGGCAATCGAGGAAAGCAGCTCGTCGCGGTCGCGAAAATGCCGGTAGGGTGCGGCCGGGCTGACGCCGGCCATCCGCGCTGCATCTGCAAAGGTGAAGCCGGCCGCGCCCTTCTCGGCGATCAGCCCCAGCGCCGCCTGGAGCAACGCCTCCTTCAGATTGCCGTGGTGATAGCCGCGCTCAGCGCGGCGCTGCTCCTTGCGCCAGCTCATGTGAACGACTTTTACATGAGCTGGGCGCGAAGGTCACTAGCGCGGGCAGGGATTTGACCAGCCCGTATTTCCCCGGAACGAGACTAGCCGCCCGGGATCGGCAGCACCGGCATGATCTCGACCCGCTCGCCCGGGAAGATCGCAAAGTGCGGATGGTTCTCGAACATCCTTGCCGCGGCCTCGTGCGAGGCGGCGCGAACCACGGTGAAGGCGCCCATCTCGTTGGCGATGTCGGCGACGCCCCTGGCATCGACCTTCTTGGTCTTGCCGAGCGGGCCGCCCATGGCCTGGATCGCGCCCTGGTGCTTTTCGACCCAGGCGTGCCACGCCGCCATGCCTTCCTTCCCCTTCGCCTTGCGTTCGGCTTCCGGCAGCGCATTCCAGGCAGCCATCTTCGCGCTCTCCTTGCTGCCGAGGAAGACGGCGAGATAGGTGTCGTTGCTCATCGGTCGTTTCTCCTCTTTTTGATGGACGATGGATTGACGAAGCCGCGACATCGGCCGCGGCCGTCCCGGCTACTTTTTCAGGCTGTCAAAGCCGGCCGCCGCCTCCTGTACTTCAGGCGAGAAGTCGGCCATCTCCTGCACCTGTCGGATTTCGATGATTTCGTTGGGCGATGCCGGGCACCTCTTCGCCCAGGCGATCGCTTCCTCACGCGAATTGACCTCGATCATCCAGTAACCGCCCAAGACTTCCTTGGACTCGGCGAAGGGGCCGTCGGTCACGATCGGCTCGCCGGTCGCAAACGAGACGCGGGCGCCCGTCGAGGGCGGATGCAAACCGTCGAGCGTGATCAGAACGCCGGCGTCCCTGAGCGCTTCGTTGTAGCGCATCATGGCGGCGACGCGCTCGGGATCGAGTTGCACGTCCTTCGGCGCGGTCTCGTAGCCGAGCGGGATCATCAGCATCATGAATCGCATGGGGGACTTCCGTTCTTCTTTAGAGGGCTCAGTCACTGGCGCTCCTAGATAAGACGAACCGCATTCTGCGGTCCCGACACGCCGGTGGAAATTATTCTGCAGGTAAGAGCTTGGCGGGCTAGGCCTGCTGCCGCAGGAAAGCGCCGTTTTGATAGGTCGCGCCAAAATAGACGTCAATCCGGGCGATCCGGTCGCCCGCGAAGGTCACGAACTCCGTGTTGCGGAAGCTCTTGCCATCTGTTGCCAAACAGCGGTAGGTGACGAAGGCCTCGTCGCCCTGGACGAAGATGCGCTCGATGTCGTGGCGCGCGATCCACCCGGTGTCCCTCCAGCAGCGGTCGAAGTAAGCCTGCTTGTCGAGATTGTCGTCGAAGGGACTGGTGAAGCGGAAGCTGTCGGCGAGCGCGTTGGCCACGCGATGTCGGTCATTGGCGAGATAGGCGGAAAACAGATCCTTGATGAGGCTCTCGCGATCGGCGGGCATCGTCATACTCCCGATGTTTCATGGAAGACGAGCGAGCCAGGCCGCGCCCGACATTAGCGATCCCAGCGCCGCGTCATCTCGCTCGCGCCGTCAGGCAGCGCCTCGAAGATCGGTGCGGCCAGCACGGCATGGACGTGCAGGGTCACTGTTCCCAGGTTGCGGAACCCGTGCTTGCGCCCCGCGGGCACCAGCACCGACTGGCCAGCGCTGACCCTTGCGCGCGTTTCCTCGAGCCAGATCTCGGCCTCGCCCTCCCGCACCGTCAGCACCTCCTCGACGAGATGGCTGTGCGTCGGCGCACCGGCGCCGGGGGCAACCCACTGCTCGAAGATGCAGAGCGCGGTGGCGCCGGTACGGGCCGAAACCAGCATGCGGGTCTTGACGCCCGGCCGCCACTCTTCCAGCGCGGATGGATCGGAGGGCTGCATGCGGAGGCCTTTCTCGCCGGGACCAAGGCACAGTAAAAGACGCGAAGCGGCCATGCCCCTTGGCGGCCGGTGTTTCGGACACAGGACAGAGTAGCAGATGACTTCGAGCCCGCCAAAAGTTGCCCTCGTCACCGGAGCCGCGCGCGGCATCGGGCTTGCGACAGCCAAGAAATTCCTCGCAGAGGGCTGGCACGTGGCGCTGCTCGACATCGAGGGCGAATTGCTGGCGCATGCTGTCGCCGCGATCGGCCGGGGCGAGGAGACGCTGGCGCTGACTTGCGATATCTCCGACAGCGCGGCGGTCGGTGCGGCGATGAAGACGGTCGAACAGCGTTTCGGCCGGCTCGATGCGCTCGTCAACAATGCCGGCATTGCAGTGTTCGCGCCGCTGATGGAGACATCGGATGGGGACTGGACCCGTGTGCTCGAGGTCAACCTCACCGGCCCGTTCATCAGCACCAAGGCCGCGGTGCCCTTGATGCGCGAAGCCGGCGGCGGCGCCATCGTCAACATCACTTCGATTTCGGCGGTGCGCGCCTCGACGCTGCGCTCGGCCTACGGAACCAGCAAGGCGGGGCTCGCGCATTTGACGAAGCAACTCGCGGTCGAGCTGGCCGGACTCAACATCCGCGTCAACGCCGTCGCGCCCGGACCGGTCGATACCGCGATGGCCAAAGAGGTGCACACGCCGGAGATCCGCGCCGACTATCACGATGCCATTCCGCTCAACCGCTATGGCCTGGAAGAGGAACTCGCGGAGGCAATCTTTTTCCTGTGCTCGGATCGATCGAGCTACATCACCGGCCAAATTTTGGCCGTCGATGGCGGCTTCGATGCAGCAGGCATCGGCCTGCCAACGCTGCGCGGGCAGCGGCGGAATGGGTAAGCGCAAGCGCTGCAGGGTGGGCGAAGTTTGCCCACCATCTCTCCAGGTTTGCGGTTCCTGGTGGTGGGCACGGCGCTGACGCGCCTTCGCCCACCGTGCGATATCGAACGTGTGGAGAGTGCTATGCGACGCGCTGCTTTCGTTGAATCCGCGATGCTAGCGGCCGCGCTTCTCGCTGCCACACCCGCCCTTGCCGAGATCCGTATCATCCAGTCTCCGGGCGGCCAGGTCGGGCCATTCCTCGAACTGTTCGAAAGAGTGCGCGAGTCCGGTGAGCGCGTGGTCATCGACGGGCCCTGCCTGTCCGCCTGCACGCTGGTGCTGAGTCTCGTGCCGGGCGAGCGCATCTGCGTCACCAGGCGCGCGGTATTCGGCTTTCACGCCGCCCGCTCGGTCGACCGGCGCGGCCGCTTCTATGCCGAGCCGGAGGCCTCCGAAGCCGTGCTCGCCGCCTACCCGGCGCCAGTGCGCGACTGGATCCGAAGCCGCGGCGGATTGAGCTCGCGGCTCTTGCTGTTGAAGGGCCGCGAACTCGCTGCCATCTATCCGCGCTGTAGCTAGCCGCTTACATCCCTTCGGCCGGGCAGTTCACCATCCAGGGGATGCCGAACTGGTCGACGCACATGCCAAAGCCCTTGGCCCAGAACGTCTTGCTGAAGGGCATGGTGACGGTGCCGCCATCGGCGAGCGCGTTGAACTTGCGTTCGGCATCGGCGACGTTGGTGATCGTCAGCGAGATCGCGAAGCCCTGCGGCTTCTGCGAATGCTCCGGCGGCGCGTCGGAGGCCATCAGGACGCTGCCATCGGGAAGCGACATGCGCGCGTGCATGATGGTCTTTTCGCGGCCGGGTGCAGCCGGCATATCCGGCGGGGCATCGGAGGCGCGCAGCATCGCCTCGACCTTTCCACCGAGCGCGCGCGCATAATAGTTGAACGCGGCTTCGCACTTGTCCTGGTAGAACAGGTATGGGTTGAGCATGCTTCTCTCCTTGAGGTTGAGGTTTCTACTTCTCGGTGAGCTTCTTCAGATTGGCGAGGCCGGTCTCGAAATCCTTGCCGATCATGTTGTCCATGTTGACGAACACCTGCATCAGCTTGGACAGGAACGGGGCCGGACCGTACATCGCCCATGTGACCAGTGTTGCACCGCCTTGCGGCACAAACGTGAACTCGGCGATGTTGTGACCTTCGAACGGCCGCTCGAAATCGAGCTTGATACGAAGTTTCGATGGCATGTTCGCTTCGAGAATTTCCATGCGTCCGGCGCCGATGTCCTTGTTCCCGTCCCAGGCATAGGTCGCGCCCTTGCCCTGCGTGGTGCCGCCGAAGCTACGCTTCATGTCGGGATCGCGCCCTTCGTAGGGCGACCAGCTCGTCCAACGGCGGAAATCGGCGATGAAGGGGTAGATGGCATCGGCCGGCGCCTTGACGGCGAGCGCGCGTTCCACGCGAAACGTGTCCGGTTTGGTAGCCGCGAAGACGAGAATGCCGGCGATCCCGGCGGCAAGCACAATGGCGATGATGGCAACGGCTTTCAGCATGACTGGCTCCCTTCGATTGGCCTAAGGACGAAGGAGGCATCGCGGGACCGACAGACGCCGACGATTTTTTCGGCACGCTGCGCATCACAGGTAGTGGGAGCTTGGCCCTATTTCGCCTTCGCCCCCTCCTTGGGCGCCTTCGGCTGGCTGTCCCTGATCAGGCGATCGAGATGCATGCGGATGTGGGCCGCCTCGGCCGAGGTGTTGGCGAGCGCAATCGCACGATCGAAGGCGATGCGGGCTTCGTCGTTGCGGCCGAGCTGCATCAGAAAGGCGCCGCGCACGCCGTAGAAGTGGAAATAGTTGGCAAGCTTCGGCGCGAGCGGCTCGATCAGAGCAAGCGCCGCTTCCGGCCCTCGCACCTTGGAAACCGCGACCGCGCGGTTGAGTGTCACCACCGGAGAGGGCTGCACGAGCTCGAGTGCGCCATAGAGCAGATCGATCTGCGCCCAGTCGGTCTCCTCGGGCATCGTCGCACGGGCGTGCAGCGCCGCGATCGCCGCCTGGATCTGATAGGGCCCGCTACTACGATGGCGCATTGCCTTGTCGATCAACGCGAGCCCCTCTGCGATCATGGTGCCGCTCCACAGCGAGCGATCCTGATCCTCGAGCAGGATCAGCGAGCCGTCGGCTGCAAAGCGCGCAGCGCTGCGTGCATGCTGCAACAGCAATAGCGCGGCCAGCCCCATGATCTCCGGCTCACCTGGAAACAGCCGCAACAGCAGCCGTGCCAGCCGGATCGCCTCCTCACATAACGGCTTGCGGATCTCGGCGGTGTCGCCGCTCGCCGAATAGCCTTCGTTGAAGATCAGGTAGATCATCGCGGCAACGCCGGCGAGCCGCTCGGCGCGCTCGACCGCGCCGGGCGCCTCGAACGGCACACCGGCATCCGCGATCTTCGCCTTGGCGCGCGTGATGCGCTGCTCCATCGCGGCTTCCGAGACCAGGAAGGCGCGCGCGATCTGCTTCACGGTGAGGCCGGAGACGATACGCAGCGCGAGCGCGATCTGCTGCGTCGCCGGCAGGTCCGGATGGCAGCAGATGAACATCAGCCGCAAGATGTCGTCGCGATAATGCGAGCCGTCGAGCCGCTCGGCAAGCGCACCCTCGGCATCGCCGAGATCGGAGATCGCCTGATCGTCCTCCGGCAGCGGCTCCTGCTTGCGCGCGCGGCGAACCTCGTCGATCGCGACATTGCGGCCGACCATGATCAGCCAGGCCGCGGGATCGCGCGGCGGTCCGTTCTGCGGCCAGGTCTTCAGCGCGCGCAGGCACGCGTTCTGGAACGCTTCTTCCGCGGTATCGAGGTCGCGGAAATAGCGCAGCAGCGCGCCCACCGCCTGGGGCCGCGCCGAGGTCAGCGCGGTCTCGATCCAGACCGCGTCGGTCTCGCTCACGTCAAACTCCCTCCCGGCCTGAACACGCCGACGGGACGCACCTCATAGGCGCCGCCGGGATTGGCTGCGCCCAGCTCGCGCGCCACGTCGAGCGCGTCGTCGAGATTCTTGCAATCGACGATGTAGAAGCCGAGCAGCTGCTCCTTGGTCTCGGCATAGGGACCGTCCAGCACCAGCGGCGGATCCTCCTTCCGCAGGGTCGCGGCCGCCGTGGTCGGCAGGAGCCGCGCGACGGGACCGAGCCGCTTCTGCTTGGTGAGCTTGTCCTGCACCACGGCGAGCTTCTTCATCACGGCCTCGTCCTGCTCCTTGCTCCAGGAGCCGACAAAGTCCTCGTCGTGGTAACAAAGGATGGCATAGAGCATGGGCGCGTCCTGTTTTGTCATCTTGAAGACGATGCACTATGCCTCGCCCCGACACCAATTGCGGAAATTTTTTGCGAGAAATGTCCGCGAGTTCGTGCCAAGGAGAGCCGTTAACGGGAACTCTATGAGACATTTCGAATGACCAAAGGCGCACTGGCACTCCTGATCAACAACAGCTCGCAGAATTGGTTGCCGGAGCGCTGGAAAGCCCGCTTTGAGGCGGTCTGCGGCGGCCGTCCGGTCGTGCTGTTGCCCAATGGCGAGGTCGATCCGGTCGAGGTGCACTATGCCGCGGTGTGGAAGCCGGTTCCAGGCGAGCTCAAGGCCTTTCCGAACCTGCGCGCGATCTTCAATCTCGGCGCCGGTGTCGACGCGCTGATAGCGGACAAGAGCCTGCCGGACGTGCCGCTGGTCCGCGTCGCGGTGCCCGATCTCACCGGACGCATGACCGAATATGTCGTGCTGCATGTGCTGATGCATCACCGGCAGGAGCCTTACCTGCGGCAGTCGCAGCGCGAGAAACTCTGGGAGCCGAAATATCAGTGGCCGTCGAGCGCGATCACGGTCGGGATCATGGGGCTCGGCACGTTGGGGACGGATGCTGCCGACGTGCTGCGCCGGCTCGGCTTCCGCGTGGTCGGCTGGAGCCGCAGTCCGCGGAACGTCGATGGCGTGGAGTCCTTTCACGGTGGAGGCCAGATGGACGCGTTCCTGCGCGCGACCGACATTCTGGTCTGCCTGTTGCCGCTGACGCCACAGACGCATGGCATCCTCAACCGCGAGGTCTTTACCAAGCTCAACCGCAACAGCCCGCTCGGCGCGCCGGTCCTGATCAATGCCGGGCGCGGCGGCCTGCAGAACGAGGACGATATTCTGGCCTGTGTCGACGACCGCACGCTCGGCGCCGCCTCGCTCGACGTGTTCGTCGAGGAGCCGCTGCCGGCGGCGAGCCGCCTCTGGAGCCATCCGAAGGTGATGGTGACGCCGCACAATGCGGCCGATACCGATGCGGACGCAATCTCGGCCTACGTCGCGGAGCAGATCGCGCGTTTCGAGGCCGGCGTCGCGCTGGAGAATGTGGTGGACCGGACGCGTGGGTATTGAAGCGTCGGCCGACCCGGCGCGCTCGCGTTAGCGGCGCGCGCCGAAAGCCAGCGGCGATGCGCCGGGCGGCAGTGGCGAATTGATGTCGCTGTCGACCAATCCGGACGACTGCTGGGTGAAGCTCGCGCCGAACGACAGGCTGAGATTCGACGTCGGGCGGAATTCGATCCCCGCATTCGCACGATAGCCGCCAGGCAGCGTCCCCGAGGTGGAATCGAAGGGCGCGAGCGGACCACCGGCGCCAAGATTGTATTTCAAGCTGTCGAAGCCGGTATAGATCGTAACCGGTGCATTCGCGAAGTTGTAGCCGAACCTTACGCCCTCGGACGAAAGCGAGCCGTAATTGCCGAACGCCCTCGCCTGATCAAAGCCATCCATGCTCCACGACGTGCTGCCGCGCGAGCTGCTGAGAAACCAGCCTCTAGGAAACTTGGACTGCGGATCGCTCGCCTCGAAACTCGGATTGTCACCCCAGCCCATCAGCCAGCCCGAGTTCATGTAGGGCACCGGGGCAGCCTGGGCATGGGCCGTTCGCCCGCCCAGACAGAGCGTCACCAGGACCAATGAGAGAGACAGACTGCGTAGGAAAATCAGCATCCGTGAGACTTCCAGGTACCCTGAAAGTATACGCGCCGGACGTCGTGAACGCCAGAACCGCCGCAGCCCGGTTCAGAGATCGACCACGATATAGGCGTCCTCGACCGTGACGGGATATTGTGCTGGAGAGCGAGGCACGGCCTGTAGAGCCCTTCCCCGTTCACCCTCTCATACTGCGGAATCCATCACGGACACGAACGCGGCGAGTCGCTTCTTTCAACAACACGGTCCCTGGTCATGGCTTCGCCGGGACGACGCCGGGGAAACTGCTCGCTTGTCCGGGAGGATGGAGTTAGCCTTTCGCCCCAACCATCACATCGATCGCGCCCTTCACGATCGCATCGAGCTCCTTGCGCGGGACGCGGGCGCGGGAACGGATGGCGATGGTGTGGATGGTGGCCGAGGCGAGCTGCGCCAGCACGACCGGATCGGCGCTGTCGGGCAGCTCGCCCTTGTCCTTGGCGCGGCGGAAGCAATTGGCGAAGGCCTTGTCGAGCTCGGACAGGCCATCCAGCACCATGGCGCGAATGTCGGGATCGGCCACGGCTTCGGAGGCCGCGGTCACCACCGTGAAGCAGCCGCGCGGACCGGTTTCGCCGGAGAGATAGATGGCGAGCGCAGAGGCGAAGATGCGCTCCAGCCGTTCGCGCAGCGGCAGCTCCGCACGAAAGATCTCGACCATCGCCGCGCGCGCCTCTTCGCGGTAGCGCCTATAACTCTTGATGTAGAGCTCGCGCTTGTCGCCGAAGGCGCCGTAGAGGCTCGGCCGGTTCATGCCGGTCGCCTCACTGAGATCGTCGAGCGAGGTTGCGGCAAATCCCTGGGTGCGGAACAGGTCGAGCGCCTTGCCGAGCGCGATGTCGGGCTCATAGGCGCGCGGCCGGCCGCGGCGCTTCGGCGCCTCGGATGCCGCGACAGGCGGTCTTTTTGATTTTTGTACCATTTCGCAAAATAATCCTTGACCGCATTTATATTATGCAGAACAGTACAAAAATCAATCCGGCCGGGTTGCGACGCAAGGTCAAAAGATACCACGCCCCAAGGAGGCACCCCATGGATCTTTATTTCTCGCCGCTCGCCTGCTCGATGGCGACCCGCGTCGCGCTGTACGAAGCCGGCGCCGAGGCGAACTATCTCGAGGTCGATTCACCGACCAAGACCGTGCTGAAGGACGGCTCCGACTTCCGCGCCGTGAACCCGATCGGCCTGGTGCCGACATTGCGCACCGACGAAGGCGTGGTGCTGACGGAGAACGCAGCGATCTTGCAGTATGTCGCGGACCGCTTTCCGCAATCCAGCCTCGGCACCGGACCGGGCATCGACCGCACACGGCTGCATCAATGGCTCTGCTTCATTGGCACTGAACTGCACAAGG
Source organism: Bradyrhizobium sp. CB82 (assembly GCF_029714405.1). NCBI lineage: Bacteria > Pseudomonadati > Pseudomonadota > Alphaproteobacteria > Hyphomicrobiales > Nitrobacteraceae > Bradyrhizobium > Bradyrhizobium sp. CB82. Next base: position 1,090,301 of record NZ_CP121650.1, on the reverse strand, counting down.
GACTGTTCATTCCCGTGCTCGATCGCAAGTCGCCGCAGGAGAGCAAGGCCTACGCGCTGGAGAAGAACCTGTCGCGACTTGATTATGTCGACAATCACCTGAAGGGCCGCGAGTTCCTGCTCGACCACTTCACCGTCGCCGACGCCTATCTCGTCACGGTGATCAATTGGACCATGGCGACCCCGCCGATCGAGCTGGCGAAATGGCCGAATCTGAAGGCCTATTACGAGCGCCTCAAGCAGCGCCCTTCGATCGCGAAGGCGATCGCTGAGGAGTTCGAACTGTACAAGGCTGAGCAGGCCCGGCGGAAGGCGGCAGCCTAAGTCACATCAATCAACAGATCGTCCCGGCCATGGCCGGGACGATCACGTGCGGCGAGAAAAATAGTGCCGACTGCGAAGGAAGGCGATGCTGGTCTCGATGCTGCGCAGCGTCGATCGTCTGCCGTTGCGGCGGGTCCAACCACGGACAGACGACGAAGCGGCTGCCGAGCGAATGAGCTATATCGAACGACGATGCGGTCTTGTCCCGCAGGTCGATGTAGTCGAGATGCAGTGACGGGGCGGCGAGGCCGGGGCTGCGCAAGAGCGCGCTTGTGCGCCTGACGTCAGGGCCGATAATATCTGCGAACTCCACCTCGCGGTAGCCGAGGCGGACAACCTTGCGGAGGGTGCCTTCGAAGTCGCTCTTCAGGAGGTCGCGGACCGTATAGAGCTGGAGACCGATCTTGCGCTTCTCGTCGCCGGTTGCCGGGGCCGCGCCAATGGCCGCCGCGGCAGCGAGACATCGGAGTATGTCGCGCCTGCTGAGCGGCGGGCCTCCGAGGCCGAGACGCACGGCTATTTCGGTGCATCGAGGACGATACCGTAGCGACGATAGATCCGATCGATCGTGCCGTCGCCTCGCAAGCGGTCGATCGCCGCATCGATCGCGTCGCGCAACGCATCGTCCGGGCGGACCATGCCGACGGCGACGTTCCAGTTGAGATTGGTCACGCTCTCGTCGCGATCGAGGATCCGAACCGGCTTCTCGGGATGCGTGAGGTTGAAATAGCTCGCCGCTGTCGGCGTGACCGCGGCAGCGTCGAGCTCATTGTTCGACAGGGCGTCAAGGCTGTCGCTCTCGAAGCCGAAGGTCGAGGTCGGCACCCGCCGCTGGCCGATGATCATGGCGGCCACGGAGCCGACCTGCACGCCGACCTTGGTGTGCTCGTTCAGGCTCTTGAACGAGGTGAGCGCGCTGGACGATGGCACGGCCAGCGCAACGCCCGTGCGGTAATACGGCTTCGATATGCGCAGACGGGTCTCGCCTTGCGCCTCACGGTCGGCGATGACATCGAGAAGGACATCGCAGGCGGCGCTGCGCATCTGATATTGGGTGATGATCCAGTCGAGCCTGAGCGAGACGCCGAGCTCGCGCGCCAGTGCCTGTCCCAATTCGACCTGAAATCCGGGCGGATCGCCGGCCTTGCTGGCGAAGGGAAGCGAGTTGGGGTTGGCGCACAGCCCGAGCTCGCCGGAGGAGCGGATCGCTTCCAGGGGTCGCGCCTGCGCCGGCGGAGATAGTGCGACGGCGGCACCGATCATGAGCGAGAGGATCATCTTCATTCCGAAGGCCTCGTGTGGATGGGATCGGGCTCGTCGCGGCTCAGCCCTGGCGCGGCTTCAGGGCGCGAATGTACGTGACGATCTGATCGATCTGCGCGTCGGTCAGAGCGCCGTCGAAGGCCGGCATCGCGCCTTGCTTGCCGTGCTTGATGCGGTTGCGAATGAAATCGTCGTCTCGCTGCGTGTTCATCAGTTGCGGACCCCTGCCGGGGGCCCGGCCGCCGTCGGAGTGACAAAAGCCGCAAGTACCCGCGAACAACTGCTCGACATCCAACGTCTCGCTATCCGGAGCAGGTGTGGGAGATTGCGCCTGCATCGCGGCGGCACCCAACAATGATGCGACCAGCACTGCCACCGGCAATGCGGCCATTCTGGTCACAAACGGTTTCAAGGCGTCTCGCTCCAGTTCCTAAACCGGCACTTCAACGGACCGAGGAGCAGGCTTGCCCCGCTCCCCGGCAGCTCGTTTCGCGACGAGACTATTTCAGGCTGTAGACGATCAGCGCTCCGTCGTCGCGCGGCATGCTCTTGTAGACGCCGCCGAAGTTCGGCGCGTAGTCGTCCGACAACATGCCGCCAAAGCCGGCCGTCACCGCGATGTATTGCTTGCCGTTCGCGGTGTAGCTGATGATGCCGCCCTGGTGACCGGTGCCGTCGGAGTGGTTCCACAACTCCGCCCCGTTCTCGGCATCGTAGGCGTGGAGGATCCCACGGGAGTCAGGTACGAACACGAGATTGCCCGCAGTCGACAGCACGCTGCCGAGCGGCGGCTCGGGATAACGCACCTCCCATTTCTTCGCTCCCGTGATGGGATCGCGCGCGTCGAGATGGCCATAGATCTCGCCGCCCGGAGGAGGCGCCATTTTGAAATCGGCGCCAATGTTGAGCTGGGCCTGGGGTGTGGTGACCGGAGTCGTCTTCTGGACGTCCAGCGTCATGCACCATTCCTGGCCGAGCTTGTAGTAGAGACCCGTTTTCGGGTCGTACGAGCCGGAGTTCCAGCTGATCCCGCCACCAATATATGGGCACAGCGGCGGTTCGGTGACCTTGCCGACGGAAAAGTCGCGACGGCCGATCAGCTCGCCCGTCTTCGGGTCGATCGTCTTGACGAAGTTGATATTCTGGACGAGCGGCCAGACATTCTTCAGGCCAAGATTGCGGTCGTAGACGAAGACGAAGCCGCCCTTGTTCGGATGAACGACGTATTTCTGGCCGTCGCGCTCGAGCATCACGAACTCGCCGACCGCGCTGTCGAAGTCCCAGGCGTCGTGCGGCAGCTCCTGATGATAGAACTTCAGCTTGCCGGTATCGATGTCGAGGCCGATCACCGAGCTCGTGTAGAGATTGTCGCCGGGACGCGCGCCCTGCGTCTTGAAGTCTGGGCCCGACCAGTCGTAGAGCGGGGCCGGATTCGCCGTACCCCACAGGACGGTGTTGGTCTCGGAATCGTAGGTGCCGGGCATCCAGCCGCCGCCGCCGCCGGTGCGCCAGGAATCGTTGCCCCAGGTCTTCATGGCATCATCGGTACCGGCGACCGTGAGGAACTCCCACTTCTTTTTGCCCGTCGCCGCGTCCACGGCGAAGATCGGACCGCGGCCCGGCCACTCTCCGCCCTGCGCGCCGATGATCACGGTGCCCTTCGCATAGAGCGGCGCACCGGTGAAGCCGACCGTGAGTTTCTGCGAATCGATCAGCTTGGTTTCCCAGAGAACCTTGCCCGTCTTCGCATCCAGCCCGAACAGGCGGCCGTCCATCGTGCCGACGAAGACCTTCCCCTCGCCGAGTGCGACGCCGCGATTGTACGGCGAATGAGTCTGGCGCGCGATCAGCGCCTCGTCGAGTTCGGGGAAATAGGACCAGATCACTTCGCCGGTCGCGCCATTGAGCGCGAACACCCGGCTGTAGGACCCCGTGTAGTAGAGCACGCCGTCGGCGGCGACCGGCATCGATTGCAGGCCGCGGGTGGAGCGACCGGGAATGTGAATCCAGGCCACGCTCAGATTGCCGACATTGCCCGCGTTGATCTGCGACAGCGGGCTGTAGTGATAGGACTTGTAGGAACCGTGATAGGTCAGCCAGTCGTTCTGGCCGGCAGCCTCGATGCGCGCAGTGTCCACGGTTTGAGCCAGGGCCGACGACACGGTGAGTGTCGCACCAACGACAAGAGGCAGACCAGAATAGCACCACCACGTCTTCATGTGCAGTTCCTCCCGATTGTGTGTTTCTTGACAGCGTCTTACGAACGTCCATGCGACGGACGCTTGCAGCCCGGTTCGGTGTCGGTTGGTCTCCTTCAGATGAGTCGGTACCAGCTTTCCATCTCTCTCGGCGCCATCGCTCAAGGAGGTTGGTCTGTTGGATTGGCTGCTGCTCCCGCTCGCGGGCATAGAGTACGCCGGATCGCGCGGAGTTCAATCAAGGAATTTCGTGGAACACGAATGTGGAATGTCAGCTGCGCTGACTATTCAGTGCAATGCATCCCGACGCAGACGACTGTTCGTGCTCGCCTCACAGCAGGAAGGCAAGCGCAGCTTCGCAGCGCTCTTCGACCTTCAGCGTCAACAGATCGTCCGCGCGAGTGCGTCCGAGGTTGACGGCAGCAATCGGAATGCTTTTGCGCGCTGCCATCTGTACGAAGCGAAAGCCGGAATAGACCATCAGCGACGAGCCGACGATCAGCATGGCGTCGGCCTGCTCCAGATGTTCTTGCGCGGATGCAACGACCTCGCGCGGCACGCTCTCGCCGAAGAACACGACATCGGGCTTGAGGATGCCACCGCAGGATTGGCAAGCCGGCACGTTGAACGACGAAAAATCGTCGTGCTCGAGATCGGCATCGCCGTCGGGCGCATCCGCGGCCTCGAACGAGAGCCAGGCCGCATTCGCGCGGGCGAGGGAGCGCTGGAACGCATCGCGCGGTGTCTTCTCGCCACAGCCCATGCAGCGGACGAGATCGAGCCGGCCGTGCAGATCGATCACCTGGCGGTGGCCTGCGGACTGATGCAACCGGTCGACGTTCTGGGTCAGCAGCATCTCGCACTGCCCATTCGCCTCGAGGCGAGCCAGCGCATGATGCGCGTCGTTCGGCATGGCCTGGCCGAACCGCCGCCAGCCGATCAGGCTGCGCGCCCAATATCGCTGCCGCGTGCGCGTATCACCCATGAAGGCCTGGTAGTTGACCGGCTGGGTTCGCTTCCAATTGCCGTGGTCGTCGCGATAATCGGGAATGCCGGAATTGGTGCTGCAGCCTGCCCCGGTCAGAACGAAGAGACGCTGGTAGCGGCCGACGAAATCTTCGAGCGGACGTTTTGCCATGGCCAGGCATGTAGTCTGCTTCGATCGCCTTTGCCAGATGGGGGAGCGCGTGATGTGGCCGGCGAGCCGATCGTCGACGCCGTCGAGGAGGCGGCAAAGATGTTCTTCGGCATCATCCGCATCGTCGTGCGCGTCGCCCCGATCGGCGCGTTCGGCGCGTTCGGCGCGATGGCATTCACCGTGGGAGCCTATGGCCTCGGCTCGCTGCTCAACCTCGGCATCACGTCCTCGAGCCCGTAGATCGTGGCAGCATTGTCCGCGGACACCAGTCCGCTCTCGACGTCCTCCCGCACGCTGGTCCGTTCGCGCTCCCGGGGATCGCCGATGCCGGCGCCGCCCGGCGTCAGCACCACAAGGCGGTCTTCCGGCGGCACCTGCTGAAAGCCCTTGCCGCGCAGTTTTTGGCCGGACTTCAAGCCGACATAGCCGGCCTCGCCATCACGGCCGCCATCGTGGCCGCGCGGCGGATGATCGATGCGATCGAACGCCGCCAGAATGTCGAACGGCGCGTCGACACCGCTGCCGACCTCGATGATCTGGCCGAGACCGCCGCGCGTGCGACCCGCGCCGCCGGAATCCGGGCGCAGCTCCTTGCGCCAGAAGATCAGCGGCGTCTGCGTCTCCGCGATCTCGACCGGCGTGCCGCGCACCCCGCTCGGATAGGCGGTTGCCGACAGCCCGTCCTTGGCAAATCGCGCGCCAGTGCCGCCATTGCTGGTCACCGCCATCGAGAACCCGTAATTGCCGCCGGCACCGCTGCGCGTCTGTCCGCGCACGTTGAGGTTCCACAGGCATGAGGTGCCTTCGGCCGGCACGCGCTCGGGGATGATATGGCGAAGGCAGCCGAACACGACGTCGGGCAGCATCTGGCCGATCACGTGGCGCGAGGCCACCGGCGCCGGCTTCGGCGCATTGAGGATCGCGCCCGATGGCGCCGACACCGTCAGCGGCGAGAGCGAGCCGGCATTGTTTGGAATCTCCGAGGCGACGACGCAGCCGAGGCCGAACACCGTGTAGGCGGTGGTGTAGGAGAGCGGCACGTTGATGCCGAACTTCGAGGCCGGCGAGGTGCCGGTGAAATCGACGTGAATGCCGTTCTCCGAGATCGTCAGCATCGCCGATAGCGTCACCGGCGCGTCATAGCCGTCGACGATCATGGTGTTGCGCCAGCTTCCCTTCGGCAGCTTCGCGATCTCGGAAAGCACGGCCTCCCGCGAGCGGTCGCAGATGTAGTCGCCGAGTTCGTCGAGCGTGTCGATGCCGAACTCGGTCATCATCTCGACCAGGCGCTCGCAGCCGACATCGTTGCAACCGGCGAGCGAATAGGTGTCCCCCTCGGTATCGATCGGCAGCCGCGTGTTGGTGCGGATCATCGCCATCAGCGTCTTGTTGACGACGCCCTGGTCGATCAGCTTCAGCATGGGGATGTAGAGCCCCTCCATGAAGACGTCGGTGGCATCAGGGCCGAAGCCGATGCCGCCGATGTCCATGAGGTGGCTCGTGCAGGAGAACAGCGCGACCAGCTTGCCGTTCTTGAAGCAGGGCGTGGTGACGACGAAGTCGTTGAGATGGCCGGTGCCCATCCAGGGATCGTTGGTGATGTAGGCGTCGCCCTCCTCCATCGTCTCCAGCGGAAAATGCGCGATGAAGTGCTTGACCGATTCCGCCATCGAGTTGACGTGCCCCGGCGTGCCCGTCACGGCCTGCGCCAGCATGCGGCCCCTGAGGTCGAACACGCCGGCAGAGAGATCGCCGCATTCGCGCACGATCGGGCTGAAGGCGGTGCGGAGCAGCACCTGCGCCTGCTCCTCGACCACCGCGATCAGCCGGTGCCACATGATCTGAAGATCGATCAGGCTTGTGCTTGCGCTACTCATGGTTACGCCGCCTTCCGTTCCATGACGATGCTGCCGGCACCGTCAATGTGGGCGTCAAAACTCGTCGAGACGAAAGTCGAGGTCTCGTCTTCAGCGATCACGGCGGGGCCGGCGATGGTCGCGCCGGGCGCCATGTCCTCGCGGCGGTACAAGGGGATTTCGACCAGGCGCCCTGCCCTTCCGTCGAAGAATTTGCGGCTGCCGGATGCCTTGCCGGCCGGCTTGCGCGCCACCGCATCGACGATCGGCGGATTGCGCGGCTCGGTGGCAGCCAACACCGACCAGCTCAGCACCTCGATCGCAGCGCCCGGGATCGGACGCTCGAACATCGCCGCGTAATCGGTCTCGAAGGATTTTCGCAAGCCCACGAGGTCGGCCGTGGTCAGCGGCCGGTTCGGCAGCTCGACCGTGATCTCGTGGCCCTGGCCGACATAGCGCATGAAGGCGGCGCGGCGCTCACGCACCGGCGCGCCGGCAGCACCGGGCTCGACCAGCGCGCGCGCCTCGGTCGCCATCTCATGCAAGAGATCGGAGACCGCCGCGGTATCGAAATCGTCAAGCCGGACATGGCGGCTGCGCACGAGCTCATAGGCGATGGGCGCGGCCAGAAATCCGACGGCCGAGCCGACGCCGGCATTCGACGGCACGATCACCCGGGAGACGCCGATCTTCTCGGCAACGCGCGCCGCATGCAGCGGCGCGGCGCCGCCGAAGGCGATCAACGTATGCTGGCCAACCACCGCGCCACGCTCGACCGCGTGCACGCGCGCCGCGCTCGCCATGTTCTCGCAGACGACCTCGTGCACCGCGTAGGCGGCATTCTCCGCCGAGAGGCCCAGCGCCTCACCGACGTCGTGCAGCAGCGCCCGTTTCGACAGATCAGGGTGGAGCTTGATCGTGCCACCGGCAAAGGCGTCGGGATCGATCATGCCAAGCGCGACGTCCGCATCGGTCACGGCGGGACGGGTGCCGCCGCGGCCATAGCAGGCCGGGCCCGGCTCAGACGACGCACTCTCGGGACCGACGGTGACGCGTTTCATGGCGTCGATCCGCGCGATCGAGCCGCCGCCGGCGCCGATCTCGACCATCTCGATCACGGGAATGCGCACCGGCAGACCCGAGCCTTTCAGGAAGCGCGCGGCACGATCGACCTCGAACACGCGCGAGGTCTCCGGCTGATAGTTTTCGATCAGGCAGATTTTTGCCGTCGTGCCGCCCATGTCGAAGGAGAGCACCTTGGTCTCCCCTGACCGTGCCGCGATCTGCGCCGCGAAGATCGCCCCGCCTGCGGGACCGGATTCGACCAGGCGCACCGGAAAGCGCCGCGCCGTTTCGATCGAGGTGACGCCGCCGCCGGAGGTGACGAGGTAGATCGCGCCGCGGAACTGCTCGACCTCCAGCGCCTCGGCCATGCGCACAAGATAGCCGTCGATCAAAGGCTGCACATAGGCATTGGCGACCGCGGTCGAGGTACGCTCATATTCGCGGATCTCGGGACACACCGCCGAAGACATCGTCACGGAGATGCCGGGCATCTCCTGCGCGAGAATCGCGGCCGTGCGCCGCTCATGCTCGGGATTGGCATAGGAATGCAGGAAGGCGATGGCAACGCTTTCGACATTCAGGGCACGCAATCTCGGCGCCAGCGCGCGCACAGCGGCCTCATCCAGCGGCAGCCGCACCGCACCATGCGCGTCGACGCGCTCGGGAACGGTGAAGCGCAGGGAACGCGGCGCCAGCGGCTTCGGCTTGTCGATGGTGAGATCATATTGATCGTAGCGGCTCTCGGTGCCGATATCGAGCACGTCGCGAAAACCTTCGGTCGCGATCAGCGCGGTTTTCGCGCCGCGGCGCTCAATGATGGCGTTGGTCGCCAGCGTCGTGCCGTGGATGAAGACATCGATATCACTGATATGCGCACGCGCGTCGCTGAGAATAAGACGAATGCCGTCGAGCACCGCCTGCTCGGGACGCGCCGGCGTCGTCAGCACCTTCCGCGTCTTGCGATCCAAACCCACGTCCAGCACGATATCGGTGAACGTTCCTCCGATATCAACGGCAAGCCGTACTTCGGCTCCCTCACGCATTCCAAATGTCTCCGTGCTGATCGACAGGCTGGGCTCGAATGTTCAGCAATTTGTATGCCAGCGAATGCATCGATGGCAATGCGCCGCGCGATTTTGCCGAGCACCTATGCGATTGCGGCTGAGTTGCATCGCAACGCGCCGCCTCCTATTCTTTGACATATGGCACGCATCACCATCATCGAGACCGGAGCCGTCCCTCGCAAACATCGCGAGCGCCACGGCTCGTTTCCGGACATGTTCGAGCGCATGATCCGCGCGGAAGATCCTTCCAGCACGTTCGATGTCGTGAGCATCCCCGACGGCGAGGCGCTGCCCGACGCGCGCGGGCTGGAGGCAATCCTGATCACCGGCGCGGCGGCCGGCGTCTATGATGGGCTCGACTGGATCGCGCCGCTCGAAGAATTCGTGCGCACCGCGCATGCCAACAAGACGCCGATGGTCGGGGTCTGCTTCGGCCATCAACTGATCGCGCAGGCGCTGGGCGGCACCGTGCACAAGTCGGACAAGGGCTGGGGCATCGGCCGGCACGTCTATCAGGTGGCCCCGAACAACGGCGTCATCGGCGGCGAGCAGCTCGCCATCGCCTGCTCGCACCAGGACCAGGTCATCGAGCCGCCAAGGGATGCGCGGACGATCCTGTACTCGGAATTCGCGCCCCATGCCGGCCTGCTCTACGAAGGCGGCACGACGCTCTCCGTGCAGCCGCATCCGGAATTCGACGTGGGCTTCGCGCAAGTCTGCTGCGAGCTCCGCGAAGGCCACGCGCCGGACAACGTCGTCGCCACCGCCAAGGCCTCACTCACCGAGCCACTCGACAGCGCGAAGCTGGGCGGCGCGATCACGAGGTTTCTGACGCGAAAGTCCATTTCCTCATGCTGTGAGGAGCGCGCTCTTGCGCGCGTCTCGAAGGATAGAGGCCAAGATGCAGCAGCGGGGCCTGCATGGTTCGAGACGCCGCTCCGCGGCTCCTCACCATGAGGAGCAAGAGTTAGTCCACCGAACCTAAAACGGATCGTCCCCCAGGCCCGGCACATCCGCGGGCCGCGGACCCGGCGCGGGCCAGTGGAAGCGGCGATCACTCTCGGCGATCGCGATATCGTTGATCGAGGCCTCGCGGCGCCTCATCAGGCCGTGCGCGTCGAACTCCCACTGCTCGTTGCCGTAGGAGCGATACCACTGGCCGCTCGCATCGTGCCATTCGTACTGGAAACGCACAGCGATACGGTCGCCGTCGAAGGCCCAGAGATCCTTGATCAGGCGGTAGTCGAGCTCCTTCGCCCATTTGCGCGTCAGGAATGCGACGATCGCCTCGCGTCCCGCAAACACCTCCGAGCGATTGCGCCAGCGGCTATCCTCGGTATAGGCGAGCGCGACGCGCTGCGGGTCGCGCGAATTCCAGGCGTCCTCGGCCATGCGGGCCTTTTGCGCGGCGGTCTCTCTCGTGAACGGCGGAAGCGGCGGACGCGACATGGCTGGCCTCATCGGTTGGGGACGGGCAAATCTACGCCCGCGGGCCTGGAAGTCGATGGCCCCTTCCCTATCGGCTCATTGCGAAATCACATCGGCCTTCATCAGGTTCCGGATCGACTTCGGGATCGGCTGGGCGCGGCCGCCGCTGATGAAGGCGACGCGCACCTCGGCCTTGACCAGCACGGCCTCGCCGCGCCGGATCTCCTGCGCCAGCATGATCGAGGCACCCTTCACCGCGATCGGCCAGGTCACGATGTCGAGCACGTCGTCCATGCGCGCCGGTTTCAGGAAATCCAGGTGCATCGAGCGCACCACGAAGGCAAAGCCGGCATCTTCCGTCTCGGCCTGCTCGAACAGCGCCTGCTGCTCGGCGCCCATCAGCCGCAGATGGTTGGTGCGCCCGCGCTCCATGAAGCGCAGATAGTTGGCGTGATAGACGATGCCGGAAAAATCCGTGTCCTCGTAGTAGACGCGGACCTGCATGTGGTGGCGGCCGTCGCGGATCTCGCCGTCGAGATGGGCAGTCATTGCGCAAGCCTTTTCGCTGTGGAGGGGCCCGTTTTGCGCAAATTCGGCCGGCCGCGCAAGCGCGGCTACGATGTTCCCTGCACCGTCCGCCCCAACGTCACCTCGACGATCTCCGGTGGAACGCCGACGCGCATCGGCACGATACTACAGCCGAGGCCGCCGGAAATGATGACGTCGCATTTCAGCTTGAGATGACCGTAGGCAAGGCGCACCCCATGCTGCGGCGGCACCGCCGGCGACCAGCCGAGCACGCGGACCTGGCCGCCATGGGTATGGCCGGAGAGTTGCAGCGCGACACGCGAGGGCACGCGCAGCGCGATGTTGGGCTCGTGCGCGAGCAGAATGACCGGCGCATCGTCGGTGACCTTGGCGAGGGTCGCCGGGAGATCATCGGCGCCGAAATGTGGCACCGCGCGCTGGCGCGCCGCCGGCAGGAAGGCGAGTTGATCGCCGAGACCGGCAAGCCAGAACGGGCGGCCATTCTTGATGAGGCGCACGGCATCGTTCTCGTAGACGGGGATGCCGGCCGCTTCCAGCGCGCGATGGGCGGCTGTCGGGCCGCGCAGGATCCGCTGCACCGCCTTGTCTTCCCAATAATCGTGATTGCCCATGATGGCGTGGACGCCGAGCGGGGCCTTGAGACCCGCCAGCACCCCAGCCCATTCGGCGGCCGGAATGAGCCGCGTGATGTGGTGATGACCGGCGACGTAGTCGCCGAGCATGACGATGAGATCGGCGTTCAGTGCGTTGGTGTGCTCGACGATCCCCTGGATCCGGTCCAGCGACATCCAGGGTTCGCAGGCGTGGATGTCGGCGACCACGGCGATCCGGAGCGGAAAGTCGGCCGGCCACTGTTTCGGCATCGGATGATAGCGGGTGATGCGCAGCCGCTCCGGCTCGACGCCGACGCCGTAAGCGGCGGTGGAAATGCCGGCAGCGGACAGACCGCCGATGGACCGAAAGAAAGCGCGTCGAGAGATCATGCGGAACCGGGTGTGATGCCTTGCCTCAATGTCTCCCGATTGAAGCGGAATTGGGGTGCGCTCGTGCAGATCGCCAGCAGAAACGTTAACGGTCCCTCAGGCCGACCCAGCGCATCCAGACGCGTCCTCAATTCGTCGGACGCCCGGTAATACCAGACGCCGCGGAGCAAGTCATGGAAGCGCCTGTCGGCGCGCGCCTCGCGCTCGATGCGGTCGATGGTGCGCAACGCTTTAGTCGTCGCTCTCGTCCGTGCCGAACAGGCCAAACTGCGCCGGATCGCGCGAGGGCTCAGTGAGGCCGAGATGGCGGAAGGCGTGCGTGGTGAGGAGACGGCCGCGCGGGGTGCGCTGGAGATAGCCGCACTGGATCAGATAGGGTTCGATGATGTCCTCAATCGCATCGCGCGGCTCGGACAGCGCCGCCGCCATGGTCTCGACGCCGACCGGGCCACCGCCATAGTTGAGCGCAATCGTGGTGAGATAGCGCCGGTCCATGGCGTCCAGGCCCGCGGCATCGACCTCGAGCGCACTCAGCGCGTGATCGGCGATCGTCCGATCAATCGTGTCGGCATTGGCTGCCGATGCAAAATCTCGCACCCGCCGCAAAAGCCGGCCGGCGATGCGCGGCGTGCCGCGGGCGCGGCGCGCGATCTCGTTGGCGCCATCGGGGCTCATGCCGACATTGAGCACGCGCGCGCCGCGCGTGACGATGCCTTCCAGCTCCTCGACCGTATAGAAATTCAACCGGATCGGGATGCCGAAACGGTCGCGCAGCGGATTGGTGAGAAGCCCGGCGCGCGTCGTCGCGCCGACGAGGGTGAACTTTGCGAGTTCGATCTTGACGGAGCGCGCCGCCGGCCCCTCGCCGATGATGAGGTCGAGCTGGAAATCCTCCATCGCAGGATAGAGCACCTCTTCCACCGCTGGGCTCAGGCGATGGATCTCGTCGATGAAGAGCACATCGCGCTCTTCGAGATTGGTGAGCAGCGCCGCAAGATCGCCGGCCTTGGCGATCACGGGACCGCTTGTGGCGCGAAAGCCGACGCCGAGCTCACGCGCCACGATCTGCGCCAGCGTGGTCTTGCCGAGACCGGGGGGACCCACGAACAGCACGTGATCCAGCGCCTCGCCGCGCTTACGCGCCGCATCGATGAAGATGGACAGGTTCTTACGCGCCTGCTGCTGGCCGACGAATTCGGTGAGCGATTGCGGGCGCAGCGCGGTATCGCCGACATCGTCGCTGCGGCGCTCGGGCGTGACGATGCGGGAGGGCGTGTTCACTCGTTGCCCCGCCGGTACTTGTTCGGCAGCAATTCGCCGATCGTCACCACCTCCGGCTCGCGGCCATTCTGCGGCACGATAACCCGCGCCTTGGCGTCGTAGTCGTGGATCAGCTCGCGGCAGATGCCGCAGGGCGAGACGACGGCGATGTCGCCGGGCTCGTCCGGCTTGGGATGGCGCACCGCGACGATGGTCTCGATGCCGCGGTCGCCGATCTCGGTGATCGCGCGGCCGATCGCAATCGCTTCGGCACAGACCGCGATGCGGCCGATATAGGCGTCGATATTCACGCCGGTCACGATGCGCCCCTCGCGCGTGCGCAGGGCGGCACCGACCTCCTGCCAGTCGTTGCGGTAGCGTTGGCTGATCGCCGCGGTCGCGGCGGCGATGAGTTCCTTGTCTTCTTTGCTCAGCATGGCGGAAAATGCATTCCCTCGTCAGTCAGCGGCCGCGCAGGATAGTCTATTTCGACAATTCTTTCAGACCCAGGCGGATGAGCTGGGCGGTCTCCGCATTCTCGCCGGCGTTGCGTGACGCCGTGGCGATGGCGGCCGCCGCCTGCGGCTGGCCGTAACCGAGATTGACCAGCGCGGAGATCGCGTCGGCGACGGGCCTCGGGGCGCGCTGGTCGTCGACTGCGCCGGCCAGATGCACGACGTGCGGATCGACATTGGCGTAGGCCGGCGCCTTGTCCTTCAATTCGGTGACGATGCGCTCGGCGACCTTGGGGCCGACGCCCGGCGTGCGCGACACCGCAGCCTTGTCGCGCAGCGCGATCGCATTCGCGAGATCGGAAGGCTGCAGCGTGCCGAGCACCGCGAGTGCGACCTTGGCGCCAACGCCCTGCACGGTCTGGAGCAGGCGAAACCATTCGCGCTCCTGGTCGGTGCGGAAGCCGAACAGTTTGATCTGGTCCTCGCGGACGTAGGTCTCGATCGAGAGCACGGCGGCTTCCCCGGGCGAGGGCAGGTGCTGCAGCGTGCGCGTCGAACAATGCACCTGATAGCCGACGCCGCCGACGTCGAGGATGACGAAATCCTCGCCGTAGGAATCGATCAGGCCCTTGAGCTTGCCGATCATATCCCGACCACCTTCAGCCGCAGGGCAGCGCTTTGGCGGTGATGGGCGTGGGTGATGGCGACGGCGAGGGCATCGGCGGCGTCCGCCGACGGCGGCTCCGCCTTGGGCAGCAGGATCTTCAGCATCACCGCGATCTGGTTCTTGTCGGCGTGACCGGCGCCGACCACGGTCTTCTTGACTTGGTTGGGCGCATATTCGGCCACCGTGATGCCGAACATCGCGGGCGCCAGCATGGCGACGCCGCGGGCCTGGCCGAGTTTCAGCGTCGCAACGCCGTCCTTGTTGACGAAGGTCTGCTCGACGGCCGCTTCCATCGGCTGGTGGTGGGAGAGCACGGAAGCGAGCCCCTCATGGATCGCGAGCAGCCGGCTCGACAGCGGCAGCCCCTCCGGCGGTTCCACCGAGCCGCAGGCGACGTAGACGAGACGATTGCCCTCGGCCTCGATCACGCCCCAGCCGGTGCGGCGCAGGCCGGGGTCGATACCGAGGATGCGGACGGGATGGCGAATCGGAAGCGCGGTCATGCACCCAGTGATAGCGGCTGGCCGGAGGGAGCGAAACAGATACGGAACGAAAGTCCCCGGGGAAGTTCGCCCGCGGTTAAGATCACGCAGCCTGCCACAAATACACGGCGTCATACCCCCCGACCCGGCTACGCCAAGGCTTCGCCGAGGGCTTTTGCTCCCGGCACGCCGAAGCTTTAGCGTAGGCGGCAAGCAGGGTAACCAGTACGCCGCGGCTTCTCCGTATCCCTCCGGCGTCTCTGGAATACTGGGTCGCCCGGTCGAGCAGGGCGACGACAGCGGAATGTGAAGCTGACAGAAGGACTGCCTCACCCGCCCATCTTGGCCATCAGCGCGTCCGAGATCTCGAAATTGGCGTAGACGTTCTGGACGTCGTCGTGCTCGTTGAGCAGGTCCATCAGCTTGAGCAGCTTCTCGCCGGTCTCGTCGTCGACGGCGACCGTGTTCTGCGGCTTCCAGATCAGCGCGGCCTTGCGCGGCTCGCCGAACTTCGCCTCGAGCGCCTTGGCGACGTCGCGGTAGCTTTCGGTCGAGGCGTAGATCTCGTGGCCGTTGTCGCCCGAGATGACGTCGTCGGCGCCGGCCTCGATCGCGGCATCGAGCACCGCGTCGTCGGAAGCGACGCTGCGGTCATATTCGATGATGCCGGTGCGGTCGAACATGAAGGACACCGAACCGGTTTCGCCGAGATTTCCACCGGATTTGGTGAAGAAGGAGCGGATGTCGGAGGCGGCGCGGTTGCGGTTGTCGGTCAGCGCCTCGACGATGACGGCGACGCCGCCCGGGCCATAGCCCTCGTAGCGGATCTCGTCATAGTTCTCGCCATCATTGCCGAGCGCCTTCTTGATGGCGCGCTCGATATTGTCCTTCGGCATGTTCTCCTGGCGCGCCGCGATCACGGCCGCGCGCAGGCGCGGATTCATGTTGGGATCGGGCGTGCCGAGCTTGGCCGCGACGGTGATTTCGCGGGCCAGCTTGCCGAAAAGCTTCGACTTCTGCGCATCCTGCCGCCCCTTGCGGTGCATGATGTTCTTGAATTGGGAATGTCCGGCCATGCGTGGTCTCTTGAGGAATCGTCAGCCAAGGTCAGGGGCAAGGTAAGGGATCAAAGCGCGGGCCTTATAGGCCGCGACGCCCCCGGAATGAAAGAGCATACTTGGATCCAGGTATTATAGTAGGGGAGCTCGTCATCAGGCACTCTGCCGTCGTTGGGGATGTCGTGCCCCTCCCTTGGGATATGGGCCCTGGCCTTCGCCGGGACGACCACCGAGCGTGTGGCGCCGCCAATCAACTCAACCAGAACCTCGGCGTCGCCGGCTCGAGCCGGCCACCCGCGCGTACCGGCGCAATCTTCAACGCGAGGCCCGTTGCATCATCCGTCTCCACCGCGACCCCGCTCAGCGTGGCAACTCCCATCGCCGGCTCGAAACGGCTGGACGCGATCCCGGACGTGAAACGGCGCAGCGGCTCTTCCTTCTGCATGCCGATGATCGAGTCGTAGTCGCCGGTCATGCCGGCATCGGTCATGTAGGCTGTGCCGCCGGGGAGAATCTGGTGATCGGCAGTCGGTACATGCGTATGCGTGCCGACGACGAGGCTGGCGCGGCCGTCGCAGAAGAAGCCGATACCCTGCTTCTCGCTGGTCGCTTCGCAATGGAAATCGACCACGATCGCATCGGCCGCCTCGCGCAAGGGGCAGGCGCCGAGCTCGCGCTCGAGCGCGGCGAAGGGATCGTCGAACGGCGTCATGAAGACACGGCCCAGCGCGTTGACGACGAGCGCACGGCGGCCGTTCTTGGTCTCGACCAGCGCGGCACCGCGACCTGGCGTGCCGCGCGGATAGTTCGCCGGCCGCACCAGGCGCTCGGCGCGCTCGATGAACACCAGCGCCTCGCGCTGGTCCCAGGAATGGTTGCCGAGCGTGACCGCGTCGGCGCCGGCGTCGAGCAGCTCGTGGTAGATCGCTTCGGTGATGCCGAAACCGCCGGCGGAATTTTCGCCGTTGACGACGACGAAATCGAGCGACCAGTCGCGGACCATGTTGGGCAGGTGCTCGGCGATCGCCGCGCGGCCGGCCCGGCCGACAACGTCACCCACGAAGAGAATGCGCAACTTCAGAACTCCGGAAATCGAACACGTCGGTTTCCGTTAGCACATAATCCAGCGCGACGTCGTGCGATAGTGCGGGAACGGCCTCGATCTCCTGTGCCGCGAATGCGAGCCCGATGCCGACGACGTGCTTGGTCTTGCGCAAATGCGCGAAGGTGAAGTCGTAATGTCCCGCGCCGTAGCCGATACGGTGGCCGAGACGGTCGAAGGCGGCGAGCGGCGTCAGCATGATGTCGGGGATGACCTCGGCCGACGCCGGCGACGGCTCGGGAATGCCGAGCGGGCCGAGCATCAGCCGATCGTTTGGATGCCAGATGCGGAAGATCAGCGACTTGCCACGCGTGGTGATGCAAGGCAGCGCCAGCTGCGCGCCTTCGGCCGCGAGCTTCTGCATCAGGGGCACGGGATCGATCTCGCTGCGAATCGGCGAATAGCCGGAGACAATGCTGCCGGGCACGATCTCGAGCGGCAGGCCGCGCTTGCCGAGCTTTGCGGCGGCGGCGGCGCGCTTCTTCTCGCTGAGCGCATCGCGCTTGGCGAGAGCCTTGGCACGGAGTTCGGCTTTCTGTGAATGCGCGGGCATAGCGGTCATTCCCTCGGTGGCAGAGCCAGCTCTGCTGTCATCACCCGCGAAAGCGAGTGATCCAGTATTCCAAAGACGCCAGTGCTTGAACCTCGACGCCGATGCCCGCTTTCGCGGGCATGACACTGAGAGTGAATTGAGCCGCCGGTTAGTCGAGGACACGATTCGACAGGGACAGAAAAGTCGACAGGGACAGAAAAGCGCGAAGCCGCAAACGCCGTTGAAGCACTCGATCCCGGAGTTCCCTACGAAAGTAGGTGGGCACCATATGTCCGGGCCCACGGGCCCGGCCAGGGACAGTTCCCTAAAGGATCGATAAGGCCCCGGGGATATATGGCTCCTGACGCGCGCCACAGCTTCGCTCGGCGCAATCTAACAACGATGCTGACGAATCACCAGCCCACGCGTGGACCGCCCACACCTGTTCTCACCTGTACTCACCTCTCCCCAGCGGGGAGAGGTGAGCCGAGTTCTCCGGCTGGCAGCGCTTCACGCGTCAGCCGATCGCAATCCCGTTGCCGACGGTCCGATTCAGGACCTGGGTCGATTTCTCGATGCGCTCGGCGGCGGCATTCAGCGCGTTGACCACTGCGGTCTGCGTCATCCGGGCGCGCTCGGCAGCGGCATTGCGGAAATCCCTCAGCTCGTTCACTTCGGTTTCCAGGGTCCGCACGCGATTTCCCGCATCGACCAGCTCGTCGCATACGGTCAGCGCCGCCATCACGGTGAGCCGCGCATCGCCGATCTCGCCGAACTTTCCGCGCAGATTCTGGATCCGCGATTCCAGGCTTTCGGCGAGCTTGAGCAGCCGCACCTCCTGCCCTTCCTCGCAGGCCATGCGGTATTGCCGGCCGTTGATGGTGACGTTGATGTGGCTCATCCATCCTCTCCGGTATCGAGCACCGAACGTATCGTGACGATCGCAGCGTCCAGCCGATCGGAGACTTCGCGATTGGTGCGCTCGAGCTTGCGCGCCTTCATCAACGCACCGTCGAGTTCGTCGGCTAAACGCGAGCGATCGGTGCCCAGCGCCTGGATGCGCGTCGCGAGCTCGTTCTCGTCGCGATCGGCATCGCGCCGTCGCTCGACCGCGCTCTCCAGCGCGTCGAGCGCGGCCGTGAGTCTGCGGGTCGCGATCTCGATCTCGACGGCGGCGGACTCCGTCATGGCGGAACTGTTGGCAGCGCGATCGCTCATGCAGTCAGCGGCGGACCTCTAAGTTGGCTTACCGCCCGGCAAAAGACTCGGTTCGGCAAGCGGTTAGAAGCAGAAATTTACGTGGCAGGGAAGCCAAGCGCAACGCTGCCGCAAAGCTATGCACCGATAGATCGGGATGTCCCATCGCGATCCATCGGTTCCTTTTCTGGCTCCCGCTTTTCCGGATCGTGCTTTGGCGCAACTTTTCGCGTCCGTAGGGCGTTTGATTGCCTTGGCCTCCCGGAACCGAGATGCTATCCAGCCCCGCACCTTCCGTGGCCGCCAGGCTCGATCCCACGCGGCGCGCACGGCTATCAAGCGCCTCATTTCAGACGGATTTTCATCATGATGCAGGTCGATGCCACCCGTATGGCCAATACGCAGCTCGACGCCACCCGTATGGCCAACGCGATCCGCGGGCTCGCGATGGACGCAGTCGAGAAGGCCAAGTCCGGCCATCCCGGCCTGCCGATGGGCGCCGCCGACATTGCGACCGTCCTGTTCACGCAGTTCCTGAAATTCGACGCCCAGGCACCCGCCTGGCCCGACCGCGACCGCTTCGTGCTATCGGCCGGCCATGGCTCGATGCTGCTCTATTCGCTGCTGTTCCTGACCGGCAATCCGGACATGACGCTGGACCAGCTCAAGCGGTTCCGCCAGCTCGGCTCGCTGACCCCGGGCCATCCTGAGAACTTCCACACCAAGGGCATCGAGACCACCACCGGTCCGCTCGGCCAGGGCATTTCCACCGCGGTCGGCATGGCGCTCGCGGAGAAGATGCTGGCCGCCGAGTTCGGCAAGAAGATCGTCGACCACCACACCTATGTGCTCGCTTCTGATGGCGACCTGATGGAAGGCGTGTCGCAGGAAGCAATCGCCATGGCCGGGCACTGGAAGCTGAACAAGCTGATCGTGCTCTATGACGACAACGGCATCTCGATCGACGGCCCGACCTCGATCGCCGATTCCGTCGACCAGGTGAAACGCTTCAAGTCCGCCGGCTGGGCTGCCGAGAAGATCGATGGGCAAGACCAGGCCGCGATATCAGCAGCGATCACGCGCGCAAAGAAATCCAACAAGCCGACGCTGATCGCCTGCCGCACCACCATCGGCTACGGCGCGCCGCACAAGGCCGGCACAGCAAAGGTGCATGGCGAGGCGCTCGGCGCCGACGAGCTCAAGGCCGCCAAGGAAAATCTCGGCATCGCGCTCGAGCCTTTCTCGGTGCCCGACGACGTGCTCAAGGCCTGGCGCGCGGTTGGCAGCCGTGGCGCGGCCGCGCGGCAGGAGTGGGAAGCGCGGATTAGTGAACTTGGCAGCCGCAAGCGCGCCGAGTTCGAGCGCCGCCTGCGCCATGAGCGTCCCGCTTCGCTGGCGAAGGCGCTGAAGGCGCACAAGAAGGGCCTTCTGGAGAATCCGCTCAACGTCGCGACGCGCAAATCCTCGGAAGCAGCGATCGAGGCGATCGCCACGGCGATGCCGATGGAGTTCTTGGCGGGCTCGGCCGACCTCACCGGCTCCAACAACAACAAGGCGAAATCGGCGGTCGCCTTCTCCGCCAAGACGCCGAAGGGCCGATTCATCCATTACGGCATCCGCGAGCACGGCATGTGTGCCGCCATGAACGGCATCTTCCTGCACGGCGGCTTCGCGCCCAACGGCGCGACGTTCCTGGTATTCACCGACTACGCGCGGCCCGCGATGCGGATTGCCGCGTTAATGGGCGCTGGTGTCGTCTACGTGATGACCCACGACTCCATCGGTCTCGGCGAGGACGGTCCGACCCATCAGCCGGTCGAGCATCTCGCTGCGCTGCGCGCCATTCCGAACATGCGCGTCTTCCGCCCCTGCGACTCCATCGAGGTCGCCGAGTGCTGGGAGCTGGCGCTGAACCGCATCGACGGGCCGACGGTGCTGGCGCTGACGCGTCAGAACCTGCCGCAGCTCCGCACCTCTGCCAACGAGAACCCCTGCCAGTACGGCGCCTACGAGCTCGTCGCCGCGCAAGGCGAAGCCAAGGCGACGCTGTTTGCCTCGGGCTCCGAGGTCGAGATCGCGGTCGCCGCCCAGAAGCAGCTCGCCGAGCGCGGCATCCCGACGCGGGTGGTCTCGGTGCCCTCGCTCGAGCTCTTGTTAGCGCAACCAGAGGCCCAGCGTGCCGCCATCATCGGCAACGCGCCGGTCAAGGTGGCAATCGAGGCCGCGGTGCGCTGGGGCTGGGATGCCGTGATCGGCCAGGATGGCGAATTTGTCGGCATGCATTCCTTTGGCGCGAGCGCGCCGGCCAAGGACCTTTTCAAGCACTTTGGAATTACCGCCGAGGCTGCGGTTAACGCCGTCGTGAAGCGCGTTTCCTGAGAGTTGAGCTTGCCGGAAAAAAGGACTACCAAGCTCTCCATATGATCAAGTACCGCCCGGCCGAACCGGGCGTCCGCCCTAAAAAACCCCCGCAGGCGCGCTAGCTGCGTTGTGCGGGACGACAACGATCATTGAAGGAGACCAAAGATGGCAGTCCGCGTTGCAATTAACGGTTTTGGCCGCATCGGCCGCAACATCCTGCGGGCCATCGCCGAGTCCGGCCGCAAGGACGTCGAGGTGGTCGCCATCAACGATCTCGGACCGGTCGAGACCAACGCGCATCTGCTGCGCTTCGACTCCGTGCACGGCCGCTTCCCGGGAACCGTGACCGTCGACGGCGACACGATCAGCCTCGGCGGCAACAAGATCAAGGTGACCGCCGAGCGCGATCCCTCGAAGCTGCCGTGGAAGGATCTCGGCGTCGACATCGCGATGGAGTGCACTGGCATCTTCACTGCCAAGGAGAAGGCCTCCGCGCATCTGACCGCCGGCGCCAAGCGCGTGCTGGTCTCCGCGCCCGCTGACGGCGCCGATGCGACGATCGTCTACGGCGTCAACCACGAGACGCTGACCAAGGATCACCTGGTCGTCTCCAACGGCTCCTGCACGACCAACTGCCTCGCTCCGATCGCCAAGGTCCTGAACGACCTCGTCGGCATCGAGACCGGCTTCATGACCACGATCCACGCCTACACCGGCGACCAGCCGACGCTGGACACGCTGCACAAGGATCTCTACCGCGGCCGCGCTGCGGCGATGTCGATGATCCCGACCTCGACGGGGGCCGCGAAGGCGATCGGATTGGTGCTCCCAGAACTCAAGGGCAAGCTCGACGGCGTCGCGATCCGCGTGCCGACGCCAAACGTCTCGGTCGTCGACCTCAAGATCGTCGCCAAGCGCGCCACCGACGCCAAGGAAGTCAACGCGGCGATGAAGCGCGCTTCGGAGCAGCAGCTCAAGGGCATCCTCGGCTACACCACGGCGCCGAACGTCTCGATCGACTTCAACCACGACCCGCACTCCTCCACGTTCCACGAGGACCAGACCAAGGTGCAGAACGGCACGCTGGTGCGCGTGATGTCCTGGTACGACAACGAGTGGGGTTTTTCGAACCGCATGGCGGACACTGCCGTTGCGATGAGCAAGGTGCTCTAAGCTCAGGTCTCGTGTCCCGGACGCGGTGCAGCGCGCTTGCGCTGCTCCGCAGAGCCGGGACCCTCGCCATACAATAGGTCCGGGTTCAGCACAGCGGCACTTCGCGCCGCAGTGCCCGGGACAAGAGAGTCTCCGATGGCAAACAAATTCCGCACCCTCGACGGCGTCGACGTGAAGGGCAAGCGCGTGCTGCTGCGCGTCGATCTCAACGTGCCCATGGACAATGGGCGCGTCACCGACGCAACGCGGCTCGAGCGCGTCGCGCCGACCATCACCGAGCTCTCCGACAAGAAGGCCAAGGTCATCCTGCTCGCGCATTTCGGCCGGCCGAAGGGCCGCGATTCCAAGGACTCGCTGAAGCCGGTCGCGGACGCGCTGTCCAAGGTTATCAATAGGCCTGTCGCGTTTGCCGACGACTGCATCGGCGAGCCCGCGGCCAAGGCCGTGGCAGCGCTGAACGACGGCGACATCCTGTGCCTGGAAAACACCCGCTTCCACAAGGAAGAGGAAAAGAACGATCCAGCCTTTGTCGCGGAGCTCGCAAAGCTCGGCGACATCTGGGTCAATGACGCGTTCTCGGCTGCGCACCGCGCCCACGCCTCGACCGAGGGTCTCGGCCACAAGCTGCCGGCCTATGCGGGCCGCACCATGCAGGCCGAGCTCGATGCGCTGGAGAAGGCGTTGGAAGCACCGACCAAACCGGTGATCGCGATCATCGGCGGTGCCAAGGTCTCGACCAAGATTGACCTATTGGAAAACCTCGTCAGCAAGGTCGACGCGCTCGTGATCGGCGGCGGCATGGCCAACACCTTCCTGCACGCCCAGGGCGTCGCGGTCGGCAAGTCGCTGGCCGAAAAGGATCTCGCCGCAACCGCAGTGCGCATCATGGAGAAGGCCGAGGCCGCGAACTGCGCGATCATCCTCCCCGTGGACGCGACCGTCGCCTATCACTTCGCCGCCAACGCGCCCTCGCATGCCTATGGCCTCGATGCGATCCCGGCCGACGGCATGATCCTCGACGTCGGCCCGCAATCGGTCGTGCGCGTCCAGGCCGCGATCGACGATGCGGCAACTCTGGTCTGGAACGGCCCGCTAGGAGCCTTCGAGCTCCAGCCTTTCGACCGCGGCACCGTGGCGGCCGCCAAGCACGCGGCCGAACGCACCAAGGCCAAGAAGCTGATCTCGATCGCGGGCGGCGGCGACACCGTCGCGGCGCTCAACCAGGCCGGCGTCGGCTCCGATTTCACCTATGTCTCGACCGCCGGTGGCGCATTTCTTGAATGGATGGAAGGCAAGCCGCTGCCCGGCGTCGAGGTTTTGCGCACCAAGTAAGTTGTTGGCCGGAAAGGCCCAAACGGGAGAAAAACACAGATGGCTCGGATCACGTTGCGTCAATTGCTCGACCATGCTGCGGAGAACGATTACGGCGTACCGGCCTTCAACATCAACAATATGGAGCAGGCCCTAGCGATCATGGACGCGGCCAACCAGGTCGACGCGCCCGTCATCATCCAGGCCTCGCGCGGAGCGCGCTCCTATGCCAACGACGTCATGCTCAAGCACATGATGGACGCGGTGACCGAGATCTATCCGCACATCCCGGTCTGCGTGCATCTGGATCACGGCAACGAGCCGGCGACCTGCATGACCGCGATCCAGGCCGGCTTCACCTCGGTGATGATGGACGGCTCGCTGAAGGCCGACGGCAAGACCCCGGGCGATTGGGGCTACAATGTCGGCGTCACCAAGACCGTGACCGACATGGCCCATCTCGGCGGCATCTCGGTGGAAGGCGAACTCGGCGTGCTCGGCTCGCTCGAGACCGGCATGGGCGACAAGGAAGACGGCCACGGCGCCGAGGGCAAGTTGTCGCACGACCAGCTCCTGACCAATCCGGACGAGGCCGTGAAGTTCGTCAAGGAGACCCAGGTCGACGCGCTCGCGATCGCGATGGGCACCTCGCACGGCGCCTACAAGTTCACCCGCAAGCCGGACGGCGACATCCTCGCCATGAACGTGATCGAGGAGATCCACCGCAAGCTGCCGAACACGCATCTTGTGATGCATGGTTCGTCATCGGTGCCGCAGGAGCTTCAGGAGATCATCAACGCCAATGGCGGCAAGATGAAGCCGACCTGGGGCGTGCCGGTCGCCGAGATCCAGCGCGGCATCAAGAACGGCGTGCGCAAGATCAACATCGACACCGACAACCGCATGGCGATGACCGGCCAGATCCGTAAGGTCCTGAAGGACAATCCGGAAGAGTTCGATCCGCGAAAGTACCTGAAGCCGGCGATGGAAGCCATGACCAAGCTGTGCAAGCAGCGGCTCCAGGAGTTCAACACCGCAGGCCAGGCCTCCAAGATCAAGCGCGTCCTCACCACCGCCGAAATGGCCAAGCGCTACGCCAAGGGCGAGCTCAACCCGAAGATCGCGTAAGCGAGCGACACCCCTCCTCTGTCATTGCGGGGCGCCGCAAAGCGGTGAGCCCGGAATCCATAGCCACGGTCCGGGGTTATGGATTCCGGGCCTGCGCCTTAGGCTCATCCCCATTGCGCAATGGGGAGTGACGAGTGTTGCCGCCGGCCGCGCTCCCATCCCCCTTTACCCTGCGACCAACGTTAACTCGGCAATTGCCCGAGAACGGTCTATTTTCCGGGGCAAGGCAGAATCGTTTTGGGAGGACCTCTCGATGAATCTGACTGAGCTCAACAAGGTCGCACAGGCCATGGTTACGCCCGGCAAGGGCATCCTCGCCGCCGACGAATCCTCCGGCACCATCAAGAAGCGTTTTGACGCAATCGGCGTGGAATCCACCGAAGACAACCGCCGCGACTACCGCGAGATGCTGTTTCGCGCCAAGGACGCCATGACCCAGCACATCTCCGGCGTCATCCTCTATGACGAAACGATCTGGCAGGCGGCCCGGGACGGCACGCCGCTGGTGAAGCTGATCGAAGAGAGCGGCGCCATTCCCGGCATCAAGGTCGACGAAGGCACGCAAGCCCTGCCGATGTGCCCGGGCGAGCTCGTCACCGTCGGGCTGGACAAACTCGCCGACCGCCTGAAGAAATATTACGAGCGTGGCGCCCGATTCGCCAAATGGCGTGCGGTGATCGACATCGGCAGCGGCACTGACGGCCGGGACATTCCCTCGATGACCGCGATCAGCGTCAACGCGCATGCGCTGGCGCGCTACGCTGCACTGTGCCAGGCCGCGCAGATCGTGCCGATCGTCGAGCCGGAGGTGCTGATGGACGGCGACCACGACATCGACCGCTGCTATGACGTCACGCAGCACGTGCTCAACAAGACGTTCCAGGAATTGCGCGTGCAGCGCGTCGCGCTCGAAGGCATGGTGCTGAAGCCCAACATGGCAGTCTCCGGCAAGAAGTGCGGCAAGCAGGCTCCCGTTGCGGAAGTCGCCGAGAAGACCGTGCGCCTCCTCAAGGCCTGCGTTCCAGCCGCAGTGCCCGGTATCGCTTTCCTCTCCGGCGGCCAGTCGGACGAGGAAGCAACCGCGCATCTCGACGCCATGAACAGGCTCGGACCACTGCCTTGGCGGCTGACCTTCTCCTATGGCCGCGCGCTCCAGGCCGCACCGCAGAAGGCCTGGTCGGGCAAGGCGGAAAATGTCACCGCTGGCCAAAGAGCCTTCGCCCATCGCGCGCGGATGAACGCACTCGCCAGCCGCGGCGAATGGGACAGCGGGTTAGAGAAGAAGGCGGCCTAGACTTGTCGAACAATTCCGCTTCCGCGCGCCCGGCGCCGCGGCTCTATCTCGCGACGCCGCTCGTGGACGATCCCGCTTCGCTTCTCGGTGAGCTGCCCACCCTGCTCGCCGGCGCCGACGTCGCCGCCGTGCTGGTGCGGCTAAAGGAAACCGACCAGCGAACGATGATCTCGCGGGTCAAGGCGCTGGCGCCGGCGGTCCAGAAGGCCGGCGCGGCGCTGCTGCTCGATGGCCATGTCGAGTTGGTCGCGCGCGGCGGGGCCGACGGCGCCCATCTGACCGGCATCGCCGCGCTCGAAGAAGCCATGCCATCGCTGAAACCGGATCGCATCGCCGGCGTCGGCGGGCTAGCCACCCGGCATGATTCCATGAGCGCAGGCGAGATGGGCGCGGATTACGTGCTGTTCGGCGAGCCGGACGCAAACGGCCAGCGGCCCTCGGTGCAGGCGGTTGCGGAACGGCTGGACTGGTGGGCCGAGCTGTTCGAGCCGCCCTGCGTCGGCTTTGCCACCTCGACGGCGGAAGCCTTCGAATTCGCCGCCGCAGGTGCGGATTTCGTGCTGGTCGGCGATTTCATCTGGGCCGATCCACGCGGACCAGAGGCTGCGCTGGTCGATGCGGAAGCCGCGATCAAGAAGGCCTATGCAGACGCGCCCGCAGGCCGGGAGCATGGCTAGCAGCCGATCATGAAGCTCCTGCTCTGCACACCGTTCCTGGCGCTCTTGCTCCTCGCCGCGCCTGCGGCCGCACAGCTCTCGCTGACGCCGCCGGCGGCAACACCGAGCCCTGCGCCCGAGAAGCCCAAAGAAAAATCTGCGACCAAGCCGCACGCGGTCAAGAAGAAGGAGGCGGCGCCGGCGCCAAAGCCGTCGGCCTCGCCGAGCCCGCCGCCGGCCGCGACCGTGATCCCGGCGCCGCCGACCGACAATTCCAACGTCGATCTCGTGTACGGCGCCTATCAGCGCGGGCAATACAAGACCGCTTTCGATCTCGCCACCGCGCGCGCGCAAGGCGGCGATCCCAAGGCCATGACCATGCTGGGCCAGCTCTACTCCAGCGCGCTCGGCATCAAGCGCGATTACGCCAAGGCGGTCGAGTGGTACAAGCGCGCCTCCGATGCGGGCGACCGTGAGGCGATGTTTGAGCTCGCGATGATGCGCATGGCCGGCCGCGGCGGCCCGGTCGACAAGGGCGATGCGGTCAAACTGCTCGCCTCCGCCGCCAAGCTCGGCGCGCCCAAGGCAGCCTATAATCTCGCGCTGCTCTATCTCGACGGGCAGACGCTGCCGCAGGATGTCAGGCGCTCGGCCGAGCTGCTCCGCCAGGCCGCGGATGCAGGGCTGCCCGAGGCGCAATACGCGCTCGCGACCTTCTACAAGGAAGGCACCGGCGTGCCGAAGGACATCGAGCGGGCGGTGCGGCTGCTTCAGGCCGCCTCGCTCGCCGACAATGTCGATGCCGAGGTCGAATATGCGATCGCGCTGTTCAACGGCACCGGCACGCCGAAAAACATGCCCGCCGCGGTGGCCTTGCTCCGCAAGGCCGCCCGGCAAAACAGTCCGATCGCGCAGAACCGGCTGGCCTGGGTGCTGATCAACGGCATGGGCACGCAGGCCGATAAGATCGAGGGCTTCAAATGGCACCTGGTCGCCAAGACCGGCGGCAAGGGCGATCCCGAACTCGACAAGCAATTGACCGATCTCCCCCCCGAGGACCGGGCCAAGGCCGAGGCCGCCGCGAAGAAATGGCTCGGGACCAAATGACTTGACGCGGCGCCTGCCGCAGGGCACCCAGTCCCCTAAATCTGGCGGCCTTGAGCATGATCCGAAAAAGTGCGTAGCGGTTTTCCGGAAAGATCATGCTCAAACAACAACCTGAAGCGCGATGACGATTCATCCCAATCTCATCGCGCTTTAGGGCCGAATTCCCCCAATCAAGACCGATCTCATGCTGTATTCCGCAACTATCAACGTCATGGTCAAAGCCGCGCGCCGCGCCGGCCGCAGCCTCAAGCGCGATCTCGGCGAGATCGAGCACTTGCAGGTCTCGCTGAAGGGGCCTGCGAATTTCGTCTCGCTCGCCGACAAGCGCGCGGAGGAGATCCTCTACCAGGACCTCGCCAAGGCGCGCCCCGGCTATGGCTTCATCGGCGAGGAAGGCGGCACGCGTGAAGGCTCCGACAAGAGCCACACCTGGATCGTCGATCCGCTCGACGGCACCACCAACTTCCTGCACGGCATCCCGCAATTCGCGATCTCGATCGCGCTGGCGCGCGAAGGCACCGTGATTGCGGGCGTGATCTACAACCCCGCCAACGACGAGCTCTACATCGCCGAGCGCGGCAAGGGCGCCTTCCTCAACGACCAGCGCCTGCGCGTGGCCGGCCGCCGCCAGCTCAACGAATGCGTCATCGCCTGCGGCCTGCCGCATATCGGCCGCGGCGATCACGAATCCTTCCGCCGCGAGATGACCGCGATCCAGGACCAGGTCGCGGGCCTGCGCCGCTTCGGCGCCGCCTCCCTCGACCTCGCCTTCGTCGCCGCCGGCCGCCTCGACGGCTACTGGGAGCGCAATTTGCAGTCCTGGGACATCGCCGCCGGCCAGATCATGGTCCGCGAAGCGGGCGGCACCGTCAGCGACATCGAAACCCCAGGCGATGCGCTGGTGACCGGCCACGTCGTGTGCGGCAACGAGTTCGTGCACGGCGAGCTGGTGAAGATCTTGCGGAAGTCGGCGTAGGGCGAAGACGCGCCTCACATACCGCCGTCATCACCCGCGACGGCGGGTGATCAAGTATTGCAGAGACGTCGTTGGATACAGAGAAGCCGCGGCGTACTTGATGCCCCGCCGCTGCGGGGCACGCCCCACCGTATTTTACGGCTTCACGGGAGACGGCGGCCCGTACGCTTCGCCCGTCGTCTTAGCCGCCTTCTCCCGATCTCCCGCCAGCACGCGCTGCACGGAGACGAAGAACACAGGCACCATCAAGAGCGCGAGGATGACGACGGCGATCATGCCGCCCATCACGACGGTGCCGAGCGACTGCTGGCTGGCGCCGCCGGCGCCGCGGGCAATCGCCATCGGCAGCACGCCGCAGATGAAGGCAAGGCCGGTCATCAGGATCGGGCGGAAGCGCAGGCGGCAGGCCTCGATGGTGGCTTCCACCAGCGGCTTGCCCTCTTTCCGCAAGTCCTTGGCGAACTCGATGATCAGGATCGCGTCCTTGGCGGCGAGGCCAATGATGGTGATGAGGCCGACGGTGAAATAGACGTCGTTCGGCAGTCCCCGCAGCATCGCCGCGATCACAGCGCCGGTGACGCCGAGCGGCACGGTGAGCAGCACCGCGAGCGGAATGGTCCAGCTCTCGTAGAGCGCGGCCAGACACAGGAACACCACGAATACCGACAGCGCCAGCAGGAACGGTGCCTGCGAGCCCGACAGTTTTTCCTGGAGCGACTGCCCGGTCCATTCGTAGCCGAAACCGCGCGGCAGCTTGCCGGCGAGCCGCTCCATCTCGGCGATCGCATCGCCCGAGGTGAAGCCGGGCTTCGCCTCACCCGAGATGCGCACTGCCGGATAGTAGTTGAAGCCCGCGATCTGCGTCGGCCCACGCGACCATTCGACCGTCGCGAAGGAGGAGAACGGCACGAGCTGGCCGCGGCTGTTCTTGACGTTGTAGTTGAGGATGTCCTCGGTCTTCATGCGATCGCGCGCGTCGGCCTGCACCACGACGCGCTGCATGCGGCCGCGGTTCGGGAAGTCGTTGATGTAGTTCGAGCCGAGATTGGTCGAGATGGTGTTGTTGATGTCCTCGAAGGTGACGCCGAAGGCGCCGGCCTTCTCGCGGTCGATCACGAGATTGACCACGCCCGCCTCGGGCAGGCCCTCGATATAGACCTTTTGCAGCACCGGGCTCGCATTGGCCTCCGCGATCAGCTGGCCGGCGGCGCGCATCAGGGCTGCATAGCCCTTCTGACCGCGGTCCTGGAGGCGGAACGAGAAGCCCGAGGAGTTGCCGAGATTGTCGATCGGCGGCGGCTGCAGCGCCGAGATCTTTGCGTCGCGGATCGACGACAAATCGCGGTTGATGTCGGAGACGATCGCGGCAGCGGAGTCCTTCGGCCCGCGCTCCGACCAGTCCTTCAGCGTGATGAAGGCCTGCGCGGTGTTCATGCCCTGGCCGGAGAAGCTGAAGCCGGTGAGGAAGGTGACGTCCTTCACGCCGGGACGTTCGGCGAGATATTTTTCAACCTTCTCGATCACCGCCTCGGTGCGGGCATAGGACGAATCCGACGGCGCCTGCACGTCGGTGGTGACAAAGCCCTGGTCGTCGACCGGCAGGAAGCCGCCGGGCAGGTTGACGAAGGCCCAGGACAACCCGACCAGCAGCGCGGCATAGACCAGCATCAGCCGTCCCGTGCGCTTGAGCGAGAAGCCGACGGTGCGGGAATAGCCCTCCTTGCCGCCTTCGAGCATGCTGTTGAACCAGCCGAACAGGCCCTTCTTCGCATGGCCGTGGCCGGCCACGACAGGCTTGAGCAGCGTGGCACACAGCGCCGGCGTCAGCGACAGCGCAAGGAAGGCGGAGAAGCCGATGGCGGCGACCATGGTGACGGAGAACTGGCGGTAGATGATGCCGACCGAGCCCGGGAAGAACGCCATCGGCACGAACACCGCCATCAGCACCAGCGTGATGCCGATGATGGCGCCTGATATCTGCGACATCGCCTTGCGCGTCGCCTCCTTCGGCGGCAGGCCCTCTTCGGCCATGATACGCTCGACGTTCTCGACCACGACGATGGCGTCGTCGACGAGGATGCCGACCGCCAGCACCATGCCGAACATCGAGAGCATGTTGATGGAGTAGCCGGCAAGCAGCAAGGTGGTGCAGGCGCCCAGGAGCGCCACAGGCACCACGATGGTCGGAATGATGGTGTAGCGGATGTTCTGCAGGAATAGGAACATCACCACGAACACCAGCACCACGGCCTCGACCAGCGTCGACAGCACCTTCTTGATCGAGGCCTCGACGACGGGCGTGATGTTGTAGGGAATCTCGTAAGAGATGTTGGCCGGGAAGAAGCGCGACAGCTCCTTCATCTTGGCTTCGACCGCGCTGGCGGTCGCGAGCGCATTGCCGGTCGGCGACAGCAGCACCGAGAGGCCCGCAGTCGCCTTGCCGTTCAGGCGGGTGTTGAACTGGTAGCTGAGACCGCCGACCTCCACCCGCGCGACGTCGCGCAGGCGGACGGTCGAGCCGTCGGGATTGGCGCGCAGGATGATGGCGCCGAATTCGTCCGGCGAAGACAGCTGGCCCTTGACCAGCACCAGCGCGGAGATGCGCTGGTCCGCCGTCGACGGCTCGGCGCCGATGCTGCCTGAGGCCACCTGCGCGTTCTGCGCGCTGATCGCCTTGTTGACGTCATCCGCCGTCAGCCCATAGCCGACGAGTTTTGCCGGATCGACCCAGACGCGCAAGCTCCGCTCGGTCGAATAGAGCGTGGCGCGTCCGACGCCGGGAATGCGGCGGATCTCGCCGAGCACGTTGCGGATCATGAAGTCGCCGAGACCGACCTCATCGAGGCTGCCGTCGGTCGAGTTCAGCGTGATGATCTGAAGCACCGCGCTGGAGGCTTCCTCGATCAAAATGCCCTGCTGGATCACCGCACGCGGCAGGCGCGCCTCGACGCGCTTGATGCGGTTCTGCACCTCGACCGAGGCCGCGCCCGTGTCGGTGCCCGGTACGAAGTTCGCGATGATCTCGACCTGGCCGAGCGAGTCGCTGGTCGATTCGAAGTTGAGGATGCCGGAGGCGCCGTTGAGTTCCTCCTCGATCAGCCGGGTGACGCTGTTATAGAGGTTTTCCGGCGAGGCGCCGGGATAGCTGGTCGAGATCGAGATCGAGGGCGGCGCGATGATCGGATACTGCGCGACCGGCAACAGGGGAATCGAGATCGCGCCGATCAAGCAGATGAACAGCGCGACCACCCAGGCGAAGATCGGCCTGTCGATGAAGAAGCTCGGCATTTGCCGCTTTACCCTCGTTGTTTCACTCGTCCCTCATGGTGAGGAGCGCGCCAGCGGGCTCCTCAGGATGAGGGACAAAGAGCCTTGCGACGCGTTAGCGTTACCGCGTGACTCGCTGAGCGTGCTGGGCATCCGCCGTCGCATCGGCCTCGGCCCAGGACTGCGGCTTGACCTTGTCGCCGGCCGCGAATTTCTGGAAGCCTTCGACCACGACCTTGTCGCCGGCCTTCAATCCGTCGGTGACGAACCAGATGCCGTCCTGCACCGAGCCGGTGCGCACCGGCTGCACCGCGATGCGGTTGTCGTCCTTGACGACGAACACCTCGCTGCCGCCGCCGCCATTGCGCTGGATCGCCTGCTGCGGCACGGCGATCGCATCGGAATCGATGCCCTGGTCGATGCGGACGCGGACATACATGCCGGGCAGCAATTCGCGCTTGGGATTGCGGAACTCGCCGCGCAGCGTCACCTGACCGGTATGGGCATCGACCTTGGCGTCGGAGAACAAGAGCTTGCCGTCGAGCGAGTAGGTCGTGTTGTCGTCGAGCACGAGGCGGACCTTGGCGGCATCGGCCGCGATGCGGTCGAGATCGCCGTTCTCGAAGGCGCGGCGAAGCTGGCTCAGCTCGGTCACCGACTGGGTGAAGTCGGCGTAGATCGGATCGAGCTGCTGCACGGTGGCGAGGTTGGTCTCGTTCTGCACCACGAGCGCACCTTCGCTCACGATGGCGGCACCGACGACGCCGTCGATCGGCGCGCGCACGGTGGCATAATCGAGGTTCAGCCTGGCGCGCGCGAGCTCCGCCTTGCGACCCTCGGCCTGGGCCTGGGCCTGGCGCTCGGCGGCGATCGTCTTCTCGTTCTCGGCTTCGGGCGCGGCACGCTGGCTGGTCAGCGTGGCGATGCGGCGCGCCTGCTGCTGCGCCTGCATCAGCGCGGCCTCGGCCTTGGCGAGCCCTGCCTCGCTCGCCATCACCTCGACCTCGAACGGGCGCGGATCGATGCGATAGAGCGCTTCTCCCGCCTTCACGTCGCTGCCCTGGCGGAACATGCGCTCGATGACGATGCCGGAGACGCGCGGCCGCACTTCGGCGACGCGCGTCGGCGCGATGCGGCCGGGCAGCTCGCGCACCACCGCGCGCGGCTGCGGCTTGACGACGACGACGCTGACATCGGGTTCGGAAGGCTGGGCGGCGGACACCGCGGAGCTGGATTCATCGCAAGCACCCAGCAGCGGCGCAAAGGCCGCGAGCATCATTGCAACGCATGCCGATCGCGCTCGAAGTCCTGACATGAAGTGGGGTGCCCCGATGTTGTCTAAATTAACATGCCGCGTCGATTGCCCTGTGCGGGCGAAACCAGCGCAGCTTGCGGCTCAAAATAGAATGGATGTGCTGCGACGCAACGCGTCACGCGGGCGGCTCAATGTCACACGACCTATCGTACTGAGTTGGCGGTTGTTTTCAGGACTCACCGGATTGTGAGTCCGTCACCGTCGCCACAACTGCGACAGAACATCGCAGCGTCAAGCCACGGCATGTGCTCCTGAGAGCGACATGATGACGGGCTTCCGTAGGCTAAGCGGAATCACCGCTCGCAACCCAACTCGGACTCCGCCGAACCATTCGCGCTAATTCACGCGGTGTTCCTTGTCCGGCTGTTCCCCGACAGAAGTCGCGGTTTCCTCCACTCCCCTTTCGAAATTGCCGGTAAACCTCTCGATACTGTCGGCCCACATCCTGAGCATTGAGACCTGAAAGTGCATAATTGGCTTCAGGGCATTCATGCCGATTCCTGTCGCTACGGCGATGCGCTTTTGTGCGTCGCTCGCCAAACGGCTTGCGTTGGAGGTTTTGTCAGACATGCTGTTCGCTCCTTCTGCCCTGCTACGGTCCAAAGCTAAGTGCCGGCTTTTGCACTGCGTGATTCCAAACACTCGGCCAGAGTTTGATCTGCCGCGAGCCTGGCACTTCGGTCGTCGTGCAATTCGTCCAGTTGTTTCAAGTAGGCGACTGCCGCTATCTGCAAGAGATCGAAATCATAGTCGCCGGTATCGCTAAGATTGGCGACGTAGCGATAGAGGGCGGAACGCGTGCTGTCGTTCTCGCTGATACCGCTGTGGAGCAGCAAGTAGTTCCGCCAAGCGAACGCACACGCGCCGTCTATTGCCTGAGAAGTCATAACCACCTCCCAAAAGCCAGAGAAAGTCTGACGAGCCGTTTCGTTCCGCGAATTTCTCAGGTGTAATGGTGTTCCGTAGCTGCGCCGCAAGGTGTTTTCGCGCCGGCGGTGCGGTTTCCGCACGCGGTGCTTCGGGCAAGCGCACTTGCAGCGCGTGGTTGAGAGTGCCGCTCAATAGGTGAATGACATCGCGTGTTCGATCCTGTCATCGTGATAAGCGGCGCACAAATTGGAGCAAGCAGCGCGCGCGCCTTTAGTCCTGAACCGGTGTCGTGCTGATCCGCCGGCAGGGAAGGCACCGGTAGACCTGCACGGCCCTGCGATCTGAAATCGAGGGCAGTTCTCCGAGGAGCGTCATTTCGCGCTCGCACTTCTCGCACAGCGGGTTTCGCTGAAAGTTTCTGTTGGCTCGCATTGCAATCGGAGCGCTTACCCGATCTGTGAAGAGCCGGACAGTTGGGAAATTTACGGGGGGCGCCATCGTGTGTGCTCGAACATCTCCACCGAGACGATGCGGTCGAACCGGCGGTCGGGCGCGAACACGTTCATATCCGTAGTGACGACGCGAAGATTCCCTAGGCCGCGCAGCCGCGCCTGCTTCCCGATATGGTCCCGCTGCGAATGCGAGTTCGACACCGCCATCACCTCGGCATGCGGGAACTGCCGCGCCATCCACAGCGACAGCGAACCCCCGCCGCAGCCGAGTTCGGGGATCGACTGGCCATCTGCGAGGTCAGCATGCGCGACGGTCTGGCGCAGGGCTTCCTCTTCCGCCTCCTGCAACGTGGTCGCAGCCGTCTTGTAGAAGCAGGAGGAATACTCCTTCGCAAGCGCGGTATAGCTTTACTGCGTCATAAACGCTCTCACTCCTCATCCTGAGCAGCTTGCGAAGCAAGCGTCTCGAAGGATGGGGGCCACAGGCGGGGCCTCATGGTTCGAGACGCGCTTCGCGCTCCTCACCATGAGGGTTAGTGACACAGTAAGGATAGCGCGGATCGTCGGAGGTGGCTTTGGTGCGGATTGCGATATGCGTGCCGAGCCGGGACTGACCACAGTGCCGCCAGGCCCGCGACCAGCCATTGCCGTGCGTTGGGCGCATTGCCGGAGGACCGTCCAGAGCGCGCTGCCGGCGCCGACCCGCCCGACGGAAAACGTCCAGATGGCGTCGACCCAGCCGGAATTACCGGTCCGCTCGCGCACTACCCAGGCGAGCGCCATCGGAATCGCAAGCAACAGCGCGATGACGGCGAGTGCCCCCGAGATAGGTCGAAAAATCCGACTTGAGCCTGTGAAACGCCGAAGTTTTGCAAAATACGTAAGCTTCAAAGCCTGGGTTCAGCTTTGAGTTCCCTGCCCCGCCCCGAAATCGACCCCTCCCAGCTTTTTTTGCGCTCGCGCTGTGCCATAGTGCGGGCCGCTCAGGCTTTCGTAACGGATGACATCGGCTATGCGCACGCCGTCAGGCACCTCGCCTCACATGGAAATCGAACTCAACAAACTGTCGTCGCCCAGCGTGTTTCTCGTGCGGATGCTGGTCTTCCTGGTGCTCTGCACTCTGATCTCCGTGGTGCTCTACAAGCAGATAACGAATGCCTTTTTCTTCAATCCGGGCCTCAACGCGCTGATCGGGGCCGTCCTTCTCATCGGCATCATCCTCTCCTTCCGGCAGGTCATCCGGCTCTACCCCGAAGTGAGATGGGTCAACGGCTTCCGGATTGCCGATCCCGGGCTGGTGCCGAGCGGCCACCCGCGTCTGCTGGCGCCGATGGCGGCGATCCTCGGCGGCGATCGGACCGGACGCATGACGATCACGCAGCAGACCATGCGCCATCTGCTGGATTCGATCGCGACCCGCCTCGACGAAGCCCGGGATATCTCCCGCTATCTGACGGGGCTGCTTGTCTTCCTCGGGCTGCTTGGCACCTTCTGGGGCCTGATCGAGACGGTCGGCTCGGTTGGCGCGATCATTGGCGGCCTGAAGGTCGGCGGCGACGCCGGCGCTCTGTTCGACACCCTGAAGGAAGGCCTCGCCGCACCGCTGGGCGGCATGGGCATCTCGTTCTCGAGCTCCCTGTTCGGCCTCGCCGGCTCGCTGATCCTCGGCTTCCTCGACCTGCAATCGAGCCAGGCCCAAAATCGTTTCTACACCGATCTCGAGGACTGGCTGGCCACCACCGTCCGCGAATATGGCAGCGGCGAGGTGGCGGCGGTCGCCGGTGGCGGCGGTGTCGCCTCCGGCGAACTCCAGGCTGCGGTCGAGCGGCTGCGCTCGGTGCTCGAGGAAGGCAGCGCCAGCCGCGGCACGACCGCGGCGATGGCGAGCCTTGCCGAGGCCATCCAGGCGCTGGTCTCGCATATGCGCACCGAGCAGCAGATGATCCGCGAATGGGCCGACGGCCAGGGCGAGCAGAACCGAGAGATCCGCCGCCTGCTCGAACGCCTCGCGCGCCAGCCGGAGAAGAGTTGAGGATTCATGCCCCGGACGCGGTGCAGCGCGAAGCGGTGCACTGCAGAGCCGGGGCCCATTCGACGGATAACTCTGGGTCCCGGCTCTGCGGAGCAGCGCCAAGGCGCTGCACCGCGTCCGGGACACGAAAGAAACGGAGACTTAAATGCCTCTTGCCCGCGCCCGCCGTAGCGAAGGCCCCTTCAACTACTGGCCCGGATTCGTCGACGCGCTGTCGACGCTGGTGCTGTCGATCGTGTTCCTGCTCTCGGTGTTCCTGGTCGTGCAGTTCTTCCTGTCGCAGGAGGTCACCGGCAAGGACAAAGCGCTGGAGCAGCTCAACGCCAAGATCGCGCAGCTCAACGAGCTATTGTCGCTGGAAAAGCTCGGCAAGCTCAACCTTGACGACCAGGTCTCGCAATTGAAGGCCGGGCTGGCCTCGGCCGAGACCGAGCGCGATCGCCTGAAGGGCCTCTATGAAGGGCTCGCGAACGCCGGCAACGACGCCCAGGGCAAGACGACCGAGCTCAGCAAGGCGCTGGACTCCGAGAAGCAGGTGTCCGCGCGAGCGCTGGCCCAGATCGAGGTCTTGAACCAGCAGATCAGCGCTCTGCGGCGCCAGCTGGCGGCGCTCGAGGAAGCGCTCGACGCCTCCGAGAAGCGCGACAAGGAATCGCAGACGCGGATTGCCGATCTGGGTTCTCGCTTGAATGTTGCTTTGGCCCAGCGCGTGCAGGAATTGTCGCGCTACCGCTCGGAATTCTTCGGCCGCCTGCGCGCCATCCTCGGCAACCGTCCCGACATCCGCGTCGTCGGCGACCGCTTCGTGTTCCAGTCCGAGGTGTTCTTCGACACCGGCCAGGCGACCCTGCTGCCAGAGGGCCGCGCCGAACTCGACACGGTCGCGAGCGCGCTGATCGAGCTCAACAACAAGATCCCGAACGAGATCGCCTGGGTGCTGCGCGTCGACGGCCACACCGACGTGCGGCCGGTCAGCGGCGCCAATTTCAAGTCCAACTGGGAATTGTCCTCGGCCCGCGCCATCTCGGTGGTGCAATATCTGATCTCGCTCGGCGTGCCCGCCGAGCGCCTGGTCGCGGCCGGCTTCGCCGAATTCCAGCCGCTCGATACCGGCAACACCGAAGAAGCGTTCAAGCGCAACCGCCGCATCGAGCTGAAGCTGACGGAGCGATAGTGAGCTTCCACCTTCGCCCCTATCGCGCCGAGGACGAAGCGGCGGCGATCGAGCTGTGGCATCGCACCTGGCAGCAGGCCTATCCGCAGATCGACTTCGCGGCGCGGCTGGCGTGGTGGCGCGAGCGCTGGCGCAAGGATCTCGTGCCAAAGGCGGCGATCGTCGTCATCGAGCAGGTTGACGGCGCGCTGATCGGCTTCGTCACGATCGACGGCGAAGGCTATCTCGACCAGCTCGTGGTCGATCCCGGACAATGGGGCTCTGATGCCGCGCGCCTCCTGGTCAATGAGGCCAAGCGTCTCTCGCCCACTGGCGTGACACTGCTCGTCAACAAGGACAACGCCCGCGCCATCCGCTTCTACGAGCGCAACGGCTTTGCCCATGCCGGCGACGACGTGAACCCGACCTCGGGCCGGCCGGTGCTGCGAATGGCGTGGAAGCCCTAGACGCGTCGGTCCACTCCATACTCCGTCATTGCGAGGAGCGAAGCGACGAAGCAATCCAGACGACCGCCGCACAGACAGCCTGGATGATTGCTTCGCTACGCTCGCAATGACAGCAACTTCAAACACTTGCGCCTCGCCACCGGCGACAGCCGTTCTCCTTTGCATGGGGTTGTTTTCGATATTTTGGTTCGAGGCGGGTGGAAACCCTCACGCCCCCTCGAACTGCAGCCTTGCCAGCCTGGCATAAAGCCCGTTTGCCGCGACCAGCTCGGCATGCGTGCCCTGCTCGACGATCCGGCCCTGGTCCATCACCAGGATGCGGTCGCACGACAGCACTGTTGCGAGGCGATGGGCGATCACGATCGTGGTGCGATGGCTCATCAGCTCCTCCAGCGCGGTCTGCACCAGCGTCTCGCTTTCGGCATCGAGCGACGACGTTGCTTCATCAAGCAGCAGCAGCGGTGCATCGCGCAGGATGGCGCGCGCGATCGCGATACGCTGGCGCTGGCCGCCGGACAGCGTCACGCCGCGCTCGCCGAGCGGGGTCTCGAATCCCTCCGGCAGACGGCGAATGAACTCGGCGGCATGCGCAAGCTCGGCGGCGCGCTCGACCTCGGCGTCGGTCGCATCGGGCCGGCCGAAGCGGATGTTCTCGCGGGCGGTGGCGGCGAACACCACCGATTCCTGCGGCACCAGCGCGATGCGCGCGCGCAGCTCGCGCGGATCGGCCGATTTGACCGGCACGCCGTCGAGCGCGATGGCGCCGGAACGCGGATCGTAGAACCGCAGCAGCAGATGAAACAGCGTGCTCTTGCCAGCGCCGGAGGGACCGACGATCGCGACCTTCTCGCCGGGGCGCACGCTGAGCGAAACACTGTCGAGCACCTTGACGTCAGGCCGCGCCGGATAGGCGAAGCTCACCTTGTCAAAGCCGACCTCGCCACGCGCCGGCGATGGCAGCGCGCGCGGCATCGCAGGTGCCGTGATCTCCGGCTGCATGTGCAGGATCTCGAACAGGCGCTCGGCGGCACCTGATGCTGCGGCGACCTCGCCCCAGACCTCGCTGAGCTGGCCGAGGCCTGCTGCCGCAAACGCGGTGTAGAGCACGAACTGGCCGAGACGACCAGGCGAGATGGAGCCGATCAGGACGTCATGCGAGCCGATCCAGAGGATCGCGACCACGCTCGTGAACACGATGAAGATGATGATGGCGGTGAGCACTGCGCGCGCCTGTGTCGAGGTGCGCGCCGCCTCATAGGCCTGCTCGACCTCGCCGCCGAAGCGCTTTCCGGCGAGCTGCTCGCTGGTATAGGCCTGCACGGTACGGATGGCGCCGACCAGCTCGGAGGCGTAGGCCGAGGCGTCCGCAAGCGTATCCTGCGCATTGCGCGACAGCCGCCGCACCCAGCGCCCGAAGGCGACCAGCGGCAGCACGATCAGGGGAATGGCGAGCAGCACGAAACCGGAGAGCCGCGGGCTCGTGATCACCATCATCGCGACCGCGCCCAAGAACATCATCATGTTGCGCAGCGCAATCGACACGGAGGCGCCGACCGCGGATTTGATCTGGGTGGTGTCGGCAGTAAGCCGCGAGACCAGCTCGCCGCTGCGCGCGTTGTCGAAGAAGGTCGGCGAGAGCGACAGCAGATGGCCGAACACGTCGCGGCGAAGATCGGCGACGAT
This sequence comes from Bradyrhizobium sp. CB82, assembly GCF_029714405.1. NCBI lineage: Bacteria > Pseudomonadati > Pseudomonadota > Alphaproteobacteria > Hyphomicrobiales > Nitrobacteraceae > Bradyrhizobium > Bradyrhizobium sp. CB82. The sequence continues at coordinate 1,050,436 of NZ_CP121650.1, read as the reverse complement.
GCGCTCGCCGATCGTCATCACGAGGTAGTAGCGCGCGGCGCTTGCCAGCGCGAGCACCGCGACGACTGCAATCATCACGGCAAAGTAGCTGTTGATCAGCGCGATGCCTTCCGGCGTGAAGCCGAAATCGATCATCCGCCGCACCGCGACCGGAACCAAGAGCGTGGTCAGCGCGGCAATCGTCAGCGCGACGAAGGCAAGCGCCGCACGCCCGCGATAGCGGCTCACATAGGGCGCGAGCGCCATCAGCGGCCGCAGCTTTGCCCGGCTTTTGGCCGGCTGTTGGATCAGCTCGGCCTCGATCGATGGGGTGTCCGCGGCATTCATCTCGGGCTGATCGACGTATCGGTCATCAAGCCGTTCCACTGCGCTCATGAGATCCGACCCATTGGATTCCTCCGCTCCCAATAGGCCGGGGCAAGGGGAGTGGCAAATCCGGGATGTCCCTTAGGGGCAAGCCCGGTTCGCTAGTCCCCGCAATGGCTTGTTTTGCGAGGGTTCGTGGGGTATAGAGCCGCCCAAATCCGTCATTCGCTAGCCACTCAATGAGGCGCCGGGGCGCCGAGGAATTGCCATGAAAGCCGAGATTCACCCGAATTATCATACGATTACTGTCGTGATGACCGACGGTACGGAGTACCAGACCCGCTCCACCTGGGGCAAGGAAGGCGACAAGCTCCAGCTCGACATCGACCCGAAGTCGCATCCGGCCTGGACCGGCGGCTCTGCCCAGATCATGGACCGTGGCGGCCGCGTCTCCCGGTTCCAGAAGAAGTTCTCGGGCTTCCTCAAGAAGGATTGATCCGGCCGATCAGGCCACGGCGAAAAACGCCCCTGGGACACCAGGGGCGTTTTTGTTTGTGCCGTCATTCCACATTGCGCAATGGGCGTCCCTACAGCACCCGAGCGTCTACCCCTCGAACGCGGCCTTGAGCGCGTTGAGCTGGGGCACCAGGGGATTGCCGATCGGCATGCGGTCCGCAGGCGGGGTGTGGATGCTGGTGTCGAGGCGGCGCACGCGCGTTTGCAGGCTCATCGAGCGGGCGATCAGGTGCTGTAATTGCTGCGGCAGCTTCTCGATCGTGTCGGCGGGGCCGGGATCGGCCGCGGTCAGCTTGACCTTGGTCTTTTCGCGGTTGGCCTGGACCAGCGTCATCTCACCTTCCTTCACCGCGCGGTGCAGCAGCAGCCAGGATGCGAGCTGCATCAGGCGGGTGGTGAGGCGCATGCTTTCGGTTGCGTAGGTCAGGCTGACGGCGCGGTCGAGCGCCTTGGCCTCGGTACGCCCGGCGCCGTCCAGATAGGCGGCGGTCTGCTCGACCAGGTCCATGCCCTCGCGGAACAAGGCGCTGAACGCCGCCGAATTGGTGAACCGTTCGCTGAGTTGAACGAGAGCGCCGTCGGCTTGCAAACGTTCCATGGTTAACGCCCCCTTACGCAACTGTTTACCATCCGGCTTGGGTCGCCGGATTATGATGAACAAATCATTGCGCGAGGGCGGCGCAGAGTCCAGCAGCAACCGCGTTTATGGTTTCCGCGCCTCATTGCACCAAGGCGGGACACGCAATTGCAGAACAAGCGCAAAAAAAGAGCCGCCGGAGACCGGCGGCTTTGAAAGTTGATAACAGGGAGGCGTCAAACAGAGTGGACAGGAGCCACTCGGTGTCCAAACGAGGACGGTTCCAGTCATAAACCCGAAAGCTTAATCGACCGTAAACGAACGATTTTTTTGAGAGTTCGTTAGCCATGTCGGCCATTGGCCGAGCGGGAACTATCGTGCCACGGATCAGCAGTGCGGTGCGAAGTGCCGCACTGTTGAGCCGTGGCGACGTCTGCGAACGCTCGTATCTGGATGAGCATGGGTCCCGGCGCAGCGTTGCACGCGCTACCCGCGTCCGGGCAGGAGAGCGCTACGACTTGAAAATGCTGTTCGCGGCGTCGCGCGAGGCGCGCTTCTTGGTTGCCGCTTCGTCGAGCCTTGCGATCTCGGACTTCAGCAGTGCGATGCGTTCGGTCAATTCCTCGACCGATAACAGTGAGAGGTCCTGTCCGATCTCGTGGGTGACCTTCTTGCGCGGCCGGTCATCATCGTCCATCGCCATCATCGCTCCTCCATCACAACCGAAGCTGAAGCGGTTGCCAGCGGTTGCCCTGCTGGCTAATCAATTGCCTCGTTCATCCTGCACCCTCAAGGCCAAGGACAAATCATGGAAAAGCTACCTGCGCAAATGACCGTGGTCGCCATCTCCAAGCCCGGCGGTCCCGAGGTGCTGGTGCCGGAGCAACGCGCGCTGCCGCAAGTAGGGCCCGACGAGATCCTGATCAAGGTCATGGCCGCCGGCGTGAACCGGCCCGACGTGGCGCAGCGCTCGGGCTCTTATCCGCCGCCGCCCGGCGCCAGCGACCTGCCGGGACTTGAGGTCGCGGGCGAAGTGGTCGCAGTCGGCAGCAACGCCAAGCGGCACAAGATCGGCGACAAGGTGATGTCGCTCGTGGCCGGCGGCGGCTACGCGCAATATTGTATCGCGCAGGATGCGCAGGCGATGAGCGTGCCGCCGGCGCTGTCGATCAAGGAAGCAGGCGCCCTGCCAGAAACCCTGATGACGGTCTGGCACAATGTGTTCGAGCGCGGCGGCCTGAAAGCCGGCGAGACGCTGCTGATCCATGGCGGCTCCTCCGGCATCGGCACCATGGCGATCCAGCTTGCAAAAGCGTTCGGCGCCAAGGTGATTGTCACCGTCGGCTCGCAGGACAAGATCGATGCCTGCCTCAAATTAGGGGCCGACCGCGCGATCAACTACAAGACCGAAGACTTCGTCGCCGTGGTCAAGGCGGAGACCGGCAATGCCGGCGCCAACCTGATCCTCGACATGGTCGCCGGCGACTATGTCGACCGCAACTATGATGCCGCCGCGGTCGACGGCCGCATCGTGCAGATCGCAACGCTCAACGGCCCCAAAGTCAACGTCAACATCGCCAAGGTGATGGTGAAGCGCCTCACCCATACGGGCTCGACGCTGCGCCCCCGTAGTAATGCGGACAAGGCGGCGATGGTGGCCGCGATCGAGGCCAAGGTGATGCCGCTCTTGCGCGAAGGTCGCATCAAACCGCTGATGGACAGCACTTTCCCGCTGGAAAACGCGGCGGAGGCGCACCGGCGGATGGAAACCTCCGCACATATTGGCAAAATTGTGTTGGAGGTCTAGCGCGCAAGCTCCGCAAGCGAGGCGGAAACCCTTTGATTTTCCTCGCTTTCGTGGCATCTATCGCGACGCGCCGAACCATCTCGTTCCGTTCGGAAATGCGCTTAACACTGAAGAGTTTGCGTCGAACGCGGAGAACTGACCTTGCGTCTGATCAGGTGCCTCGCGCCCATAGCGCTGGGCCTCATGATTCTTGTCGCCGCGTCGCCTGCACGCGCGCTTGACGCCGTCAGCGTCCGCAGCGACGCGCCCGCGATCGACCTCACCGCAGTCCTTGAGCACCAGCGCAGCGACGCTGACCGCATCCAGGTGTCCACCGCGCCCGGCACCGACGGCATCGTTCGCCGCATCGAGGTGCGTGCACGTGAGGGTGGCCAGAACTGGGTGGTGTTCGCGCTCGCCAACAACACCGACGACCAGCTCGACCGCCTGATCGTCGCGCCGCATTACCGTATCGTCTCGTCCGGCCTGTTGTGGCCCGACCTCGGGCTGTCGCGCATCGCGACCATCACGCCGTCGGTCGGCGACCGGCCCGAGCGCCAGGAGAGCGCGACCGCGGACGTGTTCCGCATCACGCTCGACCCCGGCTCCGTCGTCACCTTCGTCGCGGAGCTGCGCACCGACAAGCTGCCGCAGCTCTATCTGTGGGAGCCGGAGGCCTACAAGGACAAGGTCAACTCGTTCACGCTCTACCAGGGTATCGTGATCGGAATCTCGGGCCTGCTTGCGCTCGTGCTCACCATTTTGTTCGTGGTGAAGGGCAGTATCATGTTCCCGGCGGCCGCAGCGCTTGCCTGGGCGGTGCTGGTCTATATCGGCGTCGATTTCGGCTTCTGGGGCAAGGTGCTCGACATGTCGAACAACGCCGAGCGCATCTGGCGCGCGGCGGGCGAAGCGATCCTGGCCGCGACGCTGCTGGTGTTCCTGTTCGCCTATCTCAACCTCAGCCGCTGGCACGTGCGCTATTCGCACATCACGGTGGGTTGGCTTGCCTTCCTGGGCTCGCTCGTTGCGCTCGCGCTGTTCGATCCGGCCGTCGCCTCCGGCATCGCGCGCATGTCGCTGGTGCTGATCGCCTTCGCCGGCTTTGCGTTGATCGTCTATCTCTCGACCCACGGCTTCGACCGCGCCGTGTTGCTGATCCCGACCTGGTTCCTGCTCGTGATCTGGGTGGTCGCGGCCGGCATGACGATCGCGGGCTCCGTGACCAACGACATCGTCGGACCCGCGCTGCTCGGTGGTCTCGTGCTGATCGTGATGCTGATCGGATTCACGGTCATGCAGCACGCCTTCGCCGGCGGCGGCGCCACCACCGGGGTCGTGTCCGACATCGAGCGGCGGGCGCTCGCGTTGGCCGGCTCCGGCGATCTGATCTGGGACTGGGACGTTTCCGCCGACAAGGTGTTCACCAGCCCGGAGACCGAAGCGCTGTTAGGGCTGAAACGCGGCACGCTGGAAGGACCGGCGGCGACCTGGCTGGAGGTGCTGCATCCGCTCGACCAGGATCGCTTCCGTGCCGCGCTGGACAGCGTGCTCGACCAGCGCCGCGGCCGCCTCGTGCAGGACTTCCGCCTGCGCACCCCAGACGGCCATTTCATGTGGTTCGCGCTGAAGGCACGGCCCGTGGTCGGTTCCGACGGCGAGGTCTCGCGCGTCGTCGGCACGCTCACCGACGTCACCGAGCTGCGCAATGCCGAAGAGCGCCTGCTGCATGATTCCGTGCATGACAATCTGACCGGCCTGCCCAACCGCAAGCTGTTCATGGACCGCCTCGGTGCCGTCGCGAATCTCGCCAAGACCGTGCCGACGCTGCGGCCGACGCTGATGGTGATCGATCTCGACCGCTTCAAGCAGGTCAACGATTCCGTCGGCATCGCGGTCGGCGATTCCATCCTGCTCACGCTCGCCCGCCGCCTCACCCGCATCCTGAAACCGCAAGATACGCTGGCGCGGCTCGCCGGTGACCAGTTCGGCCTGATCCTGCTGTCGGAGCAGGACCCGGCCCGCATCACCGCCTTCGCCGAGACCATCCGCAAGACCATCCGCGCGCCGATCGCCTTCAACGACCGCGAGATTTTCCTCACCGCCTCGATTGGCCTCGCGCTTTCCGATCCGCAAGTCCAACTGACGGACGAGATCATCAAGGACGCCGAGCTTGCGATGTATCATTCCAAGCGCATCGGCGGCGACCGCATTGATGTCTATAAGCCCGTCATGCGCGCGCGAAAAACCGACCGCCTGACACTTGAGAGCGAGCTCCGCCGCGCCATCGAGCGGCAGGAGATCACCATCCTCTACCAGCCGATCGTGCGGCTGGAAGACCGTTCGATCGCCGGCTTCGAGGCGCTGTCGCGCTGGGATCATCCCAAGCTCGGGCGGATGTCGCCGTCGGAATTCATCACGATTGCGGAAGAGACCGGCCTGATCGTCGATCTCGGCATGTTCGTGCTCGACCAGACCGCAAAACAGCTTTCGGTCTGGCAGCGCGCGATGCGCTCGCGCGAGCCGATCTTCGCATCCGTCAACGTCTCCTCGCGGCAATTGCTCCGCCACGACCTCATCCACGATATCCGCACCGTGCTGTCGCGCTCTTCGGTCGCCCGCGGCACGCTGAAGCTGGAATTGACGGAATCGCTGGTGATGGAGAATCCGGAGCACGCCGCGCAAATGCTGACGCGGATCCGCGAGCTCGGCACCGGGCTGTCGCTCGACGATTTCGGCACCGGCCATTCCTCGCTCGCCTATCTCCAGCGCTTCCCGTTCGACACCATCAAGATCGATCAGTCCTTCGTGCGCACCACGAGCCGCGGCACCCGCCCCGTGATCCTGAAATCGATCATCGCGCTCGCGCATGATCTCGGCATGGACGTGGTGGCCGAAGGTGCCGAGACCGACTCCGACGCGGTCGAGCTTTACCAGTTGGGGTGCGAATACGCCCAGGGCTTCGCCTTCGGCGAGCCGATGGACGCCGACGCCGCGATGCGGCTGCTCACCGAGGTGCGCCTGGAAGCGGCGAGCTAGTTTCGTCGCCGCTCGCTTGGCATCCGCCGGAACCGCACGCTCTTGCCGTCCGGCATCCGCGTCGCCGTGAAGCCGGCGGCGAGGCAGGCTTCGCGCTGCGGCATCTGGATGTCGGGGCTACGCAGGCTGTCCCACCATGAGGCGCGCTGCGCTGCGCGCGGCAGGGCGGCGCCGATGATCTCCTCGATCTGATCAAAGCTCAGCACGAACTCGATCTGCTTCTGCCGCATCAGGTAATCACGCAGCGCGTCGTAATCGTTCACCGCCATCCTCGACCGTTGATCCGGTTAACCCTGCCGAAAAACGCTAGTCCCGGAAACCGTTTCTTAACTGATTGCCGCGCCGGCGTCCCAGCTTAAAGACTACTCAAGATTTCAGGTGCATCCACTAGTGTCGGGAGCAAGCGATGCTGTCTGGATGGCGCGAAGGCACGGCGCGGTGGCCGTGGCGGATCTCGGCGAAGCTGCTGATCCTCTCGTCGGTCGTGACGGTGATCGGCTTTTCCGCCATTTGCGTCAACGTGATGCTGGACATGCGCCGCGGCGAGGAGGCGCTCGCCCGCCAGACCCTGGAAAACCTGGCCACGACCATCGAGGCCGACATCAGCCGCAACATCGAGATCTACGACCTGTCGCTGAAGGCGGTGGCCAGCAACATGCTGCTGCCCGAGATCGCGACGGTCAGCAAACCGATCCGGCAATTGATCCTGTTCGACCACGCGACGACCGCCAAGCATTTTGGCGCCATTCAGGTGTTCGACGCCGACGGCGAGCTGACCATCGACGCATCCACGCTCGACCCGGTCCCGGAGAACCGCGCCGACGAGGAGTATTTCAGGGTTCATCGCGACGACCCCAATGCGGGGCTGTTCATCAGCCGCCCGATGCTGTTTCGTGGCGCCTATGCCATCGTGCTGAGCCGGCGCGTCAGCGATCAGGACGGCGGCTTCATGGGCGTCGTCGCCGGCTCGATCCGCTTCAGCTATTTCCACGAGCTGTTCGAGCGGCTGAGCCTCGACCCCGAGGACACCATCACCGTGCTGAGGCGCGACCGCACTATCATGATGCGTCGGCCGTTCGATCTCGACGTGATCGGCAGGAATCTGGGCGACCCGCGGAACCGGAAGCCGGAGATTCTCAAGGAAGCCCGCTCCTACGCGGGACAGGGTCCGGTGGACGCGACGCCGCGCCTTTATGTCCGCAGCAGCAGTATCACCACCCCCCTGTACGTCGTCGCGGGCAAGCCGCTCAGTGCCGTGTTCGAGCTCTGGCAGAAGGAAGCCCTGCGCATCGGCGCCGTGGTGCTGGTGCTCGCATTGTTCTTGCTCGGCTCGACTGCCGTGTTGGCGCGCGAAATCGGCCGGCGGGCCAAGGCCGAGGACAAGCTCGAGGAGATGGCGACCACCGACGCGCTCACAGGCCTGCGTAACCGCCGCAAGTTCGATTCCGTCATCGACGTCGAATGGCGGCGCGCGATGCGGCAGAAGACGCCGGTCGCGCTGCTGATGATCGATGCCGATCATTTCAAGGCCTACAACGACACGTTCGGCCACCAGGCCGGCGACCAGGTGCTGGTCGGCATCGCCATCTGCATCTCCGATTCCGTGCGTCGCGCCGGCGATTGCGCCGCGCGCTATGGTGGCGAGGAATTTGCCGTGCTGCTGCCAGGCACCTCGGAAGCCGACGCGTTCAGGATCGCCGAGACGATCCGCTGCAAGGTGCAGGGCTGGTCCGACGACCAGGCGAGCACGACGGTGTCGTGCGGCATCGCGAGTCTCGTCCCTACGGCGGGAGTCGACTGGTCCATCCTGGTGACCGCCGCAGACAAGGCGCTCTACGCCGCCAAGGCCGGCGGTCGTAACCAGTCCGTGGTCGCGAACCTTCCGAAACTGTCGCTGGTGGCGTGAGGCCGCCACACCGCCGTCATTGCGAGCGAAGCGAAGCAATCCAGGTTGTCACCGGGGCGGGATTCTGTATTGCTTCGTCGCTTCGCTCCTCGCAATGACATGGAGAGATAGCGCGCTATCCGCCCAGATACTTCTTCATCTCCGCGAGCAGGCCGTCGCGCAGCTCGGGGCGCTTCAGGCCGTAGGCGATGTTGGCGCGCAGGAAGCCGGCCTTGGAGCCGCAATCATGGCGCTCGCCTTCGAACTCGACGCCGTAGAACTTCTGCGACTTGGCAAGCCCAATCATGGCATCGGTGAGCTGGATCTCGCCACCGGCGCCGCGTTCCTGGGTCTCCAGGATCTTGAAGATCTCGGGCTGGAGAATGTAGCGGCCGGTGATCGACAGGTTGGAGGGCGCGGTGCCCTTCGGCGGCTTCTCCACCATGCCGTCGACCTCGAAGATCTTGCCGGCGCGTTTTCCCACGCCGCAGATACCGTATTGATGCGTGAGATGGTCCGGCACGGCCTCGACCGCAAGCACGTTGGACTTCTCGCCAAGCTGGCTTGCGGCCTCGATCATCTGCTTCAGGCAACCCGGCGTGTTGAGCACGAGTTCGTCGGGCAGCACGACCGCAAACGGCTCGTTGCCGACGATGTCGCGCGCGCACCAGACCGCGTGTCCGAGACCAAGCGGCGCCTGCTGGCGGGTGAAGCTGACCGCGCCGGCCTCCGGCTGGTTCTGCGCCAGAACCTCCTGCTCGGCCGTCTTGCCGCGCGCGGCAAGCGTAGAGTCGAGCTCGAACATGCGGTCGAAATGGTCCTCGATGACGGCCTTGTTGCGCCCGGTGACGAAGACGAAATGCTCGATCCCGGCCTCCCTGGCCTCGTCATAGACGTATTGGATCAGCGGCTTGTCGACGATGGTGAGCATTTCCTTGGGCATCGCCTTGGTGGCAGGCAGCACGCGGGTGCCGAGGCCGGCGACGGGGAATACGGCTTTGCGGATTTTCATGGGATTGATCGAATACCTTGGGACGTGCGGACGTGGAGCAATGACATCTTGCTAGCCGGTTTGCAGCCGGTAACAAAGGCGGATGTTGGGCCCCTGCCTCCTAGATTTGAGGAAAAGGCCGCCACCAAAACTTCACCTTTGTTAAGACATTGGCAACCGTAACAAGGGCCTCCTGCAGCCGGATTTTGGCCGCATAGGTGGGACATGACGCGATCGATGGCAGGACTTGCAGGCATGACCAGCGCAACCCTGGTTGCGGTCACCCTCCTGTTCCCGCTTCAAGCGCGCGCGCAGGGATCAAACGGCTTATCGGACCTGTTCGGCAGCATTTTTTCCGGTCAAAGCCCGTCGCCCGCGCAACCGGCGCCCGGTCCCGGTGGCGTCCAGCCCTGGAGCGGCGAGGACGGTGCGTCCGGCCATCCCTTGATGACCGCGGCCGCGATCCGGGGGGCCGCGGCCAATTTTGACAATTGCATTGCATCGATGTGGCCCGATGCCGCGCGTCGCAACGTCACGCAGGAGAACTTTCAGCGCTTCACCACAGGGCTCACGCCGGAGTTGCGCATCATGGATCTCCTGGACTCGCAGCCGGAGTTCACCAAGTCGATCTGGGATTATCTCGACATTCTCGTGAACGACAACCGCCTCGCCAAGGGCAAGGAGATCCTTGCAAGGTACAAGGCGCAGTTCGACGCCACCGAGAAAGCCTACGGCGTCGATCGCTATATCATCGCGGCGATCTGGGGCATCGAATCCAACTACTCGACCCAGATCGGCGACCGCAGTGTGCTGCAATCCACCGCGACGTTGGCCTGCATCGGCCGCCGCCAAGCCTATTTCAAGGATGAATTCCTCTCCGCGCTGGAGATCCTCAACCGCGGCGATCTGCGGCCCGAACAGATGCGCGGCTCCTGGGCCGGCGCGTTCGGCCCGACGCAATTCATGCCGACCGCGTTCAAACGCTTTGCGGTGGATGCCGATGGTGACGGAAGGCGCGACGTCGTCGACGACCCGGCCGATCTGATCGCCTCCACCGCCAACAATCTGAAGAAGGACGGCTGGCAGAGCGGCGCGAGCTGGGGCTATGAGGTCGTGGTGCCCCAGGGCTTCGACTTCATGCTGGCGGACCGCGCCAAGGCGATGACGATCGCGCAGTGGGAAAAGCTTGGGATCACCCGCGCCACCGGCCAGCCCTTCCCGCACCCGGCCGATAAAGCCTATCTGCTGACGCCCGCCGGCGCCGCGGGACCGGGCTTCCTGATGCTGCAGAACTTCCGCGTGATCATGAAATACAATCCGGCCGAGGCCTATGCGCTCGCGATCGGCCATTTCGCTGATCGCTTGCGGGGCGGCCAGCCGTTCGTGCAGCCGTGGCCGCGGCAGGAGCGGGAACTGTCCCGGGCCGAGCGGCTGGAATTGCAGCAGCTCCTGGCCCAACGCGGCTTCTACAAAAGCACGTCCGACGGCCAGTTTGGCGGCCAGACCCGCGACGCCTTGCGCAACTTCCAGGCCTCGATCGGGGCTCCGGCGGACGGATTTGCCTCCTCCGACATGCTGGAACGGCTGCGCCGGCGGTAAATCCGTCCCGAAAGTAACCGTGAGCACGAAATCCGGCCTCCGCCCTTGACGGCGGCGGCGGTTCCCCAGTGTATGGTGCAATCAAATCTGCCCGTTTGCGGCCCGATTCCGTTATTATATCGGACCAATTCGAAAACCCTGGCGCGCCTGTAGCATGTCGAAGCCGAAATCATTTTTCAGGGCGCTGACCGAGACCGGCCCGTTGATCGCGCTGGGGACGGCGCTTGCGATCATGGTGTCGGTTGCGGGCCCTGCATCGGCGCAGTTCTTCAACTTCCCCGGCTTCGGCGGACCGTCGCGGCCCGCGCCGCCGCGCAGCGGAGGCGGCGGCTGGTTCGGCGGCGACTTCTTCACACCCTTCCAGCAGCAGCAACAGCAGCAGGCGCCGCGCCAGGATTTCTCGCGCGCACCGGCGCCGGCCAAGCGCGATACAATCGCTGAGAAGAACGTGCTCGTGATCGGCGACTCCATGGCCGACTGGCTCGCCTATGGTCTGGAGGACGCCTACACCGAACAGCCCGACATGGGCGTGATCCGCAAGCACAAGACCACCTCCGGCCTCATCAAGTACCAGCCGAAAGGTGAGCCCTCGGACTGGGCCGCCGCGGCCAAGGGCATTCTCGAGACCGAGAAGCCCGACGTCATCGTCGTGATGCTCGGCCTGAACGACCGCATGGCGATTCGTGAGCCCGCGCCGGACAAATCCGACAAGCCTGCGGACAAGAAGAACGACAAGGGCGCGCGCGCCAAGCAAGGTAAGCCGGGCGATGCAAAGACCGACGCCAAGCCAGGCACGGATGCCGCCGCCAAACCCGACGACAAGCCGGCAGACACCGACCTACCGCAGGACGAAGCCGACAATGCCGATGCGCCACAGACCGCGGCACCGGAAAAGACCGCGCGCTCGCCGAACGGTGTCTATGAATTCCGCGACGACCGTTGGGTCGAGCTCTATGGCAAGAAGATGGAGGAGCTGATCGGCGTGCTCAAGGCCAAGGGCGTGCCGGTGCTCTGGGTCGGCCTGCCCGCGATCCGCGGTCCGAAGGGTACCGCGGACATGCTATTCCTGGACTCGCTCTATCGCGAAGGCGCGGCCAAGGCCGGCATCACCTATGTCGACGTCTGGGACGGCTTTGTCGACGAAGCGGGCCGCTTCCTCCAGAAAGGCCCCGATTTCGAAGGCCAGATCCGTCAGCTCCGCACCTCTGATGGCGTCTATTTCACCAAGGCCGGCGCACGCAAGCTCGCACACTATGTCGAGCGCGAGATTACGCGTCTGCTGGCGGGGCGCTCAGGCCCGATCGCATTGCCGAGCGAGCCGGCAACGCCCGATACCAGCGCCGAGCCCGGCAAGCCCGCGCCGCGGCCGCTTGCGGGGCCAATCGTGCCGCTGGTTGCGGCCTCGATCGCGACCGACCAGTTGCTGGGCGGACCGGGATCGCGTCCGGCCGCAGTCGATGCACTCGCGGCCAAGACGCTGGTGAAGGGCGAGCCGTTGACGCCGCCGGCAGGCCGCGCCGATGACTATGCCTGGCCACGGCGCGAGGTCGGTCGCGAGCAGGCCAAGGGTGATACGCCGGTCGCGACGACGACGCCTGAGGGCGGGGCCGCCAATCCAAATGCGGGGACTGCGCCGAATGCTGCCGCCGCGGTGGCGCCGCCAAAGCTCGCGCCGAGGAAGCCGCAGGTGCAGCAACCGGCGCAGACAACGCCGTCGCTACGCGATTTCTTCGGCTTCGGCTCGCCATCGCCGCCCCGTCAACTGGCGCCGCAGCCGCCGCGCAATCCCAACATGAATCCGGCGATACCGCGTCCACCGGCCAACGTTGGGCGATCGGCGGAATTCAATCCGCCGCGATAGTCTCGTGTAGGCTAGCCGTAGTAGCGCCAGCGCGGCGGCGGGCGGCGGGCTGGCCGCGACATCAACAGCGCGAGCGCAAAGCCGATGCCGCCGGCGACCAGCAGCGCGCCGAGCGGATTGTCCTGCACTCTCTTTGCCAGGGCCTGCGTCCCGTCGCGGAATGTATCCTGGCCGGCTTCATAGGCGTCCTTCGCGTAACCGGCCGCGGTATCCGTGGCATCACGCGCGGCATCCTTCGCCTGGCCGTACAGGTTCTGCACGGTGCCGGCCGCTTCGCGCGCCTTGGCCGAGGCCTGCGTCCTCGCGTCTCCCGTCATCTCACCGACCGCACCTTCGACGCGTCCGGCAAACTCCTTGGCTGATCCGGCAATCCGATCGTTGTCCATGTTGGTCCTCCTCGGGGGTCAGCCCAAGTAACCGATCAGCCGCGGCGCAGTTCCGCATGGCCGCTTAGAGAATGAGCCCGCCGTCGACGACGATGGTCTGGCCGATGATGTAGGACGATAGCGGCGAGGCCAGGAACAAGGCTGCGCCGGCCATATCAGCCGGCGTACCCAATCGCCGCAGCGGAATCCGTGACAGTGCGCCCTCGAGCCGCTGGGGATTGGAGGTCGTGACTTTGGTCATCTTGGTATCGACGAGCCCCGGCGCGATGCCGTTGACGCGGATGCCGTGCTCGGCCCAGGCCTCGCCGAGCGTCCGCGTCAATCCGACGGCGCCGGTCTTCGAGGCATTGTAGGCTGGATTGCCCATGGTGGAGTGATAGGCCGCAGTCGACGAGATGATGATCAGTGATCCCCCCGAATCCCGCAGCGCGGGCTGAAAGCGCGTGGCACAGGCCATCAGGCTCATGAGATTGACTTCGAGTACCCTACGGAAGCCCGCCATCTCGAATTCGCCGCGGCGATAGATCACTGCGCCCTGTGCCAGCACCAGCACGTCGAGACGTTCAAACGACGGCTTGAACGCTTCGATCGCCCTGGCATCGCTGACATCGAGTTGGGCGTAAACAAGACCGGTGAGATCCGAGCCTTCTTCCGGCGCGTAATCCTTCGCATGTGCGCGGGTCCCGCAGACCGCGACCTGCGCGCCCTTGGCACGAAAGGCCTGTGCGATGCCGTTGCCGATACCGCTGGAACCACCGACGACCAGTACCTGCTTGCTTGAGAAATCGAGCTCGTTCATCGCGGCCTCCCTTTGCTTTTGCTTGGTTTGACGGGTGTGCGGATCGATGCCAGCCTTGTCAATCGCACAACAATGAACGAGCAGGCGCGAGGAAGCAGCATGCCCGAGCTCAAGCAGCTCAGCCGGTCCGTCAGAGGATCGACAGTTCTCATCACGGGCGCAGCAAGCGGTATGGGACGTGCGACCGCACGCGTGTTCGGCGCTGAGGGTGCCAATGTGGCTGTGACCGACTACGACCCGGAAGGCGCGCAAGCCGTCGCCAGAGAGATCGCGGCGAGCGGCGGTTCTGCAGAGGCGTGGAAACTCGATGTCGCCAACGCCAAGGAGATCAACCGCGTGGTGGGCGACGTCGCGGCGCAGTTCGGCGGGCTCGACATCATCGTCAACAATGCCGGCATTTCCGTGCGCGTCGCGATCGACGACGAAAGTTACGAAGACGCCTGGACCAAGGGCATCGCGGTGATGCTGACGGCGCATGCGCGCATCATCCGCGCGGCGTTGCCGCACCTGCGCAGATCGAAGAGCCCGCGCATCGTCAACATCGCGTCTACCGAGGCGCTCGGCGCCACCGCGCTGCACAGCCCCTATTCAGCTGCCAAGGGCGGCGTTGCGAGCCTGACGCGCTCGCTCGCCGTCGAGCTTGGCCGCGAGGGCATCACCGTGAACTGCATCTGTCCGGGACCGATCCGCACCGCGATCACCGACCGGATCCCGGAAGACCACAAGACGATCTACGCCAAGCGCCGCACTGCGCTTGGCCGCTATGGCGACCCCGAGGAGGTCGCGCACATGACGCTGAGCCTGTGCCTGCCGGCGGCATCGTTCCTGACCGGCGCGGTGATCCCGGTCGACGGCGGCCTGATGGCGCGGAACGCGTGAGAGCCATGCGCGCGAAGCGTTGACATCGGCCGGCGCGCGGGTAGCCTTTTCGCCAACAGGGCGGGCAAACCGCTGGTAAGGCCCCGGGGGAACGCCAGGAGAATCGCAATGACGATCGCCATCCGGCAGCTTCAGAAGCATTTTGTCGGCGAGGTTTCGGGCCTCGATCTGCGCCGGCCGCTCACGAAGGATGAGGCGCGCCGGATCGAGGCTGCGATGGATCAATACGCGGTGCTGGTTTTTCACGACCAGGACATCACCGACGAGCAGCAGATGGCCTTCGCGCTGAATTTCGGCCAACGCGAGGATGCGCGCGGCGGCACAGTTACCAAGGAGAAGGACTACCGCCTCAGTTCGGGTCTGAACGATGTCAGCAATCTCGGCAAGGACGGTAAGCCGCTGGCCAAGGACAGCCGCACGCATCTGTTCAATCTCGGCAATTGCCTCTGGCATTCCGACAGCTCGTTCCGCCCCATCCCCGCAAAATTTTCGCTGCTGTCGGCGCGCGTCGTGAACCCTAAGGGCGGCAACACCGAATTCGCCGACATGCGCGCGGCCTATGACGCGCTCGACGACGAGACCAAGACGGAGATCGAGGATCTGATCTGCGAGCATTCGCTGATGTATTCGCGCGGCTCGCTCGGCTTCACGGAATATAGCGACGAGGAAAAGCTGATGTTCAAGCCGGTGTTGCAGCGCCTGGTGCGCACGCACCCTGTGCATCGCCGCAAGTCGCTGTACCTGTCCTCACATGCCGGGAAGATCGTCGGCATGAGCGTGCCCGAGGGCCGGCTGCTGCTGCGCGATCTCAACGAGCACGCAACACAGGCCGAATTCGTCTACGTGCACAAATGGACGCTGCATGATCTCGTGATGTGGGACAACCGCCAGACCATGCACCGCGTTCGCCGCTACGATCAGTCGCAACCGCGCGACATGCGCCGCGCGACTGTGGCGGGCACCGAGCCCACGGTGCAGCAGCAGGCGGCGGAGTAGGTTTTTTGATGAACGCCGTCATCGCCCGGCTCGACCGGCGATCCAGTACTCCGAGACGGTCGTGCTAAAATCGATAAGCCGCGGCGTACTGGATGCCCCGCCTTCGCGGGGCATGACAGTAAGAGTGCAGCTACGCGTGCCCCGCCTCGTTCGAGAGCATGCCGGGATCGATGCCGATCTTGCGCAAGGCACGCGCGTACTTGTCCTCGACGTCATCGCCGAAGATCAGATCCACATCGGCGTCGCAATGCAGCCAGCCATTGCTCTGGATCTCGGTCTCGAGCTGACCCGGCGCCCAGCCGGCATAGCCGAGCGCGAGGATGGCATGCTTCGGGCCGGAGCCGTTGGCGATCGCGCGCAGGATGTCGACGGTCGCGGTGAGACAGACGCCGTCATCGATCCGCAGCGTCGCGTTCTCGATGTAGAAGTCGCTGGAATGCAGCACGAAGCCGCGTCCCGTGTCGACCGGGCCGCCGCGCAGTACCTTCATGCTCTCGGCGTTCTCCGGCAGCTTGATCTGCGCACCCTTCTTGATGATACCGAGTTGCTCCAGCAACTCCGGAAAATCGATGCTGCCGGCGGGATGATTAACGATGATGCCCATCGCGCCCTCGGCCGAATGGGCGCAGAGATAGATCACCGAACGCTCGAAGCGGGGGTCGCCCATGACCGGCATGGCGATCAGGAGCCGCCCGTCGAGATAGCCCGTCGAATTGGGGACGGCGGGGCCGGCCGCCGGGGTGCTGTCGCCAGTTCTCTTGCCTGCAGAACCCATGGGTGAAGCACTCCCCTCTTGGTTCATATCCTGATGTCGGGCTTGCCCGCTGTCAAATCAAGGCTTGCGTGGACCGAATTCCCCAAGCCCAATTCCCCAAGCCAAATTCCCAAGCCTCATTCCGATGCATCCATCACAAGCAATTCAATGGTTTGCGCCGCATCGACCCTGTAAAGACGTGCTATGCTCACCATGGTTCCCAAGCATGCTGCGACCATCGTCGCCGCAACCTTGCTCGTGTCGGCGCAGCCCTCGATCGTCCGCGCCGACGACGCCTCGCCCTGGCAGCGCGACGGCCATTCCGCCGTGCGCCTTTTGGCGGGATCGCGTAGCGGCCCCGTGCTGCTCGGCGGCATCGCATTCCAGCTTCAGCACGGCTGGAAGACCTATTGGCGCACGCCCGGCGATTCCGGCGTTCCGCCGCGGTTCGACTTCTCCAAGTCCGAAAATGTCGAAGCTGTGACCGTGCTGTGGCCGGCGCCCCTGAAGTTCGACGACGGCGCCGGCGGCCATTCGATCGGCTATCACGACCAGATCGTGCTGCCGCTGCGCATCGTCGCCAAAGCCCCGGACAAGCCGGTGACCCTGCGCGCCGAGATCAACTACGCGGTCTGCGAAAAGCTCTGTATCCCCGTTGAGGCCAGCGCCGAGCTCGGCTTCAACAGCGTCGCCTCGACCGAGGACGGCGTGCTGTTCGCGGCGCTCGACACCGTGCCGAAGCCCGCCAATATCGGCGATCCCACTCCGCTGACCATCCGCGACGTCACGCGCGTGGACGCCACGAAGGTGCTGGTCGACGTGGCCACGCCCGATGGGCGCGACGTCAACCTGTTCGTGGAGGGGCCGACGCCCGACTGGGCGCTGCCGATCCCCTCGCCGGTCGAGCACGGCCCGGCAGGCGTCAAGCGCTTCGCCTTCGATCTCGACGGCCTGCCGCCCGGCGCCAAGCCCGACGGCGCCGCGTTGAAGTTCACGCTGGTGGGGCCGGAGAAGTCGTACGAGTTCAATGTCAATCTGGATTGAGCAGTCGTCCTGGCTTTCGCCAGGACGACCATGAGGGGCCACCCAACCGTTTCTTAACGAATGGTTGCTACGTCCAACCTGCCGCATCTTGCGAGGGGCAGGGGATCTTTGACGTGGCCGTGATGGACGCACAACCCGCAACCGGCCTCATCGCGCGGCTGTGTGCCAGGCTGGCCGGCGCGGGCGGCGGCACGAGCGAGGCGTCGCTGACGCGGCGGCTTGCGGGCACTATCTTCCTCATCCGCGTGATCAGCGCCGGTCTTGCCTATCTCTCGCAGATCCTGCTGGCGCGCTGGATGGGCACGTCCGATTACGGCGTCTACGTCTATGTCTGGACCTGGGTGCTGCTGCTCGGCAGCATGATGGATTTCGGCATTTCGGCCTCCGCGCAGAAGATCATTCCGGAATACCGCACCAGCGGCGAGCAGGCGCTGCTGCGTGGCTTTCTCTCCGGCAGCCGCTGGCTGACCTTCGTCGTCTCGGCCCTGGTCTCGCTGGCGCTGGCCGGGCTCGTCCTCCTGCTGTCGCCATGGATCGATCCGGCCGCGCATCTTCCGCTGTATATCGGCTGCATGACGCTGCCGGCCTTCGTCGTCGCCAACACCCAGGACGGCATCGCCCGCGTACATGACTGGATGCAGCTCGGCCTGATGCCGCAATTCATCATCCGTCAGGCGCTGATCATCGGCATCACCGCCTCAGCCTTGCTGCTCGGCTTCCATCTCGGCGCGACTGCCGCGATGGTGGCGAGCGCAGGCGCGGTGTGGATCGCGATGACCGGCCAGATGGTGATGCTCAACCGCAAGCTTGCGGGCCATGTCGAGAACGGTCCCAAGGCCTATGACATCAGCGGTTGGCTTGCGATCTCGCTGCCGATCCTACTGGTCGAGAGCTTTTACCTGCTGTTGTCCTACACCGACGTGCTGGTGCTCCAGCAATTCCGTCCCTCCGACGAGGTCGGCGTCTATTTCGCCGTGATAAAGACGTTGGCGCTGGTGTCCTTCATTCACTACGCGATGTCGGCAACTGCGGCGCATCGCTTCGCCGAATACAACGCACTCGGCGACAAGACCCGCCTGTCGGCCTATGTCGCGCATGCCATCAACTGGACCTTCTGGCCCTCGCTCGCGGCGACCGCCGTGCTGCTGGCACTCGGCAAGCCGCTGCTCTGGCTGTTCGGACCGCAATTCGTGATCGGTTACGACATCATGTTCATCGCCGCGGTCGGGCTCGTGGTGCGCGCTGCGATCGGCCCGGTCGAGCGGCTCCTCAACATGCTTGGTCACCAGAAGATCTGCGCACTCGCCTACGCGCTGGCGTTCGTGATGAACGTCATCCTCTGCATCGCGCTGGTGCCGCATTTCGGCGGCCGCGGCGCGGCCGCAGCGACCTCGATCTCGCTCACCTTCGAGACCGTGCTGTTGTTCCGGATCGTGCGACAACGGCTCGGCCTGCACGTGCTGGCGTTCGGGCAATAGGCCGTCGGTAAATTCGGCGCCACTCCGGAACCTTTTCGGCTCCTTTGCGTTTTCCCTCCCGCGGCTGCGAAATAGCCATTTCGCGGGAGGGGAATATTTGGGTAAAAATGGCTACCAGACGCCAGTCGACGCATCATTCCTTCTTATTTTTCTGCGATCCATTGCCGTCAGGAGTAGGTTTATTCTACCTCGTATTGTGTGACCAACGAGATGAACCTAGACTCCCGCACAGATGATTGATCCGCTCTACGTCGCATCGGGATTCGGCGTCGGCCTGCTTGTCGGGATGACCGGCGTTGGCGGCGGCTCGCTGATGACCCCGCTGCTGATCCTGTTGTTCGGCGTCCATCCCTCGACCGCGGTCGGGACTGACCTGCTCTACGCCGCCGGCACCAAGACGGGCGGCAGCGTGGTGCATGGCTGGTCGCGCAGCGTGCATTGGCCGGCAGTGCTGCGTCTTGCCTGCGGCAGCATTCCCGCAAGCGCGCTGACGTTACTTGTGCTGTGGAAGCTCGATCTCAACAGCGATGCCGAGCGCGGCCTGGTCAATCTGGTGCTGTGCTTCGCGCTGCTGCTCACCGCAATCTCGCTGATCTTCCGAAAGGCAATCATTGAGCGCTATCGCAGAACGCTCGAAGGCGTCGATGACCGCACCACGGCAATCGCGACCGTGGTCACCGGTGCCGTGCTCGGCGTGCTGGTCTCGATTTCATCGGTCGGCGCCGGCGCGGTCGGTGTGACCGTGCTGCTCCTGCTCTACCCGCGCCTGCCGATGGCGACCATCATCGGCTCCGACATCGCTCACGCCGTCCCGCTGACGCTGGTGGCCGGCACGGGACACTGGGCGCTTGGCGACGTGGATTGGGCGCTGATGGGCGTGCTGCTGATGGGCTCGCTGCCCGGCATCGTCCTGGGCAGCTACAGTGCGACGCGCGTGCCGGAGACGGTGCTGCGCCTGACGCTTGCCAGCGTCCTCTTCGTGGTCGCCGGCAAGATCATGTTTGCGGAGCTGAACCTGTCGTCGGCGATCGTCACCGCGCTGGCCTGGACTCACTAGTCTAAGCGAGAACGGCGCACCACTCTCACTGTCATCGCCCGACTTGATCGGGCGATCCAAATACCAGAGACAGCGCAGGATACGGAGAAGCCGCGGCATACTGGGATGCCCCGGTCAAGCCGGGGCATGACAAAGAGTCAATTAGATTGCCCACCACTACTCTGCCGTCCAGCCGCCGTCGATCGAGAGATTGGTGCCGGTGATCTGCGCAGCATCGTCGCTGCACAGGAACAGCGCCAGCGCCGCCACCTGCTCGGAGGTGACGAACTCCTTGGTCGGCTGCGCGTCGAGCAGAACGTCATTGATGACCTGCTCGCGCGTCAGATTGCGGGCCTTCATCGTGTCCGGGATCTGCTTCTCGACCAGCGGCGTCCAGACATAGCCGGGGCTGATGCAGTTGCAGGTGATCTTATGGGTCGCAACCTCGAGCGCCACGGTCTTGGTAAGGCCGGCGATGCCGTGCTTGGCCGAGACGTAGGCCGACTTGAAGGGCGAAGCGACCAGCGAATGCGCCGAGGCCGTGTTGATGATGCGGCCCCAGCCGCGCTTCTTCATGCCGGGCACCGCGGCGCGGATGCCGTGGAAAGCCGAGGACAGGTTGATCGCGATGATCTGGTCCCACTTCTCGATCGGAAACTCCTCGATCGGCGAGACGAACTGGATGCCGGCATTGTTGACGAGGACGTCGACCGAACCGAAGGTCTTCTCGCCGAGCGCGACCATGTCTGCGATTTCGGCGGGCTTGGCCATGTCGGCGGGCGAATAGAGCGCTTTCACCCTGAAGTCGGACTCGATCTTGGCGCGCTCCTTCTCGATGTCCTCGGGCGAGCCGAAGCCGTTGATGACAACATTGGCGCCGGCGCCAGCAAAGGCACGCGCATAAGCGAGCCCGATGCCGCTGGTCGATCCGGTCACGACGGCGTTCTTGCCTGACAAGCTACCCATATCATTCACTCCTGGTTGAGGCCGGGGGCGCGGTCACGTCCCCTGTGAGATCGTAGGTCACCATGGTCTCGCCGGACTGCGGCCGCTCGAGCCAATCCTTGTGGCGCATCGACAGGTGCACGTCGCGCACGCCTGCTTCCCAATGCTCGACCATGGCGACATGCGAGAAGTCGTAGTCCTTGGACGAGGACTCGTAGTTCTTGCTGCGGTAGATCAGGTGCACGACGGTCACGGTGCTTTCACGCGCCGCCTTGGCGAGAAATTCAACGGAGGGATCGTTCTTCAGATAATCCGGCAATTTGCCGATCAGATCGCGCACGGCCCTGCGGGCGTTATGCAGCTGCTTGTTCTTGTCGGTGTTCATCCGCGTCCGGCTCGAATAGCGGATGTCCTTCTCACGCTCAGCGGCTTCGAGCAGCGAGGTCGGCAGGTCGCCGCGCGCGCTGAACAGGTCGACCTGGAAGATCAGCATGTCGCGCTCGATCTCGGCATCGAGCACGTAATCGAGCGGCGTGTTGGAGGCGATGCCGCCGTCCCAATAATGCTCGCCCTCGATGATGACGGAGGGAAAGCCCGGCGGCAGCGCGCCGGACGCCATGATGTGCTCGGGGCCAATCTTCTTGCCGAGCTTCTTGAACTCGTAATTGTCGAAATATTTGAAATTGCCCGACGTGACGCCGACCGCGCCGATGGACAAGCGTGTTTTCAGATCGTTGATGCGGTCGAAATCAACCAGCCGCTCCAGCGTCTTCTTGAGCGGCGCGGTGTCGTAATAGCTCTCCGCTTCCGGATGCCCCGGCGGCCAGAGTGGCGCGGGCGGGACGCGCGGGACGAAGAAACCCGGCACACCGAAGGTCGCGATCAGCGCGGCACTGGTGGAGTTGAACAGCTCGCGGCTGTGATCGCTCTTGCCGATCGGCTTCCACGGCACCGGCGCCGAGACCATCTCCCAAAATTCCTTCAGCCGCTTGACGCGGGTCTCGCCCTCATTGCCGGCAATGATGGCGGCGTTGACCGCGCCGATCGAGATGCCGGCGACCCATTCCGGCTCGAAGCCGAAATGGCACAGCGACTGATAGGCGCCCGCCTGATAGGAGCCGAGCGCACCACCGCCCTGGAGCACCAGGACGCGCTGCGCATTGGCGGGGATTCTGTTCGATGCCGGGCCTTGATGATCGGTCATGAGGGGATCAATGAACTGAGGAAGTCCCACCGTGACCCCACTTCACGGCGGCGTCAATGTTTTGGGGATCAAGACTGGCTTATCGGGGCTCGTTGGATGCCAGAATCATCGTCCAGAACACCTTGTATTTGGTGTTCGGAGCATAGCTCGCCGCTATGCCCAATTTTGTGACACCGCTCTTGAGCATGTTGGCCCGGTGCGGGGGCGAGTCGCGCCAGCCGGAAAATGCTTCCGCCAGCGTATGATAGCCCGCAGAAATGTTCTCGACCGCGACGGTCGCCGGATAGCCGCCGGCGGCGAGCCGCTTGGCGAGCGGCGCGCGGACGTCGTGGTCCATCTTGTTGGCCGCCGCCATTGCCTGGGACTGGGATTCGGCCAGCCTCATCAGGTCGGGATCGATGATGACGGTGCCGAGGCTGTTGTTCTGGCGGTATTGCGAGATCATCACGGCCGCGGCCTGCGCATCGAGCTGCGCGCCCGATACGGCCATGTCGGCATACATCGACGGCTGTTCGACCGGCGCTTCGTTGCCCGCGCAGCCGGCGAGAAGCAAAGCGATGAGAATTGCGGCCGCAGCGCGCATGAATCTGGCCCCCAAAAAGACGGGCCGTTGTTGCATATCAACCGTGGCTGAAAGGTGAATTTTACGGAAAATTTGAGCCTGAGGCGGCGGCCTCAGGCGCCCGCAAAGATCCGGTAGCGACGGGGCGCGAGGCCGACCGTGTCGCCGGCGCGCAGTTCCTTGTCGCGGGGGGCGTCGATCTCGATGGTCTCGCCGCCGAACAGCGCGACCTCGGCGCGTTGAACGGGACCAAAATTCCGCACATGCCGCACGGCGCCGTCGAAGGCGCCCGAGCCGGGCGGGCCGACCACCATATCATGTCGCCGCACGAACAGTTTTGACGCGCCAGACGCTACTCCCTCGGCCGCGAGCCTGAGTGGTCGGTCGCCGAGCCGAACCACACCGTCTGCGACCTGAACAGGCAGCTCGATGGACTCGCCGATGAAGCCGTGGACGAAGGCGGTCGCCGGGCTCTCATAGACATCATCGGGCGAGCCGATCTGCTCGATCTTGCCCTTGTCCATCACCACGACCCGGTTGGCGACCTCGAGCGCCTCCTCCTGGTCGTGCGTGACGAAGATCGAGGTGACGTTGATTTCGTGGTGCAGCGAGCGCAGCCATTTGCGCAGTTCCTTGCGCACCTTCGCATCCAGCGCACCGAATGGCTCGTCGAGCAGCAGGATACGCGGCTCGATCGCGAGTGCCCGCGCCAGTGCAATGCGCTGGCGCTGGCCGCCGGAGAGCTGGCCCGGATAGCGGTCGGCGAGCCAGTCGAGTTGCACGAGGTCGAGCAGCTCTTTGACGCGCGCGCGGATCGCGGCCTCCTCTTTCCGGACCGCGCGCGGCTGCACCCGCAAACCGAAGGCCACGTTCTCGAACACCGTCATGTGGCGGAACAGCGCGTAGTGCTGGAACACGAAGCCGACATGACGCTCGCGCGCGCCCTGCGCGAGTGCGTCCTCGCCGTTGAAAGAGACTTCACCGGAATCTGGCCAATCCAGGCCGGCGATGATCCGAAGCAAGGTCGTCTTGCCGGAGCCGGACGGCCCCAGCAGCGCCAGCAACTCGCCATTATCGACCTTGAGATCGACGCCGTCCAGCGCCGCAAAGCTCCCGAACTTCTTGATGAGATTCTTGACTTCAATGGTCACAGGAGTCGCGTCCTTCGTCCAGATGACGTTCGAGAATGGTTTTGGCGATCAGCGTGATCAGCGCCAGCATCGCGAGCAGCGAGGCGATCGCAAACGCAGCAACGAACTGGTATTCGTTGTAGAGGATCTCGACCAGCAGGGGCATGGTGTTGGTCTCGCCGCGGATATGGCCGGAGACGACGGAGACCGCGCCGAACTCGCCCATCGCGCGCGCGTTGCAGAGCAGCACGCCATAGAGCACGCCCCATTTGATATTGGGCAAGGTCACGCGGAAAAACGTTTGCAGGCCCGAGGCGCCGAGCGAGATCGCGGCCTCTTCCTCCTGCGTACCCTGCTCCTGCATCAGCGGGATCAATGCGCGCGCCACGAATGGGAAGGTCACGAAGGTGGTCGCAAGCGCTATCCCAGGCACCGCGAACAGGACCTGGATGTTGTGGTCACGCAGCCAGCCGCCGAAATAGCCTTGCGCGCCGAACAGCAGCACGAAGACGAGACCCGAGATCACGGGGCTGACCGAGAACGGCAGGTCGATCAGCGTGATCAGAAAGGTCTTGCCCTTGAACTCGAACTTGGCGATCGCCCAGGCCGCAACCAATCCGAACACGAGATTGAGGCCGACCGAGATCGCCGCCACCAGCAGCGTCAACCGGATCGCGGCCAGGGCCTCCGGCTCCGACAGCGCCGCGAGATAGGCCATGATGCCCTTGGAGAAGGCCTGCGCGAACACCACGACCAGCGGCAGCACGACGAAGACCGTGAGGAAGAGGACCGCGACGGAAATGATCGCGATCCGTACCGCCCTCGGCTCGCTACGAAGGTTTTCCCGGGCGGCGACCGCATGCCGGCGTGCCCTCGCGTCGGGCGAGGCGAGCGAGACTGAATCGGCGATCTGCATCGTCATTGTTCGGGCCTCAATGCACCGGAATCCGGTTCTGCGCCCAACGCTGCAGCCGGTTGACGGCGAAGATGATGACGAAGGATACGACGAGCATCACGACCGCGATCGCGGTCGCATCGGCATAGCGGAACTCGGAGAGCCGGATCACGATCAGGAGCGGCGCGATCTCCGAGACGTTGGGCAGGTTGCCGGCGATGAAAATCACCGAGCCGTATTCGCCGACGGCGCGCGCGAAGGCGAGCGCCAGGCCCGTCAGCAATGCGGGCCCCAGAGAGGGCAGGATCACGCGGATGATGGTCTGGCAGCGGCTGGCTCCCAAGCTACCCGCGGCCTCCTCGATTTCAGGATCGAGGTCCTGAAGCACTGGCTGGACGGTACGCACCACGAAGGGAATGCCGATGAAGATCATGGCGATGAAGATGCCGAGCGGCGTGAACGCCACCTTGATGCCGAGGGTTGCAAGCGGCGCACCCAGCCAGCCCTTCTCGGCAAACAGCGAGGTCAGCGCAACGCCGGCGACTGCGGTCGGCAACGCAAAGGGCACGTCGACGATGGCGTCGAACAGCCGCCGACCGGGGAAGCGGTAGCGCACCAGCGCCCAGACAATGATGCTGCCCATCACCAGATTGACGCAGGCCGCCGCGAAAGCGAGCCCGAAGGACACGCGCAGCGCGTTCAACGTCCGGCGGCTGGAGAGAATGGCCCAGAACTGCTCGGGGCTGAGCTCGAGCGTGCGCAGAAAGAGGCCTGCGAGCGGAACCAGGATAATGATGGACAGCCAGGACAGCGTCAGCCCCATCGTGAGACCGAAGCCCGGCAATGTTCGTCGTCGTGTTGCGATTGCGCTCACCAGGCCCCCTGCAAAAGCATCCCGCGACAGCGCGCCCGATCAGTTCTTGTAGATCAGATCGAAGACGCCGCCGTCGGCAAAATGTTCTTTCTGCGCCTTGGTCCAGCCGCCGAAAACGTCGTCGATCGTGAACAGCTCGACCTTCGCGAAGGCATTCTCGTATTTCTTCGCCACATCCGGATCGCGCGGACGATAGAAATTGCGTGCAGCGATTTCCTGACCTTCCTTTGTATACCAATATTGCAGGTAGGCATCGGCCACGCTGCGCGTGCCCTTCTTGTCGGCAACCTTGTCGACGATCGTGACAGGCGGCTCGGCGAGGATCGAGAGCGGTGGCGCCACGATCTCGAACTTGTCGGCGCCGAACTCCTTCTGCGCGAGAAACGCCTCGTTCTCCCAGGCGAGCAGCACGTCACCGACGCCGCGCTCGACGAAGGTCACGGTCGAGCCGCGGGCGCCGGTGTCGAGGACAGGCACGTTTTGATAGAGATTCGCGATGAATTGCTTGGTCTTGTCGACCGAGCCGAACTTCTTCTGCGCATAGCCCCACGCTGCCAGATAGTTCCAGCGCGCGCCGCCCGAGGTCTTCGGGTTTGGCGTGATGACGGCGACGCCCGGCTTGACCAGATCGTCCCAGTCCTTGATGCCCTTGGGATTGCCCTTGCGCACCAGGAACACGATGGTCGAGGTGTAGGGCGATGAATTCTGCGGCAGACGCTTTTGCCAGTCGGCCGCGGTGAGACCCTTTGCCGCAATCGCGTCGATATCATAGGCAAGCGCGAGCGTCACAACGTCGGCCTGCAATCCGTCGATCACCGCGCGCGCCTGCGATCCGCTGCCGCCATGCGACTGCTTGATCTCGACGCTCTTGCCGGTCTCTTTCTGATAGGCGTTCGCAAACGCCTTGTTGAATTCGACATAGAGCTCGCGCGTCGGATCGTACGATACGTTCAAGAGGTTGATATCAGCGGCGAGAGCCGAGCTTGCCCAGAGGAGGCCTGCCACGAGCGGAACGATACGGCGGATCATGTCCATCTCCATTCACCTCGACGACGTCGGTGTCGCCGATGGCATGCGGGCATAACTCGGGTCGAAACGCTCTCAAGTCAACGGAACCGGATTTTCTTGTTTGCGGCGACGTAGCGCAGCTGTGCTACGAAATCTTCATCGTGTGAATGCCGCATTCTGTCTTGGCGCGACCTCGCCACCGGCCGGACCGCGCGTCCTCGCCTTCGGCGGTCCTGCTGGTGCAGGGCATACATCCAACCGACAGGAAACCCGACGCGACAAGCGGATGCTGCGGCAATTTGGCGCGCGCGTAGATCGCCTCGATGTCTTCGCGCGAGACGTTCGCGAACGGATTGAATTTCAGCCGCGCGCCGTCCTCTTCCGCCACCGGAATGGCGGCGCGCGCGCCGCCCTGGAAGCGCTTGCGGCCATTGATCCAGGCCGCGAACGGTTTTAGCGCGCGAGCCAGAGGCTCTACCTTGCGGATGCGGCAACATGCATCGGGGTCGGAGAACCACAGATCGCGATCGGGATCCTCGCGCGTCAGCGTCTCTTCCAGCGGCTTGATCGAGCGGACGTCCGTCAAGCCGAGCGTCGCGATCAGCGTATCGCGGTAGGCGAGCGTCTCCTCGAACAGCCAGCCGGTATCGAGGAAGATCACCGGGATCGCCGGATCGACGTCGGCCACCACCTTGAGCAGCGCGGCCGACTCAGTGCCGAATGACGACACAACCGCCAATTTTTCGCGCCCCACAACCTTCAACGCCGCAGCAACGACCTCGCCGGGCGAGGCATCGCGCAATGCGCGATCGAGCGCGTCGGCGGACGGCAGCGCCTGCGCGGCTGACAATGAACCCTCGCGCGCAATCGCGTTCATGTGCCGACACCTTCCGAATGGCGCAGTTGCATGCGCCGATGCAGCGCCGTGACACGGCCGTCGCCGGTCGGCTGGTAGAACACCGAATAGCGCTTCACGGTCTGCGTAAAGGCTTCCGCATCGGCCTGCTTCTTGACCTCGAAGCTGTCGAAGCCCGCGCGCAGCATGAACACGAACTGGTCGCGCAGCACCTGGCCCGTCGCGCGCAGCTCGCCCCGATAGTCGTAGCGTTCGCGCAGCAGCCGCGACTGGCTGTAGGCGCGGCCGTCACGGAAGGTCGGGAACACTAGCGCGACCGCGGCAAGCTTGCCGAGATACGGCACCAGCGCGTCGATGTCGCGATTGTTCGGCCAGATCACGCCGACCTTGCCGGGACGCCCGAGCAGGGCGTCCGCATCCTTCAGAAAGCGATCGCCAGGCACCAGGATATCGCCGGCTGCGGGCAGCGGCGCATCGACGTCGAGCTTGACGAAACTATCCTCGACGATCTTTCCGCCCTTAACGAGTGGCATAAACCCGCTCCTTGAATGGTTCGACGCCGAGGCGCTTCACCGTATCGATAAAGAGTTCTTCCGGCCGCTCGCGCAGCGCCAGATAAGCCTCGACGATGTCCTCGACGACGTCGGCGACCTCGTCGAATTTGACGCCGGGCCCGATCAGGGACCCGAGCGCCGCACTTTCGTCGGCGCGGCCGCCGATGGTGATCTGGTAAACCTCCTCGCCGTTCTTCTCGACGCCGAGAATACCGATATGACCGACATGATGATGGCCGCAGGCATTGATGCAGCCGGAGATGTTGATGTGCAGCCGGCCGATCAGATTGGCGAGCTCGTGATTGGCGAACCGCCGCGTCAGCTCCTGCGCGATCGGAATCGAACGCGCGTTCGCCAGCGAGCAATAGTCGAGGCCCGGGCAGGCGATGATGTCGGTGATCAGGTTGACGTTGGGCGTCGCGAGCCCGAGCTTGTCGAGCGCCTTCCACAGAGCCGGCAGATCGCGCTTGGCGACATGCGGCAGCGCCAGGTTCTGCTCATGCCCGACGCGGATCTCGCCGAACGAATATTTCTCGGCAAGATCGGCGAGGGCGTCCATCTGCGCGGCCGTGGCATCGCCCGGAGGCCCGCCCGTGGGCTTCAGCGAGATCGTGACGATCGAGTAGCCCTGGATCTTGTGCGGGAATACCGAGTTCTTGCGCCACGCCTCGAACTCCGGATCGGCCGCGGCCTGACGAAGCTCGTCGGGCATATGCGGCAGCTTCTCGTAAGCCGGATAGGTGAAGCGCGAGCGGATGTCCTCGATCACGCTGTCGTCGATCTGGAGCGCGGAGTTGCGGATGTGCTGCCACTCATCCTCGACCTCGCGCGAGAACTTCTCGATGCCGAGCTCGTGCACGAGGATCTTGATGCGCGCCTTGTAGATGTTGTCGCGCCGGCCGTACTGGTTGTAGACGCGCAGGATCGCCTCGACATAACTCAGGATGTCGCGGCCATGGACGAAATGCTTGATTGTCTTGGCGATGAACGGCGTGCGGCCGAGCCCGCCGCCGACCAGCACCTCGAATCCGGTCTCGCCCTTCTCGTTCTTGACGAGGCGCAGGCCGATGTCGTGGATCTTGATCGCGGCGCGGTCGTGGTCGGACGCGGTGATCGCGATCTTGAATTTGCGCGGCAGGAACGAGAACTCGGGATGCAGCGTGGTGTGCTGGCGGAGCAGCTCCGACCAGATGCGCGGATCCTCGATCTCACCGGGGGCGACGCCGGCCCACTGGTCGGAGGTGACGTTGCGCATGTTGTTGCCGGAGGTCTGCATCGCATGGATACCGACTTCGGCGAGATCGGCGAGCGCATCCGGCAGCTCGGCGAGCTTGATCCAGTTGAACTGGATGTTCTGCCGCGTGGTGAAGTGGCCATAGCCGCGGTCATAGCGGCGCGCGATATGCGCAAGCCGGCGCAACTGCCCCGCGGACAGCGTTCCGTAAGGAATCGCGACGCGGAACATGTAGGCGTGGAGCTGAAGATAGACGCCGTTCTGCAGGCGCAGGATCTTGAACTCGTCCTCGGTGAGCTCACCCGAGAGGCGGCGCTTCACCTGGTCGCGAAATTCGGAGACCCGCTCGTTGACCAGCGTGCGGTCGATTTCGTCGTAAGCGTACATCGAGCGTGCCTTAAACCTGGGCCTGCGATCCGATGGTCACGCCGGTGCGCCGGATCTGCTCGCGCAGGTTTCCGGGGAGGATCCTGCCATCCTCGCCGACATGCACGGGCGCGATATAGGCGCCGACAGCGCCGACGTCATCGGCCACCGACTCTGCAAGCAACGCCTTGGCCTCATCGGAGTTGCGCACGATCGCGGCCTCCGACAAGTCCGCGGACCAGCCCTTGGCCGCGGTACGATAGACCACGATGCCATCCCAGGTGCGGTTGGCGGTCACGATCGAGGGGCCGGCGATCTTGATTTTCTTTTGTTCAAGCGGAGAGGTCATTGGGCAGCTTCCAATAGCTCAGAGATGATTTGCCTGGTGGATTGATGGCGAAATGAGCCGGCATGCCGCACCACATCGCCGATGATCAGAATAGCGGGACCGCCGTCGAGACGTTTGACGAGCTCGGGCAGCTCGGCGAGCGTGCCGATCGCGCCTTGCGCATCGGGGCGCGTGACACGGGCGAACACGCCGACCGGCGTCTCCGGCGAGCGGCCGGCGGCGAGAACCCCCTCGCGCACCGCGGGCGCGGCGGTCATGCCCATATAGACGACGACAGTCATCCTGGTGTCGGTCAGCGTCGACCAGTCGACGGTCTCGGCATCGCGCGCCTTGTGCGCGGTGAGGAAGGTAATGCGCAGCGCCTCGTGACGATAGGTGAGCGGTACCTCGAAATCCGCGGCGGCGCCGAGGCCGGCGGTGATGCCGGGCACGATCGAATAGGCGATGCCGGCCGCGCGCAACGCTTCGACTTCCTCACCGCCGCGGCCGAACACGAAGGGATCGCCGCCCTTCAGACGCACCACACGCTGGCCGGACTGCGCGGCTTCGATCATCAGGCTGTTAATGGCGTCCTGGCCGATGCCGGGCCTGCCGACGCGGCGGCCCACCGGAATACGCGCCGTATCGCGACGGATACGGTCGAGAATTTCGGGCGACACCAGCTCGTCATAGAAGACGACGTCGGCGTCCTGGAGCGCACGCAGCGCCTTGATGGTGAGGAGATCGGGATCGCCGGGGCCAGCACCGACCAGCGCAACCTGCCCTGCGGGCTTGTCGGCCAGCGCGAACGCGGAGGGATCATCGATAGCCTTGAGCGCGGCTTCCGCTTCGGCCCTTCGGCCGGCGAGCACCAGCGCGCCGATCGGACCGTCGATCACGCGTTCCCAGAAGCGGCGACGCAGCGGAAACTCGGAAATCGCAGCATGAATGGATTTGCGGAAGCCGCCGATGAATTCGGCAAGATCGCCGATCCTCGCCGGCAGCAGCGCCTCGATCTTCTCGCGCACGCGCCGCGCCACGACCGGCGAGGCGCCGCCGGTACCGACGGCAACCACGACGTCGCCGCGGTCGACGATCGCCGGGAAGATGAAGCTCGAATGCTCGAGATCGTCCATGACGTTGACGGGCAGCCCGAGCGATCGCGCGCGCGCCGACATCGCCACACCAAGATCACCTGCGCCTGCGCATACTATGGCGATGACACCGGTCAGATCCGCGGCCAGCGGATCACCGTCGACGAAGGTGATGCGCCCCGCATCGTCAGCGCTGAGCCCGCTGAGGTCGTGATTGCCGTCCGTCGCATGCACGCGGATGCGCGCACCGGCGGCGGCGAGCACGCGCAATTTGGCGCGCAGCAGCTCGCCCGCGCCGATGAGAACCACCGGACCGGTCTTGATGTCGAGGAACACCGGCAAGAAGCGCATACGGTACTCGCTTCCCCAATTACGGGGTTGACTGGAATTATTTTCTATATATGTCTCGTTTCGAGCGCGCAAAGAGAAAATTTTTTCTTCTCTTTCGCATCGCAACTATAGAATTTTCGGCTCCAAACGCAAAGTGGCAGAGATGCATCTTCTCAAGGACGATTCCGCAGCTGTCGGAGTGAGCAGCCCGGGCCTCATCGGGCACATGGGCGCGCAAGAATTTTCTGCTGGTCTCGCCCCCAGCATGGATCATCTCGACCAGTTGGAAGCGCAGAGCATCTACATCTTCCGCGAGGCCTTCGCGCGGTTGAAAAAAATTGCCCTGCTGTGGTCGCTCGGCAAAGACTCCAACGTCATGATCTGGCTGGCGCGCAAAGCCTTCTTCGGCCGGATGCCGTTCCCCGCCCTGCATGTCGATACCGGCAAGAAATTTCCGGAGATGTATCGCTTCCGCGATCACTATGGAAAGGAATGGGAGCTCGACCTGCGCGTTGAACCCTGCCCGCCCATTGATGCCGTTGATCCGACGCTGCCGCCGGCGGCACGCTCGGCCGCACGCAAGACCGAAGGCCTGAAGATGGCGCTCGCCAAATTTGGCTTCGACGGCCTGATCGCCGGCATTCGCCGTGACGAGGAGGCGACCCGCGCCAAGGAGCGCGTATTCTCGCCGCGCGGGCTCGAAGGCAACTGGGACGTGCGCGACCAGCCGCCGGAGTTTTGGGATCACTTCAACGCCTCGCCGCCGCAGGGCGCGCATTTGCGCATCCACCCGATCCTGCATTGGACGGAGGCCGACATCTGGGCCTACACCAAGCGCGAGAACATCCCGATCATCCCGCTTTATCTGTCGCAGAACGGCAAGCGCTATCGCTCGCTGGGCGACCAGGACATCACCAACCCGGTGAATTCGACTGCGTCGACCATCGACGAGATCCTGATTGAGCTCGAGCGGACCAAGGTGCCGGAGCGTGCCGGCCGCGCACTCGACCACGAGACCGAGGACGCGTTCGAGCGTCTGCGCGTCGCCGGCTATCTCTGATTTCCAAGGACGCAACGCGGCTATGAACATGATCGTCACCTCTGCTACGCGGGCAACTCTGAACGGCACCACGTCGATGCCAAATGGCACGACACGACCCCAGGTCCGCATCGTCATCGTCGGCCATGTCGACCACGGCAAGTCGACGCTGGTCGGCCGCCTCCTGCATGAGACCGGCAGCCTGCCCGAGGGAAAGCTCGAGATGCTCAAGGCGGTCAGCGCACGGCGCGGCATGCCCTTTGAATGGTCGTTCCTGCTTGACGCGCTCCAGACCGAGCGCGACCAGGGCATCACCATCGACACCACGCAGATCCGCTTCCGCACCAATTCGCGCGACATCGTTTTGATCGACGCGCCCGGCCACGCGGAATTCTTGCGCAACATGATCACCGGCGCTTCGCAAGCCGACGGCGCGGTGTTGATCATCGACGCGCTTGAAGGTGTGCGCGACCAGACCCGCCGACACGGCTATCTCCTGCATCTGCTCGGCGTGAAGCAGGTCGCGATCGTCGTCAACAAGATGGACCGCGTCGATTTCAGCGCCGATCGCTTCAAGGAGATCAGCGACGAGATTTCGGCGCATCTGAAGAGCCTGGGCGTCACGCCGACGGCGGTGATCCCGATTTCGGCACGCGACGGCGACGGCGTCGCCGAGCGAACCGACCGCATCGGCTGGTACAAGGGCCCGACCGTGGTCGAGGCGCTCGACCGGCTCGAGCCGGCGCGGCCGCTGGAGGCGCTCGCGCTGCGCCTGCCGGTGCAGGCGATCTACAAGTTTGACGACCGCCGCATCGTGGCGGGCCGCATCGAATCCGGCAGCCTCAAAGCCGGCGAAGAGATCGTGATCATGCCCGCCGGCAAGATCGCCAAGATCAAGACGGTCGAGAGCTGGCCGGTGACGCCGGTCGCGAGCCGGCAGGGTGCGGGCCGCTCGGTCGGCATCACGCTCGACCGCGAATTGTTCGTCGAGCGCGGCGACATCATCGCGCATGCGGGCACTGCTCCGCGCGAGACGCGGCGGCTGCGCGCGCGCATCTTCTGGCTGCACGACAAGCCGCTCGCCAAGGGCGATCAGCTCCTGGTGCGCTGCGGGCCGAAGGAAAGCCGCGCTACGGTCGTTGCCATCGAGAAGGCGGTCGACCCGGGCGAGCTTGAAAGCAGCGAGAACAAGGCGATCGGCCGCAACCATGTCGGCGAGATCGACGTTTCTCTTTCGAATCCGATTGCCACCGATCCTTATACCGAGAACCCGCGCACTGGACGCCTCGTGATCGAGATCTCCGGGCGCATCGCCGGCGGCGGCCTCGTGCTGTCGGTCGATGCCGGTCAGCGCGCCGTGCCCGTCGACATCGTGCCGGTGGAGTCCGCACTCCGGCCCGACGAGCGCTCCGCGCGCTACCAGCACAACGGTGCCGTGGTCTGGCTCACCGGCCTTCCCGCCTCCGGCAAGTCGACGCTGGCGAAGGCGCTGGAGCGGCGGCTCTTCACCATTGGCGGCTCGCCGATCCTGCTCGACGGCGACACGCTGCGTGCGGGGCTGAACAGCGATCTCGGTTTCTCCGCCGCTGATCGAAGCGAGAACATCCGCCGCCTCGCCGAGGTCGCGACGCATCTGGCGCGCAACGGTCACATCGCGATCGTCGCTGCCGTCTCGCCCGCGCGCGAGGACCGCGCCACGGCACGCCGCATCGCCGACACGACGTTCCGCGAGATCTACGTCGCAACGCCCGCCGAAGTCTGCGAGAGCCGCGACCCCAAGGGCCACTACGCCAAGGCCCGCTCCGGTGCGCTTCAATCCTTCACCGGAATCGGCAACGACTACCAGCCGCCGCAGGGCGCCGAGCTGACGATCGACACCTCGACGCGTTCGGTCGCGGATGCGACGGACGCAATCGAACAGATGCTGAAGGCAAGCGGTGTGCTGTTCGACGAGGCCGTCGACCTCGCTGCGAATATTTGAGACCGTAACGTATCTCTCCAACCGTCGTCGCCCGGCTTGACCGGGCCATCCGGCATTCCAGAGATCGTGATGGGATACTGATAGGCCGCGGCGCCCTGGATTCCCCCCTTTCGCGGGGAATGACAGCGGTGGGAATGCGGCTGCCCCCAATCCTTCGACAAAAAGGCTAGAGGCGCGCCTGGATAACGACGGCTCTAGGGCCTTCTCACGGCCCCGGTTTTGAGGCTAATAGGGGCCCGAAACCCGCCCTTGGCGGATGCATTTTGCTGCTTTCGGATCCGAAACCAGCCAAAAAACGCCATTTCCAACAAGAAAGCCCCTCATGAAACG
Organism: Bradyrhizobium sp. CB82; assembly: GCF_029714405.1. Classification (NCBI taxonomy): domain Bacteria; kingdom Pseudomonadati; phylum Pseudomonadota; class Alphaproteobacteria; order Hyphomicrobiales; family Nitrobacteraceae; genus Bradyrhizobium; species Bradyrhizobium sp. CB82. Next base: position 1,015,774 of record NZ_CP121650.1, on the reverse strand, counting down.
CCACGACGCCCATGGTTTGAAGATCGCCCCTGTTCTCTTCGACTTCATCGCGAAGGAAGCGGCCCCGAAGACCGGGATCGCGCCTGATACGTTCTGGGCCGGGCTTGCCGCGATCGTGAAGGAGCTGGGTCCGAAGAACCGCGCACTGCTTGCGGTTCGCGACACACTTCAGGCCAAGATCGACGACTGGCATCGCGCGAATAAAGGCAAGCCGTTCGACATCAATGCCTATACCGCCTTTCTGAAGGAGATCGGCTATCTGCTGCCCGAGCCTGCGACGCAGAAGGTCGAGACCGCTGATGTCGACGAGGAGATCGGCAAGATCTGCGGGCCGCAGCTCGTCGTGCCCCTCACCAATGCGCGCTACGCGCTGAACGCGGCCAATGCACGCTGGGGCTCGCTCTATGACGCGTTCTATGGCACCGACGCGATCCCGCATGACGCGGCCGACACCGCCAAGGGCTACAGCAAGGCGCGCGGCGACAAGGTCATTGCGAAAGCAAAAGCCTTCCTCGATGCCGCCGTGCCGCTCGCGACCGGCAGCCACACCGACGTCACCGCCTATAGCGTGGTCGCTGGCCAGCTCGCGGTGAAGCTGAAGAGCGGCAACGCCACCGCGCTGAAGAACGCCGCGCAGTTCGCGGGCTTCCAGGGCGATGCGTCGGCGCCGTCTGCGGTGCTGCTGGTCAACAACGGCCTGCACGTCGAGGTGAAGATCGATCGCGGAAACACGATCGGCAAGGACGATCCGGCCGGCGTCGCCGACATCATCATGGAGGCCGCCGTCTCCACCATTCTCGACATGGAGGACTCCGTCGCCGCGGTTGACGCCGAGGACAAGGTGCTGGTCTACCGCAATACGCTCGGGCTGATGAACGGCACGTTGTCGGCGGATTTCGAGAAGGGCGGCAAGACGATGACCCGCGCGCTCAACACCGACCGCAGCTACAAGACGCCGGACAGCAAGGGCGAAGTGAAGCTGCACGGCCGCAGCCTGCTGCTGATCCGCAATTGCGGTCACCACATGTTCACCGACGCCGTGCTCGACGAGACGGGCGAGGAGATTCCGGAAGGCCTGCTCGATGCGGCGGTCACCGGCCTGCTTGCGATCCACGACCTCAAGGGCCTTTCCAAGAGCAAGAACAGCCGCACCGGCTCGGTCTACATCGTCAAGCCGAAGATGCACGGCCCCGACGAGGTCGCGCTGACTTGCGAGATCTTCGGCCGCGTCGAGCAGATGCTGTCGCTGCCGGAGAACACGCTCAAGGTCGGCATCATGGACGAGGAGCGGCGCACCACCGTCAACCTCAAAGCCTGCATTCAGCAGGCCTCCAAGCGCATCGTCTTCATCAACACCGGCTTCCTCGACCGCACCGGCGACGAGATCCACACCTCGATGGAAGCAGGTCCCATGATCCGCAAGAACGAGATGAAGGCGCAAGCCTGGATCAAGGCCTATGAGGACTGGAACGTCGACATGGGCCTGATCGACGGGCTGCCCGGCCACGCCCAGATCGGCAAGGGCATGTGGGCGGCGCCCGACAAGATGGCGGACATGTTGCAACAAAAGCTCGCGCATCCTCAGGCCGGCGCCACCACCGCGTGGGTGCCGTCGCCGACCGCGGCGACGCTGCACGCGCTGCACTACCACCAGGTCAACGTCATCGCACGCCAGCAGGAGCTCACCAAGGGCGGCCCGCGCGCAAAGCTGTCCGACATCCTGACCATTCCCGTGTCGAAGTCGAACTGGGCGCCTGATGACGTCAAGCAGGAGATCGACAACAACTGCCAGGGCATTCTCGGTTACGTGGTGCGCTGGATCGACCAGGGCGTCGGCTGCTCCAAGGTGCCCGACATTCACGACGTCGGGTTGATGGAAGACCGCGCAACCTTGCGCATCTCGAGCCAGCACCTCGCCAACTGGCTGCACCAGGGTGTCATCACCGAGGCCCAGGTGATGGAGTCGCTCAAGCGCATGGCCGTGGTCGTCGACAAGCAGAACGCAGGCGATGCGCTCTACAAGCCGATGGCACCTTCGTTCGATGGCGTCGCCTTCAAGGCCGCCTGCGACCTCGTCTTCAAGGGCCGCGCGCAGCCGAACGGCTACACCGAGTACATCCTCACCGCGCGCCGCCGCGAGGCGAAGGCGCTGGGCTGAGAGGCGGCCGGCCGATCGGGCGAAACGTCGCGGCGCGCAGCGGAACGGCTGCGCGCCGCTCGCGTTGTCGGCCATCAACCAACGGGAGATGGCCATGGACTGGAATCGCGTCGAGGGAAATTGGAAGCAGTTCAAGGGCTCCGCCAAGGAGAAATGGGGCAAGCTCACTGACGACGACCTCAACGTGATCGAGGGTCGTCGCGAACAGCTCGAAGGCCGGCTACAGCAGCGCTACGGCCTCGCCAAGGACCAGATTCGGAAGGACGTCGACGATTGGCTCAAGTCGTTGCACTGAATTCTGCGCAAGACGAACGGCCCCGGCCCACGCCGGGGCTTTTGTTTGGCCCGTAGCCCACTAGAACACCGCCAGATATTTCAGCAGCGAGACGATGCCGATGATGATGACGATGACACGCGCGATCTGCTTGGCGCGGCCGTCCATCGGCAGCATGTTGATGAGATAAAGAACGAGGATGACGACGAGAAAGGTGACGAGTACGCCGACGAGCATCGGAAGGGCCCCCCTGTTTGCTACCAGACTTCCAACGCCGCGCCCCTCGCCTCGGTTCCATTCAGGCAACCCATTACAACCCCTCATGAATGCGCATTTCCAGGGGCACGGGGATGCTGTGGCGGCTTGAGCACCAGGCTCTGTCGTTCATCTGTGATTGCCCGGCACTTCGAGGGAACGAGACCAAGAGGACAAGCCGATACCAGCGCTTACTCCCGCGCCACGACCGGCAGGTGGCGGAATTTTGCCCGCATGGACTCCGGCAGCGGCGAGAAGTTCATGGCGACGCCATGCCGGTCGTTGGCGTTGCGATTTGCAACCACCAATCCGCGGGGGCTCGCGACGATGTCACCTTTGCGCAAGGTCGGATCGTCCGTGACCTTGACCGTTGCGAGACCGACGGGGTCCTTGCCATTGCAGGTGCAGCCCGCGACGAGCTCGTTGCGGTAGCGGTAGGCGTTCGGCAGTTCGGAATAGTCCTGACCGGTCTCCGTGACCGCGTCGTCGATGTCGCTGCCATAGACCAGCGTGGTTTCGGCCGCCGGGCAGAAGCTGTTGCAGCTCTGCGCCTTGCTCTCACCATCGGTGCCTTGCGCCGGAAAGTGGCGTCCGTCGCAGGTGCGCACGCACCAGGCCTGCCCGCCGCCATAGAAACGCCCGCGCGGCGCCTCGTAGCGCGGCATGTCGTCGGTGGGGAACGGCATCCTGATCTGTGGCGGCGGCCGGGCACCGAACGCGCCGAACAGCGCCGAGAGGAAATCCTCCGCGCGCGCCGACGACGTCAGCGCCAGGCTGAGCGAAGCAAACAGCAAGACCGCCGCTCCGCCTGTCACCTTGACTGTCGAACGCCTGATCATGTTACCTCGGCGCCGAACTGTTCAGGGAGACGGGCGAAAGATTGAGCGCCTGGCGTCCCGATGTCGGCGTCGTCGTGACACCGCGCGCGGGCTTATGCAGGCCATCGCCGCCTCGCGCCAGCAACGGCGCGTTCTTCGGGAGCACCACGACCCTGGTGCCGATGTTGACCCGGTTGAAGAGATCGACGACGTCCTCGTTGGTCATGCGGATGCAGCCGGAGGAGACGAATTTTCCGATCGTGGTGGGATCATTGGTGCCGTGGATGCGATATTCGCTCGCGCCCAGATACATCGCACGCGCGCCGAGCGGATTGCCGGGGCCGCCGGCGACGAAACGCGGCAGATAGGGCTGGCGCGCGATCATCTCCGTCGGCGGATGCCAGTCCGGCCATTCCGCCTTGCGGCTGATCGACTGCACGCCCGACCAGGTGAAGCCGTCGCGCCCGACACCGACGCCATAGCGGATCGCGCGGCCCTGGCCGAGCACGTAGTAGAGCACGGTATGGCCCGTATCGATCACGATCGTCCCGGCCGGCTGGCCGCCGTCGAAGCTGACGATCTGCCGGCGCAGCCGCTCGGGCAGGACTGAATCATCCGCGGCTACCGGATCGTCCGAGGCCTGCGGCTGCTCGGTCACGTAGCCTTGCGCATAATCTCGCGGAAAGGCCTGCGGCTGCATCGGCGCGAACAGAAGCGACTGCGCGCTCGCGGCGCCGAGTGGCACCGTCAGCAATGCTGTCGCAAAGGCAAATGCGGCGACCGCGCGCGGCGAAAGCCGGCGGTGGGATGCAGATAACTGTGTCATGTGCTGCCCCGTTGACGAGAAGTGCATCATGGTGATGCGTTGCCCGAACAAACGCGTTTGCGACGACTCAAGTTCCGCGCGCACGCGGCGCCGGCGGATCACAGTCAAGGCAAGGCGTCTTCACGAGTCCGCGACGGAACCTTCGGGTCCGCGACACGTTTTCGGACAATCTTGGGCGTGCGGAGCGTGAGCCTTCGTGCGGGAGAATGGTGGTGCGCGTCCTTCCCAGCGAACGTCTGATTGCCAACGACAGCGAAGGCGCGCCGCTTCCCGACAGCAAGAGCGACCTGCCGCCGGTGATCCGGCGCACGGAGTTCGTCGCCTTCGCACTCGCAGGCCTGCTCCTGATCGCGGTCGTGGCCGTGCTCTATGTCGGCAAGCCGTTCTTCCTTCCCGTGGTGATGGCCTTCGTCACGGGCACCATGCTGTCGCCAGCGGCAACATCTCTGGAACGGCAACGGGTGCCCCGCGCGCTGGCTGCCGTGCTAATCGTGGTCACGGTCACGGCGATGGTCACCTTTGTCGTCGCCCTGATCGCTTCGCCGGTCATGGAATGGAGCACGCGCCTGCCCGAACTCGGCGCGCTGCTCAAGGACAAGCTGCATTTGTTCGACCGGCCGCTTGCGCTGTGGCAGGAACTGCAGGCCATGGTCGGCGGTTCGGGAGGCCTGCCCACCCTCCAGATGCCGAAATTCGAATGGGTGCAGCCGACCCTGGAATTCCTGTCGCCGACCTTCACCGAATTCCTGCTGTTCTTCGCGACCCTGATCCTGTTCATCGCGAGCTGGCGCGACTTGAGACGCGCCCTGATTATGACCTTCAGCGATCGCGACGCGCGGCTGCGCACGCTGCGGATCCTCAACGAGATCGAGGTCCATCTCGGCAACTATCTCTTGACGGTGACGGTCATTAATATCGGCGTCGGCATCACCACCGGCATCGTCTGTGCGCTGACTGGCATGCCCAATCCGGCCGGGCTCGGTGCGCTGGCGGCGACGCTGAACTTCATCCCGATCATCGGACCAATCGCGATGTTCGTCGTGCTGGTCGTGGTCGGCCTCATCGCCTTTCCGACCATCGGCAGCGGATTGATGGCGGCGCTCGCCTTTGGCGGCCTAACTTTCCTGGAGGGACATTTCGTCACGCCCACCATCATCGGCCGGCGGCTGGCACTGAATGCCCTGGCGGTCTTTCTCGCGCTCGCCTTTTGGACCTGGCTGTGGGGCCCGATGGGCGCATTCCTGTCGTCGCCGCTTCTGATCGTCGCGCTGATCCTGAAGGAGCATCTGGCTCCCGCCGATGCGCCTCAACTGCCTGCCGACTGAGCTGTTTCCGGGGGTGGAACTTCCGTCCCGGCGGGACGTTTTTTGGCTGTCTCACCGACAAAGATCCGGAGCTTTCGATGTCAGCGACCAATGGCGAAACCGGGACGAGAGACTGGACCGACAAGGCTACCCGAGAGCGCCTCGAAAAGGATGTCCTAGCCGTGAAAAGCGATATCGCCGCCCTCACCGAGCAGATCACCGATGCCCTCAACACCTTTGCCAACTCCGCGGGCAAGCAAGCCCGGCGCGGCTACAGGCAGGCGCGCCAACAGATGGATTCGGCGATGGATGACGCCTCCGATCGCGGCAGCGCGATGATCGATGCGGCGCAGGACGCAGCGGCCTCGCTCGAGGAAACGCTCGAGGATGCCATCACGCAGCGTCCGCTCGCGACCGTGGGCCTGGCGCTCGGCATCGGCTTCCTGATCGGCATTGCCTGGCGCCGCTGAAGCATGATCCGGAAAAGTGTGAAGCGGATGTCCGGATGATGCGCAAACAACGACCTGAAGCGCGATGACGATGCATCCTGATCTCATCGCTCTTTGGACGCCGGCCGGGGGGATTGAGGAGCGAGGGCGATGTTTCAGCGGATAATCGACGGCATCAGCGCCTCGACCGGGACGACCGTGCGCCTGACGTCGCTGGCGGCAGCCGCAGCGCTTGCGCTCTTCATCACCACGGCATTTCTCTGCGCCGCAGTCTTCATCCTGGTGCTGCAAAACTATGGTCCGGTGCAGGCATGCCTCGCCGGCGCCGGCGTGTTCTTCCTGCTCACGCTCGCTGCGGCGGGAAGCTATCTCGCCTACAAGCGAAAGACCGAGAAGCGGCTGGCGGCGGAAAGAGCCGCACGATCCGCAACGCAAAGCATGCTTGCCGATCCCATGCTGATCGCGACCGGCTTGCAGGTCGTCCGCGCCATTGGCGTCAAGCGGCTGCTTCCCATCCTTGCGATCGGAGGCGTGGCACTCGGGATTATGGCAAGCCGAGCCGGAACACCCGAAGAGGACGTCTCGCCCGAAGCGGCCGAATAGAAGACAATCGAATTCAAACCAATCAGGTCACGCAGCGGCCGGGCTGCAGCAGCTTTGCGATTTCGGTCAGCGAACTGACGACAGGCTCGCAGGCGACCGCGGGCTTGCGCCCCTGCCTTTGCAGCAGCAAGACGGGCGGCTTGGCATTGCCGGTCTCGATCGTCGCGGGAACACGCAGCAACACTGACGTATCGACGAGATCGTTGAGACGCATCGACACGGTACGCGTCGCAACGGCTGCGGGCCGAGGAGCGGCGATGCGGTCCGCCTTGTCAATGCGATTGATGTTGTGGCTCGGCTTATCAACGACGGCCTGCCAGCGATCGGCGAGATCGTGACCCGACGCCAGCTGTACGGCACCGAGTGTCAACGAGATGGCGACTGCGCCCAAAAACGCTCTGCTGATCTGTGACATGGTTGTTGTCCCTCGCCCCATGGCGATCCATGGAACAACGCTGCCGGAATATCTGAGGTTCTGCGCAGCGACGATCACTTAAGCGTGTGTAAAGAAATACGCAGCGGCGGTTCAAAAAAATTTTCGCCATGCTGGAACGACTTTCGCGCCCACGAGTCATCTCGGCAGCCGGTTATTCCCCCCTGCCCCATAAACCGGCGACGTAGGGCGCGACTGTGGTGATGCCAGTCGCGCCTTACTTTTGTCTGCGAAAATCTGCTCCGCTTGGGAAGCCGCCCTACCATCCGCCCCACCATTGCATATTTGGGCGAACCGGCCGGAAGTCCTGATGGTGAACTGCGGGGGTACGCTCGCGGTACAGTGAAGCCGGGAATCCCATCGGATCACGGCAGATGGAAGGAACGCAATGAGAGCTGTCGTCCTCGGAGCTTGTGATCCCAACCCTTGAACCGACGTCGGTTCGTCGCGAGGTCCCGTCCGCGAACGGATCCCGCCGCCAGGCCCGAGCGAAATCGCCGTGGTTGCACAGCGCGTGCATCGCCGAGCGCGCGCCTTCGGCGTCGACTAGTAGAAGCGATCGAGCCGTGCGATAACGAGCTTGGCGTTCTAGCGCTTAGCCAGCTGCATTGCCCGCTGCAACTCAATGCGGGAATCGTCTCGCCCAGATTGAAGGTCACAGAATTCAGCGATGAGCGCTCCGGCGCAGCTACGGAGTCAGTGATTTTGCGGCGCTGAGCAGCCAAAACGAGTCCAGATTTACCCTGGCGTTCTGTAGACACGCGGAAATAAGCAATGAATCTTGTCATAGGCGCCCGAACCAGAAGGTGGCACGACCGCCATCAAGCAAAACGCACAGTCAGACAACAGCTAAGATCGCCTGCTGCTTGGCTACGGTCTGCCGCTCGTCGTTGATTTTGGTTCAGTGCTGTACGAATGTGGTGGGCTCCTTCGGGAGCAGCCTCTGTTTCTCCATCTTAGTATTGAACTTGATGCGGAGCATCTGGGTTGCGCCTTGCGCTCCGGACCTAGCCGTAGGTGTGGCCACCACCGCGGGTACAAATTGCGGTTCGTCAGCCGGCAGCAAGCGCGCCAGCCGCCAGGTGAACGCTTGTTGGGGTGTTCGCCCGTGTCGTCGGGCAACGTCGGAAACGACCGCGCCTGGTGCCAGCGTCTCCTCGACAATCAGGGCCTTGTCATCCTTGGAAAACCAACGACCTCGTCCCGTCCCCGTGAACTTCCAGCCGCTCGTCGCCACGTTTGACTTAAGCTTATGGTAAGCATAGAGACAAGCCGATCCCTTCAAAGAGATCGCGAACCTCACCCATCACAAACGCCAAGAGAAGGTGGGAGCGAAACGACGCTTACGAATATGAGCGAAGTTATTCGATTTGTCTCAAAGCCTGAACGCGAGCGAGCCCTTTATCGACTCGCTGGGTCGTTTGCATTACCTCGGCACGCGACAATCCGAAATGACAAAAAAAGGTAGGAGTGTTCGCTACTCCCTGATCAGTCCGGGCCCTTTGTCCAGAGTTAGCCGGCGTGACGTCGATCGCACCCGCTACCGTGAGGGATCCTCAGGCGGCGCGATTCTCCTTGGATGAGATTTGCCATCTCCTGTGCCTGCGGGGCCAGAGCTGTGCGCTCCGGGAGTCTCCTCTACAGTCCCCGAAGGCTCCTTCAGCCCGGTTCCTCCATCGGAACCTGCAGACGGGAGCGGCATGGGACGCGCCTTCCCAAAATCGACCCGATGGCCGCCTTTGGGCTCTCCACCAACGACAGAAACAGACTCTGAAGCGGCTGCCTGAACTCTCACAGCGACTACGTCGAGCCACGGCCCCGCCGACCCGATGGTCCCAAGCATTAGGAAAGCGAGCCAGACATGGCTTAGAACTGCGCTGTTCAGTCGGCGCGTCACCCTACCCTTTAGCGGCGCATGCCAGCTCCCTTCAACAAGCATCAGGATAGGCTTTACAGGCACCATCAACTAGAACCTTGATATTCGACGATCGGAATGGGCTTGCACCCATATACTTCACTGCGTCGTTCGTGGAACCCCAACTATTAACGCCGATTACCATGTTCGGTTGAGCGGATGCTCCTGACGCGGTGCCAGTTAACGCGGGTCTAACGCCGAAGTTCACTACCATTGGACCGCCACTCGAACCACCGCACATCAGCGAGCCTATAATAGTATTGCTTGAGGAATCCGCCGATATAACGCCCTGCGCATCATTGCGCTGCATGAACCCCCCACTATCGAGGCAATTGGGATACCCAATTTGGGTCAGATGCGTTACGCCTTGACCAGTGAACCCGGCTCGATCCCAGCCGAAACTGTACCAGCCAGTATTCATTCCGGCATAATATGGCTTGCCATCCGATGCCTTCTTAGAATTGAGCACAAGCACGGCAACATCATCTTCGCACACAACCCCGGGCTGGGCACATTTATCAGTCCCCTGATAGTATGCATCGAGCACGCGCGCCTGCGCTATCGTCCACGTTCCGAACGGGGCGACACCGTTTCGATAGCCCGGTACAAACTGCCAACCGGAAAAGTACGTCTTTTTACCAAATTCAGCCACGCAGTGCGCTGCTGTGACAACAAGCCCTTTCTGGATGAGCGACGCCGAGCAGACATACGTATCGGCACCAACCAAAAAGAAGAGTTTTCCGGAAGCCCGGTAAGGATAAGCTTCGTTCGTAGCCGTGGGACTCAAATCCGCACGTGCCGTAGTAAAAGGCAAATTGCGGGTTCCAAACTCGAAGTTTGTGTTGGGCGTATCCTCGGTCGGACTCGAGACGGTCCCAAGATTGATCTCCTCCTTTTGGCCGGTGCCCACGTTGCCAGGTTCAAATCCGGGTCCCACTGCCGGGACACCCGGCGGGACGTTAAACGACTTGGCGACGTCTTGCTGAGCTTTGACACCCGTGTAGCCAGGAAAGACAGGCAACGGCATCGGACGCGCCGCTTTGAAGTCTACGCTAGCGCTCGACGTGGTTAGGACCGCCGTATCGCGCTCCTGAGATACGGCGGCCTGCTGGGCTCCTGCTGGACAGGCAAGCGAGACGGCAATCCCCCAAGCCAACACACCTAATGAATGTATTTTGTTGGTCATGCGATCCCTCCTCGAATATATTAGTGCATTTTCAACACATACTTCAGTTTTCCCTACCCATGGTTTAGTATGGCGCATTTTTCTATCTATGGCAATTCTGACTATTTGAATGCTGCTCCCCCTAAGGGAGCGATCGGCTGACGGAGCCGGAGAATGGAGAGAGAGCCCGCATTAGGTTGCTTTGCAAAAGCAAGTCGCGGTAGCGGACGCAGAGTAGATCGGCTGCCTCAGCTCAAGGGATTGGCGTGCGTTATATCGATCTGTCTGTCGGGTGCCGCGGTGGCACAGACAATGTCGGACAGCTTTGAGTTCAACGGCACTACTTATCACCGCGTCGGACGAGGCTATGTCCTCAGTACGGCCGTTTGGTCCTGGCCCACGCCGTTGCAGCCTAAGGTTATTTTCGTCTGCTGGGAGAACCCGCACGAAGTTTACGCCGAGGCTATGGATTGGGTGAAGACGGCCGTCAAGGGCTCCTGGGAAGCCAACTCAAAGTTACAGTTCAGAGGTTGGGGGACGTGTGGGCCGGGGAGCCCCGGAATACGCATACGGATCGAGGACGACGGGCCACGCACGAAAGGACTTGGAACAGAAATTGATAAGGAGCCCGACGGCATGATTCTGAATTTTTCTTTCGGCAATTGGCTACCTAGCTGCCAGGAAGGTACGCCCGCAGTCTGGATTCGGAACATAGCGGTCCACGAGTTCGGCCATGCAATCGGTTTGGCTCATGAACATACTAGGCCAGATACCCCGGCGGAATGTGTCAAGCCGGCTGGTGGGCAACCAGGCGATCGAGTCCTAACGCCTTGGGATCCAACGTCGAAAATGAACTATTGTCAATGCAGTATTGATCCGTCGCTCAGCGAGGGCGACATCATTACTGTCCAATCTTTGTATGGAAAGCCTTAGCGAGGGAGTTGAAGTCGTGGGATGCGCAGTCGTCGTTCGATCAGTGCTGGCTAGTTTCATGATGCTCGTCGCCGGAGGGATGACAAGCGCCCTTGCGGAGTCTCCCGGCGAAGCCATCAGTAAAATCTATGCCAAAAGCATGGTTTTCCTCGTCGTCAAGGGGCGAACGCCGAACGAAGTCGTGGATTGTAAATCAGGCAGTGGCTTTATGATTTCAAGCGACGGTTATGCGCTGACGTCCTGGCATCTCTTAACAGACAAGAACGGGGTCCAACTCGAGAGTCTTTCGATTCGAGGCGCCATCGCTTCTCCGTACGACTGCAAAGATCCCGTCGGTGACATTCAATCGTTTGAGTTGGTGTACGCTAATCGCGATCAAGATACCGCCCTCCTAAAAGCCACGCGGGACAAGGGTCCGTATGACTTTGTTAGCGTCTGCCGTGACACATCTATAGGCACAGGAGCAAAGCTTTGGGCACTTGGCTTCGCACTCGGTCAGAACCTACAGCCGCGCGAGCTCACACTTGGGACACGTTTCGGCCCACGCGGGTTCTGGGAGGTTGGCGATGCAATTGATCCGGGATATAGCGGGAGTCCAGTCTTCAACGAAACCGGTCGTCTCGTGGCTATAATTTACGGTGATTTGGCTGAGGCTAGAGCGAAGGGCTACGCGGTCCCAATCCAGCACGTCACTGACCTGTTCAGCGCGGCCAACGCGCGCACAGACTATTGTCGTACCACATCTGGAAACGAAGCTCCATTATCATGCATGCCGGTATCCCACGATTATCCCGTGTCGATTGAGAAGGACGACCATCCTACCGTCGCGTCAGAAGCAAAACGCTTTGATTTCGAATTCGCGGCCATGGATGGCTATCGTATCAAATCCTACGAATGGCACTCGCTTTCGTCTAACAATGCGTCGGAAGTTTATCTCTACCTTACTGACGATGGCCGACGGATAGTGGGCACCACACGACTAACGAGCGGTCCATTCTTTGATCGTTGGCGGGGCTGGCTAAACGGGCATATCTCAACTGTTCAACTGCCTAAAGATTGTTTTTGAGCGTCGGCCTCAATCTACGCATTGTTTACACTGTAGAGCATGAGCTTGCCAGCCACTTCGCACGACGCGATTATAGGCTAAGTAAGGAGGTGCCGGATCTTGAGACGCGCGACAGGGATCGGCTCCCCTGAGCCGCGCTGCGGCTAGTAAGCTTTTTCTGCGACAAAGTCTTTCGAACAGCTCCTAATTTTCAGCTGCATGGCCCAGCGGGGCCGGCCTGTACGCGTGAAGGTGCTAGGAAGCGTTGGGCACCGCTGTTCTTTGAGTGCCGTGATGGTTTTGAAGTTCAATCTATGTATATTGTGGCTGCGTTGTAGTGCGTGGCGCAATCGGTCCTTTGGTCGGACTAGCCCGCAGCCGGCCGTTGATGAGGCCTCGATCCGCGATCTCCATCAGGGCCAGCGGCCATGCTATCGGTCGCAATGACAGGCCGTATACATGAACGCACCCGACCGATATCCAAAATGCTGCAAAAATCCCTTGCATCCGCGGGGCCGTCTATACATGAAGCTCTCGATGAAGGCATTCTGCATGGGCTTGCCCGGCGCGATGTAATGCCATGCGACGCGGCTCTGATCGGCCCATGTCAGGATGGCGTTGCCGGTGAACTCGCTGCCGTTGTCGCTGACCACCATCTTCGGCTTGCCGCGCTCCACCATCAGCCGGTCCAGCTCCCGCGCCACGCGGGTGCCGGAGAGCGAGGTGTCGGCTACCAGCGCCAGGCACTCGCGGGTGCAATCATCGACGACGGTGAGGATACGGAAGCGGCGGCCATCGGTGAGCTGATCCGACACGAAGTCGAGCGACCAGCGGTCGTTGGGCGCCATCGGCAACGTCATCGGCGCCCGGGTGCCGATCGCCCGCTTGCGGCCGCCACGGCGGCGCACCGCAAGCCTCTCTTCCCGGTAGAGCCGGAACAGCTTCTTGTGGTTGATCAGATAGCCTTCCCGCTTGAGCAGAACATGCAGGCGCCGACAGCCGAAGCGACGGGGATCCTGGGCGATCGCCCTCATGCGCTGGCGAAGGCTGGCATCGTCCCGGGCCGTCTGGTATCTCACGGTCATGCGGCAGCAGCCGATGGCTTTACACGCTCGCCGTTCGCTCATTCCGAAGGCGCCTCGTAGATGGGCGACAGCTTTCCGCTTGGCTGCGGGCGTCACCATTTCTTTCCCAAGAGGTCCTTCAAGGCCGCGTTGTCCAGCATGGCGTCGGCCAGCAGCCGCTTCAGCCGCGTGTTCTCATCCTCCAGCGTCCTCAGCCGCTTGGCCTCCGAAACCTCCAGCCCACCGAACTTAGCCTTCCATTTGTAGATGCTGGCATCGCTGACGCCATGCTTGCGGCACAGATCGGCGACCGAAACGCCGGCCTCATGCTCCTTCAAAATCCCGATGATCTGCTCGTCCGAAAAGCGGCTGCGCTTCATGCTCTGGTCCTTGTTGTGGGCCAGAACGAACTTCAAACTGGATTAAGTCCGTGGGGCAAGGTCATCAGTGAACTGCTCCCTGTTTTGACCGGACACCGGCGTTAGCCGGAGGAGCTAGGCCTAGTCCTAGAAGCCCGTCTGAGTATTTTGTTGCCGTATCGATCTAATCGTGATTCAATTTTTGAATGAAGACATTTCCCCTTGGGATGTTGACCAAGACTGGCTGCTCCCACCCTCGCTAAGCGAGTTTGTGCCGGCCGATCATATCGCTCATTTCGTCCGCGATCTGGTTCGGAACGAACTTGACCTAACCCCATCCTATCGAGTTACGACGACGATCGTGGATACCCACCGTACCACCCGGGTATGATGGTCGCTCTGCTCCTATATGCCTATACACAGGGCGTTTATTCGTCGCGACGGATCTCCCGGTGCTGTGAGGAGCGTCTGGATTTCATGGCGTTAACCGCTATGAACAGACCGGACTTCCTACCATTAGTGATTTTCGGAAGCGTCATCTCTCCACACTTGCGGATCTGTTTCTGCAAGTTCTCCGACTGTGCGCGCCGATCACGTTGTCGACCATGGCCGATGCCGTGGGGCCCCAGTCACGTGACGTCGGCATGCACGCGCAAGTCGCGGATTTCATCCAGGGGCACGGCAGTGGTTCGGTCTCTGAGAAGTACGGCTCCAAATGGCCAAAGGCGTTGAAGAGGGCAGTGGAGACGATCCCGCGCTATCGAATCTCCGGATGCACCACGGCATCAAATTGAACAGTGTTTATGTCAGGATCTCGTTCTGGGACCAATGCGTTCACGATTCACTCACTTGCAAGGAAAACATTGTCGCCGTGGCTCAGCGTCGCAATAACCTCGAGGTCCTTTAGAGACAGAGGCGCGCCTCGGAGTTCGCTTAGTTCAATTTTCTTTTGGATATCCTTCAATTCATCGCTATGACTCGCAGAGAAATCTGATACTTGCTCCGCATACACGCGTCCCTCCGGAAGAGCCGCTTCGACGCCAGTCGCTATGACATCACCTTTCCCTGAGGTGCTAACTCGAAGGGGGACGGTAAAAACGCAGTTGTGTCCACACGGAACTCCTTGCGCAAGAAATCCCCAATGAGGGCCAAATGCGTAGACGGCAAAGTACATAGTCTTCGCTTTGACGATGTTGACACCGTTCACAAGCATGGCTTGATAAAAGACGCGCGCGGTATCGCGCCAGGTTCGAACACGATGGTTGCGATCCGTGTAGTGGTCATGAATGACGGCGGCTGGAAGGTAGTCGACTTCGAACGGTCCACCGACGATCGGTTGGAAAAGATCCGGGATACTGGCGCCGTCGGTCACATCTCCCTTTCCCGCCTTCCAGACAAATTTGTCAGGATCGACGAAATAGATGTCCTCGCCGAGAACCTTCGTCTTTCCTGTGGGATCCGACCCATTTGGAAGCAGCAGAAGGCTTCCGATGAAGCAGGGGCCGCAGGGCAGCGGATCTGGAAGCACGGCTGCCTGTGCCGCGTGGGCGAGCGCAAGCAGCCCAACCAAAGCAAGACTAAGTTCGCTGAACCTACCCATCATCTCACCGCGCCAAGCTGAGATCGACTGACAATGTATTCCCGCACAAGGTTTGACTCAACAAAAACAATGAAATCTATCACATGCGAAATAGTGGTTACGTTGCAAGTGCGCGCTCCTTGAAGCCGAGAGCATGAGCTATGCCTAAATCTGGGTGACGGAGCCGATCAGGCGGCGTGGCTGTGCTCGGTCGGAATGACCTCGATGCCGTCGGCGAATCTGACACCGGCGATGAGCTTCGGCAACTGATTTGTGCCCTTCAATCGACGCCAGGTTTTCGAGGCTGCATCGATCAGCTTGAACACCATCAGCCTGGCCGTCTGTGGCGACAACGATCCCTTGGTCCGAACTGTCCTGTGTCGCACCGTGGCGAACACGCTCTCGATCGGATTCGTGGTTCGCAAGTGGACCCAGTGCTCGGCAGGAAAGTCATAGAATGCCAGCAGATCCTCGCGATCCTTGACCAGGCAGTCAACGGCGCGCGCGTATTTGGCACCGTATTTCTCGGCGAAGGTTTCGAGTGCAAGCTTCGCGGTGGCCCGGCTCGGCGCCATCGAGATATCCTGCAGGGCTCTCTTCATGCCACTCTGCACGGAGCTCGGAACCTTGTTGAGCACGTTGACGGTCTTGTGCTGCCAGCAGCGCTGCCGCCGGGTGCCGGGAAAGACTTCGTCTATCGCCTTCCAGAAGCCGAGTGCGCCATCGCCGACCGCCAGTTCAGGCGCGACCTGCAGTCCGCGCCGGCGGATGTCGATTAGAAGCTCGCGCCAGCTCTGGGCGCTCTCGCGCACGCCGACCTGGAAGCCGATCAGCTCCTTCTTGCCCTCGGGCGTCGCGCCGATCAAAACCAGCATACATTCGCTGTGGTCCTCCATCCGGGCCTGCAGGAAGACGCCGTCGGCCCAGACGTAGACATAGCGCCCGCCGACAGATCGCGCTTCTGCCAGCGCTCGTACTCGCCCTGCCATTGCGCCTTCAGGCCTGAGATCACCGATGGCGACAGATTCGGCGCATCCTTGCCGAGCAGCGCCGAGAGCGCTTCCTGGAAATCGCCGGTCGAGATGCCGCGCAGATAGAGGATCGGCAGCAGGGCATCCAGGCTCTTTGTCCGCCGCGCCCACAGCGGCAGGATCGCCGAGGTGAAGCGGATCCGATCAGTTCCGGTCGCACCGCGGTCTCTGACCTTGGGCCGGCGATCTCGATCGCGCCGATCCCCGTGGCAATCTTACGCGCAGGGCCAAAGCCGTGCCGCACCACCCTGGCACGGCCGTCCGGCAGCTTCAGCTCCGCCGTCGTCGCCAGAAATGCCTGCAGCTCGATCTCGACGGCCCGGGCGAGCAGCTCACGGGCTCCGTTCCGCAGAATTTCTGTCAGTGGATCGTCAACCGCAGACGGCTGACGGAAGGGCAGGATGTTGATAGTCTCGTTCATGGCGTATCGCTCTTTCCTTGAGAGGTTCTGGCAGGCTCGACACCCGCCTCGATACGCCGCCTACCTCAACCCGTCATCACCCACTTTCCTGCATAGCTCCGAGAGCATGCTTTGAGTTCTTTCGAATAGAGGCCCATTCGTGTCGCTCTGATTCCGCGCGCAGATTTTCCCGAGTTTGACGGTGAACTGCTCCCTGTTTTGACCGGACACCGGCGTTAGCCGGAGGAGCTAGGCATAGTCCTAGCCATACGCCTATGTCCGAGACGTTTTCGAAGGTGGAAGTCATCACCGGCGTTGCCCGCCGGCGACGGTTTACGACGGAGCAGAAGCTCTTGGTCGTCAATGAGACGCTGCAACCGGGCATGTCGATCAGCTATGTTGCCCGTCGCCATGGGCTCTCCCCGAGCCTGGTCTTCCGATGGAGACGGCTGATGAGCGAAGGGGGCAAGGAAGCGGTTCGGGCAGATGAGGATGTGTTCGCCGCATCCGAGGTCCGGCGGTTGGAGGAACGGGTTAGAGACCTCGAACGCCTGCTGGGCCGCAAGACCATGGAGGTCGAGATCCTCAAGGAGGCTCTTGATCTTGCACGGGTAAAAAAACCGACCTTGCTGTCGCGATCGCAAGCGCCGGAGGATACCCCGTGAAACGGATCGCAGAGACCCTCGGGGTGGCCCGCTCCAACCTGGTTGAGCGAGTTGATGGCAAGCGTCCGAAGCGCGGGCCCCAGATCCGCGCCGGGGATGTGGAGCTCACGTCTGATATCCGGCGCCTGGTGGACGCCCGCCCGAGCTATGGCTACCGGCGGATCGCCGCGCTCCTCAAGCGCGCGCGGCGATCCGCCGGCCACGATCCCGTCAACGCCAAGCGCGTCTACCGGCTGATGAAGAAGGGCGGCTTGTTGCTGGCCCGGCATACAGGGCGCCGCATCCCGCGGGCCCATGATGGAACGATCATGACAAGCCACTCCAACGTGCGTTGGTGTTCGGACGCGCTGGAGTTCACCTGCTGGAATGGCGAGATCGTGCGGGTTGCCTTTGCCCTGGACAGCCATGACCGCGAGGTCATCAGCTGGGTGGCGACAACGGCCGGGATCTCCGGCGAGATGATCCGGGACATGATGGTCCACTGTGTCGAACGGCGGTTCGGTGACATGCGCGCTCCACGCAAGGTGCAATGGCTGAGCGACAATGGCTCGATCTTCGCCGCCTATCGCACCCTTGAGATTGCCGCGGCCTTGAACCTCGAGCCTTGCTTCACGCCGGTCGAAAGCCCCGAGAGCAACGGCATGGCCGAGGCGTTCGTGAAGACCTTCAAGCGCGACTATGTTCGCGTCAACCCGATCCCCGACGCGCGCACCGCGCTGCTGCGGATCGACCACTGGATGGAGGATTACAACTCAGAACACCCGCATTCCCGGCTGGGCTACCGCTCACCGCGGGAGTACATTGCATCTCTCAAACCAGCCGAGTGTCCGGTCTAACGGCGGCAACTCCAGTGAAAGTGCACGAGCACCACGAAATCGAGAGCGGAAACTGCAATCAAACTGATCGACCGAAGACGGTCTCGGACCTAAAACGGATCCATCGTCAGCGCAACAATACTGTTCCGAATCTGTCAAGAAACGTATCCAACCGCTGCTGAGTGACTGCGTCCAGCGCGCGCTGCTCTGCTCCGCTCGACACTGAGGTCTTTTGCAACGCGGAACGCGCACGCGGTAAACCTAGAAACGCAGGAGCCGCAACGACTTCCGCCTTTCCTGTGGCTTTCTTCTCCATTGCTAAACCAATGATCATCATGTGCTTGTCGAGCCTCTGACCGGACGCTCCGAAGTTCGAAGGTGATGCAAGTCCGACGTTGGACCCTATGGGTGCGATCTCCACATGAGGAGATGCGGAGCCAGTCAAGGTAGTTGTAAAGGTCAGGGTATCTGCGAAGACACGGGAGCTTGAACTGTCAACGGCCAAAGGCTTGTCTTCGTTTAGGTCCACAAACGTATTGATCAACTCCGCCATGCCAACAGAGCCGGCGATGGGATAGACAAAATTCGGTGGCGTATCCGCGCAGTGAAGCTTCGGATTCTGGAGAAGATTATTGAATGTATCGCTCATTATGAAATGTCGGGAGTTGTTGCGATTCAACTCACTGCTTCCATTTAAGCCGATCCCGACGGTGCCATTTGTAATTAACCGCACAGGATCTGCGACGATCCCCACCTTGTTATCTTCGGTAACATCGAACGTAAAATCATAGGCGATTCCGGTGCCAATGTACCGAGCATAGAAAGCACGCTCTTTTGAATCTGGAAGATCTATATTCGGGTCGACTCGCCACGGCTCTCCTCGTGTCGATGCGAAGCGCGCTGCCAACGCAATGGCTTGTGGAGTGCCATATCCCCGTAAGAGATCTATGGCCTTATCCTGGATGGCCAAACGCGTCTCGCAACGAATATGATCCACGATTGCAACGGTCGGGACCCCAGTCGCATCCTGTTGTAGAGGATGAATTGCGCACCCCATGCTCAAACTGCTGAGAGCCACCACTACAACAGCAGAACGAATTTGAGGGGCGGCACGCACGCCCTGTCTAACGGTCATCTGTCCCTCACCCTGATGCAATCACCTGCCGCTAGGAAGGCATCTGACGCAACCTTCACCGCGCTGCAGCAGTTCAAGTGCGCCATCGGATGTGGCAGGCATCCACCTCCACGCCCCCACCAGATTAGCCGCGAAGCCTATTGATTTCTAGCAACAGTTGAGAGATGCTAACACACGTATGACGTGGCAGTTTGGTGCCTTCCGCTCGGGGAGCACGAAGCCAGTGTCGATTGCCGCAAAATGACTATTTAGGGCAAGCCATGCTTGCTCAACAGATTTGAGGCCTTACCACTCCGGTCGGGAGGCGAGCATGAGCACATCAAAGTTGATCCTATGGTGTTTCGCTTTATCCTGCGGCGGCGCAGCATTTGCCCATGACGTGGACACCCAATCGGGTTCGGCGTCAGCAAAATGGAATTCCGAGCGCTTGGATTTTATGCCGGTGGATCGCGTCCCAACACCGACCGCTGGCGCACCACCTGACAGAATGACCGAGTATGTTGTGGTGCTACCGAATAAATGGGCTCAAACTCAGACGCTGCATGTTTGTTTTATCGGAGGATCTGACACCCTACGTCAGAAAATTCTGAGCGTGGCTGGGACATGGATAGACCACACGAACCTGAGGCTGCTACCCGCTTCGCCCGACCTAAACTGTAAGGATAGGGATCGGAGCGAAGTGAGGATCGGCTTCGCGGAGCCAGGCTACTGGTCTTACATCGGCCACGACAGCATCCGGGATGAGCTGGTTTCCAAGAATCTCGTATCTATGAACTTTGAAGGCTTTGATAGCAATCCGCCGTCCGAACCTAGGATGAGTGGAGTTATCCTTCACGAATGGGGGCATGCGCTTGGTCTACACCATGAACATCAAAGCCCTGCCGGAGGCTGTGATGATGAGTACGACTGGTCGAAGCTGTATGCGTATTATAAAAACAGCTATGGTTGGGATAAGCAGATGGTCGACAACAACGTTCGACAACTTATATCTGACCGGTCCGCTTACGATTGGTCTAATGTAGACCCCAACTCGATTATGGTTTACGCGAGCAATCCAGCATTTCTTAAGAATGGGACGGCCAGTAACTGCTACTTCCATGAGAATGACACGCTATCTTCATTGGATCTTCAGGGAATTGAGAAGACCTACCCGAAGGCAACTGCAGCATCTGCGTTACAGCTGCAGAAAGCAACACTACCCATTGTGCTGAATCTCGACCTCAACAAAAGCCTGAAAGAAGCATTGTCGATCCAAAACGAGCTTGCAAAGCGCGCCCCTGATCCATCGAGTCAACCGGTATCGCCGCCCGCTCCGAGGCAGTGAGATTTTAAGGCATTCAGCGCCTGATCGGTGATTGCGAGCAAGATGGGCAGCACTGACCAAAGAGTGCAAAAAAGATCACAGGCGAGTTTCGGCGCGACCGCTGCCGGTCGCCTTCAATCGCGACGTCGGCTCGCCGGATGCTCGGTCGACTCGGCTAACGATCCTACGATCGATCTATTCAACGGAGTTGCATTGGAAGCGCCACCGTTTCAAGCGCGGGTTGAGATGAGCGTTTGTCCCGCTGCTCATTATCAGACGACGTACGCCCGGCCGGACACCGGTCGTTAGTCGTGTAAAAGAGGAATCTGATCGTGCGAAACCCTCGCATTGGCTTCGTCGCACTTGCGATCGCCGTCTGGTTCGGCGGCAGCATGGCCGTAGCCCAAAGCGCTCTCAAGAAGCCAAGCGCCCTCCCTCCGCCGCCGGCGCCCGTTGATAACGCCAACCCGGACCATCAATTGCGGTTCGACCCTTCCAAAACTCCACAAGACCAAGGAAACCATTGTTAAGAAACTTTCAGGTCCTGCAGCAGCAACTCAAGGAGGCCGATCGGACCGCCATGCGTCGGCCGTCGCAACGGCAACGCGGCAGCTGAGAGCTCTCGATGTTTATCCGATTGAGCGATTGGTCGAGCACCGCACTGGAAATTTGGACTATGCGATCGTCGAGCTCGGCCCGGGAGCCGACGGCCAACTGCCCAATGCGCGGTATGCTATCGGCGTCATTGATGCGACCATCAGCGCGCTATCGCGATCGAACCGAGCTTACGATTATCCAGCACCCGGAAGGCAGTACCGAAACGCGTAGCTTCGCGCGCTGAAAGGCAGCTTTCGGGCAACAGCATCTTTTATAGCGATATCGATACTCTCGGCGGATCCTCGGGCTCTGGGGTGATGAATCAGGACGGCCGAGTGATTGCGGTGCACACTAACGGAGGTTGCACGGCGGTTGGAGGTTCCAATTATGGCGTGACGTTAAACGCCATCAGTCAAGTCTCGAGTATCGTTCACTAGGCTCGGGAAATCGCGAAAGCAAATTCGGTCAGAACCGCGAACTGGCCGGCAGTTGTTTGGAATCAGTTTGCGTAACAGCAAACAATTGGATGCCCCCTCTGGGGCAGAGAGCAGAGAACTACGCGATTGGGAGCCGTGCATCGTTTTCTAACGAGCGTGCTGGCATTTGGGCTGTAAGCGCCAAGGAGACCCCACATAGCGGGTTGGCGAGAGATCTGAGAGTCTTCGGCATGGGAGTCCGGAGATTCGGTAATGGAAATTTCTATAAGTAGGCCTATGCCTGATGACAGAAGTTGTCAGGTGATCGAAGCGCTAGAGGCTCGGCCGCTTCGGGGTCGCCGGGGCTGGTCGGCCGAGGCCAAGGCGCGGCTGGTTGAGGAAGCGCTACAGCCGGGAGCGAATGTGTCGGCCATTGCGCGGCGGGCCGGCATGGCCTCTTCGCAATTGTTTGGGTGGCGGCGCAAAGCGATCCGCAGTGGGGCGGTGAGAACGTGCGAGCCAGCCGAGCAACTCGGCTTCGTCGAGGTCGGCACGGTTACGACTTCGCTGGTGGAGATCAGTTTGGGCGATGCCGTCATCCGCGTCAGGGGCGATGTGGATGCCGCTCACTTGGTCAAGGTGATCCGGGCGGTTCGTCAGGCATGATTCCAGCTGGCGTGAAGGTGCTGGTCGCCAGCCATCCGGTCGATTTTAGAAAAGGCCCGGACGGGCTTGCGGCCCTGGTGCGCGACGCCGGCTCCGATCCGTATAACGGTTCGCTGTACGTGTTCCGTGCCAGGAGAGCGGATAGAATCAAGATTGTTTGGTGGGACGGATCCGGAATTTGCCTTTACGCGAAGCGACTCGAAAAAACGAAGTTTTGTTGGCCACGGATTGGCCCGCATCGGATCCAGCTCAATCACGCGCAGTTGCTGGCGCTGGTTGACGGGCTGGACTGGACGAAGGTGCGTCCGGTGGTTGTGAAGCGTCCGCAATCGGTGGGTTGATACCTGCGGCGAATTGAATCAGGGCGCTGAAAGGCTTGGAAGATCGGCGGCGATTCTGCTGTATGGGCGGCGATGGCGACGCCTGTTGCAGAGCTTCCGACGACCCTTGCCGATGCCCATGCGCTGATCCTCGCCTTGGCGGCGGAGCGGCAGGCGATCGAGGCCGAGAACAGCCGCATCGCGTCCGAGATTGCAACACTGACAGCGGCCAACGCCGATCTTGCCGCGGTCAACCAGGCCGCCGACACACGGATCGTGGAGCTGACGGCGATCGTGAAGATGTTGGAGCGCACGCTTTACGGCACGCGCTCGGAACGCTTGCGTGGCGACACGCCGAGCGATGAGCAGATCGCATTCGTATTTGACGAGATCGCCACCGGCGTGGCGGCGATTGAAGCCGAACTGGCCAAGGCAGGCGGCACGGACAAGCCGAAACGCGCGCCGCGGCCGCGCAAGGAGTTTGGTGCGCATCTGGAGCGGGTGGAGATCGTCATCGAACCCGAGGTGCCTCCTGATTGCGAAGGGTTGGAGAAGGTCCTGATCGGCGAGGACGTGTCGAAGCGCCTCGATGTGACGCCGGCGAAGTTCCGCCTGATTGTGACGCGTCGCCCAAAATACGCTTATCGCACCCGCGATGGCGTGGTTCAGACGCCAGCGCCGCCGCATCTGATCGAGAGCGGCCTTCCGACCGAGGCGCTTCTCGCCCAGATCGCAGTTGCCAAATATGCCGACGGGCTGCCGCTGTACCGGCAGGAAGCGATCTATGCGCGCGACGGCGTCGATCTCGACCGTTCGCTGATGGCGCAATGGATGGGCAAGGTCGGCTTCGAATTGCAGCCACTGGCCGACTACATGCTCGAGAAGATCAAGCAGGGTGAACGGGTCTTCGCCGATGAGACGACCCTGCCGACGCTCGCTCCCGGATCCGGCAAGACGCAAAAGGCCTGGCTGTGGGCCTATGCGCGCGACGATCGGCCATTTGGCGGCATCGGTCCACCGATGGTCGCGTATCGCTTTGAGGACAGTCGCAGCGGCGAATGCGTCGAGCGGCATCTGGCGGGTTTTGCCGGCATCCTGCAGGTTGACGGCTATGCGGCCTATAATCGGCTCGCGAGGTCGGCGGGCGCCAACGAGGGCGTGACACTGGCGGCGTGCTTTGCCCATGTCAGAAGGCGATTCTACGAACTGCACATCAACGAGAGCTCGCGCCTGGCGACACAGACCGTCACGACCATGGCCCGGCTATGGGAGATCGAGGCCGAAATCCGTGGCCAGGATCCAGAGGCGCGGATGAACGCGCGCCAGGAAAGATCCGCCGCGATCGTCGCGGCGCTGTTCGATCTGTGGGAAAAGGAGCTGCCCCGTCTGTCCGGTAAATCCAAGCTCGCCGAGGCAATCCGCTATGCCACATCCAGGCGCATCGCTCTCGAGCGCTTCCTGAGCGACGGCCGCATCGAGATCGACTCGAACACCGTCGAGCGGGCCATCAGGCCGCAAACCATTACGAGAAAAAATGCGCTCTTCGCGGGCAGCCACGGCGGCGGCCGGACCTGGGCGACCATCGCCACGCTGCTGCAGACCGCGAAGATGAATGACGTCGATCCGCATGCCTGGCTCACCCAAACTCTCGAACGGATCGCGTGGGGCTGGCCGATCTCTCAGATCGATGCTCTCATGCCCTGGAACTTCAAAGCCTGAACGGCCTCAGCTTCGCGCTTACTTTGGGCTTGTGTCAGTCTCAGGGAATATAGTGGCGCAGCAGCAAACAGCGTCGAAGATGTCGGCGGCCCTGCAAGCCCTACTCAACAGCCCACCAAAAGAGAGCGCCGGCGGATCGCTATCCTCGCCAAAAACGCCGCGGTCGCCGCGCCCGAGCTGCCCGATCGACGAATCCTGGTAACGACGCAGAACGAATACGAAGCGGCTAGGCTGCTTGCGGAAATCGGACCGAACGTCGCCCGTTCAGGGGTTTATTACGGCAAGGTCATTTTCTTGGAGAGCAAACACCTAGATGCAGAACTGATCCGTCGACTCGCCGATGATCCGCGCGTCTTGTTCATTGAGGAGGTCTCACCGGTCGGCCGCACTCCGCTTCCCCAAGCCCCCACCGTACCTTTCAATCTAGACGCACAACTCACGCACAACGTCCCCGACCTCCGCAAATTGTACAATGTGACGGGCGGGGGTATCGAGGTCGGCGTTTGGGACGAAGGCCCGGTCCTCGGGACGCATGTCGAGTTCGGCAATCGCGTACAGGTGCGCGACCCCGGACTGCAGGACTATCACGCAACCCACGTGGCAGGGACAATCGGAGCCCAAGGCATCGAGAAAACCGCTGAGGGCATGGCACCCGGAGTGACGGTGATCTCCTACAACTGGAACGATTCTATCAACAAGATGCAAGCGGCTCTGCACGAAACCCCTGGAGTTCACATCGCAAATCATTCGTATGGGCAGCTGAGAGGCTGGTCATATTCCCAGGATCTCGGGAGCTGGTGCTGGAACGGAAATCCGACTATCAGCGAAACCGAAGATTACCTATTTGGCAAATACACCTCTCTTTCGAATTCGATCGACGACCTCGTCTTTAGCCATCGTGATCTGACGATCTTCGTTGCCGCCGGGAACCAGCGGAGCAGAGCGAATAATCCCAACATCATTCCCGGCTGGAACGGTAGCTATCGTCTGGCAAGTCAAGACTATGAGCCATCGACGGTGCGTCGGCCCTCGAACTATCAGCACGCCGGCTACGACACCTTGGAGGGCTACGGGGTCGCCAAAAACGTGATCACCATCGGTGCGATGGAAGACGCGCCGCTCGGCGTCGATAAAGTGTCGCCCGACATCGTACGAGTAACGATGTTCAGCAGCTTCGGGAAACCAGACGACGGGAGGGTTAAGCCGGATTTGGTCGCTAATGGCGCGCAACTGTACTCTCCCTCGGTCCAACGCCTGCCCGGTGGGAGCTACAATCGGCATTTCTACGAGCGCAGAAGTGGCACCTCGATGGCCAGTCCGGCCGCCGCCGGAATCGCAGCCTTGATGATGGAACTCGGCCTAAAACGGCGCGGTAGAGTTCTTTCCGCCGATGAGATGAAGGCGGTTCTAGTTCACACTGCCGTGTCGCCGGAACCGGGACCAACTTACAAAATCGGATGGGGTGCGATCGACGCGCTCGCGGCCGGGCGCCTAGTAGCCGGCGATAGCGGGACGCTGGTCCTCGATTCAGTCGGTGCAGGAAAGCCAGTCGCGCTTCGCGCAACCTCCGGTGGTGTCCCAATTCGTATCACGCTGGCATGGATCGACCCACCAGCGAAGCCTAACGCGGGCGGACTTGACGACCGCACCCCATCGCTCGTCAATGATCTCGACCTGATCGTTACTGACCAAGATCATAAGCGATACTTCCCTTGGTCGCTCGATCCGAAGGAGCCGGATGCGCCGGCCACCCGAACAGCTGTCAACACTGTCGACAACGTAGAGCCGGTGGACATAGGCTCGGACGCGAACGACACGAGACAGTGGACCATCGAAATTCGTGCGCCGGAGGGACACCAAGCAAAACAGCCGTTTGCGGTCGCGATCTCCGGCCTTAAGCTCGCGCCAACGTCGGAGGCAGAATGATGAATTTGGCAGTCGGGTTGACGACAACGTTGAACTGGACCCGGATGGCCCTACTGGTGGCTACGATTGGCATGTCGTTGTCAAACCCCTGCTTTGCACGATGGCTGACGAAAGACGATTTCGTCGTCGTGCGCGGCCCTTTCCTAGTCTACCTTAGAGAGAAGGCCAATCCCAACATTTTGGGCTATGGCGTTCTGCTCGGGCAAGCTGGTTATGTGCTGACGGTCAGCCACATCATAGGCAGACTGTCCGCCGATGCGATCGAGGGAAGCCTGGGCGCTCGGGACGAGTATCCGCGGGACCTCAAGGTTATTGAGAAGCTACGGGCAAGGACGAGAAGGACGAGCTCGTTCTTATGCAATTCGTGGATCAACTCGGTTTAGGCAAACCCATGCCCGTTGCGAGTGCGACCACAACATTTTCCCTCGATAAGACGATGCGAATATTGCTCATCAACACAACACCTTCGGCAATCGAAGTGTCTCCAACATCGACGATCGGAGCGCTCGAGCTGTCCGGTGCCGCAGATGTGGGTTTCAGTGGGTCACCAATGTTCGACGCTGCCGGCAACCTCATTGGCATCGTTACTGAGGGCGTGTCGGGTCAAAATCGGTTCATCGCGAGAACAACCGGTAGTTTTCGGGAGTGGCTCGTCAAAAACGAGGTCGGCAATATTGCCCCCGAGCCATCGCCGGACGTGCTTGCTCTTTACGTTACGACCTCCAACAATGCCGCCAGCGTCAATTTGATTTACAAGTTCTTCGTTGGGCCGCTCACAGAGCAACTCACTGTACGATGCGCGCGATGTGCTCGTAATCGGGCATCTGAGGATCGATGACTTGGAGTTCCGTTCTGAGCCAGTCGCGAGCAGCTTTCGATAACAGGCGAGGTCGGGACGAGAAGATAAAAAAGATCAACGACCTCATTCGGGATCCCGTCGTAACCCCTCAAATGGGGCAGCTCGCCGGTGGGTACAGCCGGCTATACTTGGCGATCGTTCAGATCCAGCAAGCGGGAGATATTATAACCGCGTCCCCCGCCCTTATTGTGATCAATCAAGATGGCAACGGATTAAGCGCGGTTACAATAAACAAAGACTATGCAACCGTACCGAGCGCGCCCGACCAACCGTTTACTGAGGAGTACTCGGTGAAGCTCGTTCACAGTTTCATCAAGCTCCATCCCGAATTCGGCGAGAATGGCCATGTGCTCGCCGATTGTCTGACGATCGTGCCGCCGGACGAAGCAAAGCTATACATCGTCGAGCTTGGTCCGGCGATGATCGCAGACGAGCTATCGAACCTGTGGAAGAGCGAAGCTAAGCTGCGGCAATTCCGTTTGTTGTGGACCGACGCTCTCTCCTGCGAACGGCAAGCCAAGGAAAGCACACAGAGGATGAAGTTGATTCAGCGCCTGTCAGAATACAAGTTGAACGCGACTCTGGTCGGGCAGCAGCAGGACAAATTTGTCTTAAGGTGGGAGGTGCGGCATCCCTGGGGTAGCGAGGCCGAGCGATACTCAGCCGACTTTGGAGACGAAATCGCTGTGGACGATCTCAAGTCGGCCAAAGCGTTTGGCACGGTCGCGCATCAGTTTGCCAAACAGGTGACGAAAAGCTGGGGGAAAGCGCTCAAAAAAATAGGCCAGAATGCGAACCCATGAATCGATGGCAGGATTACGATAATGGCTCTAGTGGGAACGAGTATGCGCGCCGCGCTTATAGGCATTGGGCTTCTCGTAGCAGCGATCCCGGCTGCGGCACAGCCTTCCGCCAGTTCGGCTCACGAGACCAAAACTCGAGTTGTCGCCATGGAGGACACGAGGATTCTAGACGACGCCCTAGCCTCCTTTACGTCACTCGACGCCTCATCATTCACCGAAACGCTACGGCTATTGCTGGGTGCCGAGCCCGGCGTTGTCGTGATCTCCCCAACCGACCCTCGCGCCGATTCGCTGCGGACAAAGAACGTGTTCCACCTCGCGAGCAAGTTACATAAATTTCAGAGCCTCGTAATTTGGACAGGTGAGTTGAATCTTCCCGAGGGGAAGACCGTGCGCGTCGGGCCGGTGACGGTGATTGATGAAAAAGGCCTTCGCAGCACCGCTCTCGGTGATATTTCCACGACCTTGAAGAGTTATCTTAGTACCACACGCGATGACAGTGTCGGACAAATCCGGCTCGTAGTTGATTGCGCGACGCAAGCGGACACCGGCGCGCTCCCACTGAAGGACGATCTGCGCCTCGGGCTGACATCACCGTTCGCCAACTTCCCGAGGATCTCCTACACCCCGGCGGCGGGCGCAAGGTGTCCTCTCCCAAGTGATCTCACGACCGCAATCGTCACTAGTAGAACAGAGCTCAAAGGATCGCAGCTTCGTCTCAACGTTTTTCTTCGTTTGGAGAAGTCTAAAGCGGGATGGGGTTAAGTTGAATCGATTTGGGATTCCCAAATCAGCTTGTTTCTGATTCATCATGCTGGCTGGACGGAGGCCAGCATGGATGGGCAAGCCGTATTCTCTGGATCTTCGCAAGCGTGTCGTGGCTGCGATCGAGGGCGGGATGTCCCGCAATCAGGCGGCCAAACAGTTTGGAGTAGCGATCAGCACGGCTATCGGCTGGATGCAGCGGGTCGAGCAGACCGGCAGCGTTGAACCCGGCCAGATGGGCGGTCACAAGCCGAAGGCTGTTTCGGGAGACCACGCCGTCTGGCTGTCGCAGCGGATCAAGGACGGCGATTTCACCATACGTGGTCTCGTTACCGAGCTTGCCGGTCGCGGTCTGAAGGTCGACTACCACTCGGTCTGGGACTTCGTACATGCCGAGAAGCTCAGCTTCAAAAAAACCATCTCGGACAGCGTCCGCCTGTGGGCGTAGAAACGGCTGAGGTCTATGCTCGTGACGGAAGGGAGCGGCCGACAGCTTTTTGGTGGCAAATTATCCCGCAAAAAAACATGGTCCATGGGCTGTTGCGCACGTGAGAGTGGTGACGCCGTCAGGCGATCCCGTTTAGGAAATTGATCATCAGCGCGGCCCAGCCCTTCCGTTCTCAGGGAGGATTGGCAATGGGTCGACACAAATCGAAGAGCAAGGGCCGCGACACGATGTCGGTGGTTCATCCAAATGCGGCCGCGATCGACGTCGGGGCCACGATGCACATGGCCGCCGTGAATGCAGATCGCGCGCCTGAGCCGGTACGCAGCTTCCGTACCTTCACAACCGATCTGCATCGGCTGGTCGACTGGTTTGCAGAGTGCGGCGTCGACACGGTCGTCATGGAGTCGACCAGTGTCTATTGGATCCCGATCTTTGAGCTCCTCGACGCTCGTGGCTTTGCAGTGTTCCTTGTCAATGCGCGCGATGCCAAGCACGTGCCCGGTCGCAAGACCGACGTCAGTGATGCGCAGTGGCTGCAGCGGCTTCACACCTTCGGTCTGCTGCGTGCAAGCTTTCGGCCCAGAGGTCAAATCGCCGAATTGCGTGCCTACCTCCGTCAGCGTGAACGTCTGCTGGAGTATGGGGCATCTCACATCCAACACATGCAGAAGGCGTTGACTGAAATGAACGTGCAGCTCCATCACGTCGTCACCGATATTACTGGCGTGACCGGGCTGCGGATCATCCGCGCGATCCTTGCCGGCGAGCGCAATCCGACAGTGCTCGCGCGCATGCGGGATCGGCGTTGCCACGCCACTGTCGAGACGATCGAGAAAGCGCTCGCCGGTAACTACCGCGTTGAGCACCTGTTCGCCCTCGAACAGGCACTCGCCCTCTACGACACGTACCAACAGAAGGCATTTGCCTGCGACGCTCGGATCGAGGCCGTGTTGAAAGAGCTCAGCGGCCTTCGTCGTCGCGAAGGAGGTCAATTGCCAGCAGCACGTCAGAATAGATCCCATCAACAAAATGCGATGCTCTTTGATGTCCGCGCAGCGCTGTTCGCGCTACTCGGCAAGGACGTTACCCAGATCGACGGTCTCGGCCCCTACCTCGCACTTAAGCTTATCGCTGAGTGCGGCGACGACCTCTGCGCTTGGCCGAGCGCAAAACACTTTACGTCTTGGCTCTGCTTGGCGCCGAGTAACAAGATCTCCGGCGGCAAAGTGCTCTCGGCGCGCACACGCCGCTCGGGGAACCGAGCCGCGGCCCTTCTGCGGCTTGCTGCGGCAACCGTGGGACGAACCGATACAGCGCTAGGCGCTTTCTACAGACGACTCTCAGCTCGCATCGGCAAGGCCAAGGCAGTGACCGCCACGGCGCGCAAGATCGCAGTGCTGTTCTATAACGCGGTGCAACACGGGATGCACTATGTAGATCCGGGCGCGTCCTCCTACGAGACCCGATACCGTGCGCGGGTGATTGCCAATCTGCATCGGCGAGCCAAGGCCTTCGGCTTTGTACTCCAGCCCATAGACCCACCTCCCAGCATCGCCGTTTCTTAGGAAAGCGTGGCGGCTGGCGAACGGGATCGACCCGAGGTGGCGCGGCGACGAGCCCAGTGGGCAAAGTATCAAAATCGCGTCGAAGCTGAGCGCCTGGTCTTCATCGACGAGACCTGGACCAGGACCGATATGGCACCCTTGCGGGGATGGGCGCCGCGCGGGTGTAGACTTCACGCCAAGGTTCCCCACGGCCGCTGGAAGACTATGACCTTCCTGGCGGCCCTGCGCCACGACCGGATCGATGCGCCATGGTTCATCGAGGGGCCGATCGACAGCGTGAGCTTTCGCGCCTATGTCGAGAAGGTTCTTCTGCCCGTCCTTCGACCCGGCGATATCGTCATCTTGGACAACCTCGGCAGCCACAGGAGCAAAGCAGTTCGCCAGCTCATCCGTTCGGTCGGGGCCAAGCTCTTCTTCCTGCCAAAATACTCGCCCGACCTGAACCCGATCGAGCAGGTCTTTGCCAAGCTCAAGCACCTGCTTCGCAAAGCTGCCGCGCGAACTGTCGACGCAGTCTGCGCCGCAATCGGCAACGCACTCGATGCCTTTACCTCAGAGGAATGCGCCAACTACCTCAAAAATTCAGGCTATCGAACTTAATGCCATCACGCTTTAGAAATACCGATGCCGGGTTTCCAGGGCGAACTCAGAGAATTCCCGAAGGTACGCGACGAGTACTATCCGGTTCTCGCCTCGGCGATCAATGAGGTGGTAACGGTTTATCCCTTTGAAGCGTTGAGCCGAGCTGCCAGTGCGGCGTCGGCCGGGACGCCGCTGTCGGTCGGACGCGAGCTTCTTAGGGACACTTTGAGCTACCTTGCTCTGGGCGTGCTCCAGATCTCGCATGATGAAAAATCGTCGAATCCGCCATACTACGACATCGGACTGGCTGCACGCGTGAAATTTCTGATGGGCGACGACGACACGGCGCGTCATTACGCGAAGCAAGCCGCGGCGGAAGGCGATGTAAGCGAGGACCTTTTTTCGATCCTGATTCGCTTAGCACTTAATGCTCAGGATCTCGGCGATGTGATAGCTTGGACGCGCGCGCAGGTGGCCAACGCGAAACACCTTTATTAAAGAAATAGTATAGGTGTGGTCCCGGCCAGCGGTCAAGGTCAGCTTGACCCTTGGTCTGTAGCGCAGCGCGGCATTATCGAACGACGCACTGACGTTTGCTACTCTAGCCCGGCCAATCCGTGCGGCGTCCGGCAGTGCTCGCCCGCGAAGTCGCTGGCTCAAATAACGCTCCGTCAGCAGCGCTGTCTTCGGGTTGCGGAAACGGAGGTTTCACGCCGACGGATATCGGCGGGTTCTTGCTCGTTCCCACTACGTCGTCGAAGCCAAAAGTAATTGCCAGCTCTGTCATGAGCATGTGACGAACACAGGCTGTCCACCAGGGATTCCTACCACGTCAGTTTCCGTTCGAGTCTGGGCTGGATCGTCGGTTCGTGTTGCCGTCCAGTTCATGTGAGTATCGCCGTTGCCATCGACTTCGAGATCGCACCAATCCGAAGCGCCACCGTTCAATCGCTTCGCATTCCATACGGTCGGCACGCCGGCTAAGTTTCGATCTTGCACGCTCACGAAGTTGTCGTTGTTATCGCCATTTTTGATCTCGATCTGTACTTTTGCCATAGAGAACTCCTTTTTGAGTTTTTGCAGCCCAAGTATTCTCCGGATTCCAGTTTCCGTTGACGAAAGGATCGGCTGCGAGAGGGACTTTATGTCCTCCGCACAGAACATTGTTCAAGCCATAAAACACCGTCAAATCCCCTTATCTGAACGAACGAGCCGATCTCAGCACTTCAATCCGAACTCCTCATTGGCAGACGACACCGCTGCTGCTGATCGTGCAGGCTATGGCAATGCCAGTGTTTAATCCGAGGTTCGCGTCCCAATCCGGCTGAGCATCGTAATTCGGCTCGTTACAGCACGAGAACCGGCGCGCTGTGTTGAACTTGTAGTACGCGCGTGCCACGCCATCCATAACCTGCTGGCGCGAAATGCGCTCGTTGTCCTCGTCCCAGGCTATGGTCAACTTGTTTCCATCGGACCCCACTGTCATCAGGCTAAAGCCGTCCGGTGCCTGCTCAACACGAGCGACGCACGCGCCGTCGCGGTCGAGCAAGCCGACGAGATCGGACGGATAGCTGGCAGACAATGACGCCTTCTTCTTCGCCAGTAGCTTGGGATAACGGGCATCGCTTTGACAATAATCCGGGCCGCACGAACAGGCCTGGGAATAAGCCAAGGGCGATAGCAGCAAGAGAAAAAACGCCAGTATCAGTCGCATCTTGTACCTCGTTGTTGCTCTATTCGGCATCCACCGTGGGATTTCGGTATCGCAAAAAAATCACTTCCTTTCCAAGAAAGGAACTCTTGCGATGAACCTTGGACCCGACTGCAGAACGACCTCGTCCTTCAACAGGTCGGTGAGCTTGATGGGCTCGCTGGGATAGGTGGCCGGCAAGCGCTCCTCGATCTCCTCGACGATCGCAACAAGCCGGCCGGGACCCAGGTCCTTCAAGCGAACTTGCGGTATCGTCACGGAAATCGGCCATGAAATGATGCCGTCGTTCATCGTTCCACCGTCGAAGTCGACCGCCTCGCCCGGGAATACATTGGTCTGTCGCTTCCCGAAATCGTCATCTTCCGTCTCGTGCAGGACCTTCAAGACCATCTTCGCACGCTGGAGACGATTCCAGACGGCGCGGCGCGCGGCAGCCGCTTCTCCGTTCGGATCGTTCAGCAGGATCGCGGCAGCATCGTCCGGAAGCGGCTTGATGCCGTCGCTCGCTTGGCCGCACACCATCGCGTCCAGAGTAACGTCGCCGTCCTTGGTCAGCCGGGGCTTCAGGGTCAAGGTCCTGCGCGGCGGCAGCTGGGTCCACACCCGCACCGGGGTCGAGACCTGGAGCTCGCCGCCGACCGTGTTCGGCTGATAGCGCACGAGGCCGAGACGAACGAAGGGATCGGTCGCGCGGGCCGCGTCCATCGCGACGTCGACGAACCATTCTTCGGCTTCAATGTCGAAATAGGGCTCGAAAGTCAGCAATGCGACCTGCATGAACGTCAACGAGTCCGCCACCGGAGTTCCGTCCGTGGAGCCCGGCGGTTTCGTCACCATGATCGGCATCTTGACGCTCGGGACATATTTTGGATCGTGCGCCTGTGGTTCGCCCGCCTCTGCCGGATTGAGACAGGCGAATGCGGTCGGGGGCATGAACCACCCCCTCTGCGGAGTGGGATCGGAACGGATCGGATCGCCACCCCATCGCGAGATGTATTGGCCGCCATCGCCCAGATCGGCATCCACGAAATCACTCAGCGTCATCGTCCGGCCGGCGAATTTGACCGTATTGTCCTCCAGATCGTTTGGATTTTGCTTCACAATATCGGGCGGCCACAACACGATGCCAATGCGCTCACCCTCGCCGGCTGAAAACATTCCCCGATCGAAGCGCAGCCGGACGCCGCATTTGCGGACGAACGTCTGAACCGTAAGACCACGATCCTCCTCTGCAACCCGTTTGATTGCAAAGAAGGGCGTCGGCGTCCTGGCGGCCGCAGGCGCGGGACGAGCGGTTGCGTTGCTCCACGCCTCGATCGTGGCTCCGGTCTTGCGTTGCTCATTATCGTAAAGCGGCTGACGGCGATGCAGGAGGTGCTCCTTGCCGTCATCGGCGAACATCGGTGCGGTTTCGAAGGACCGAGCAAAACGGGAAACCGCAACTGCATACAACCTTAGGAAACGCGCCCGCGTATCGGAAATCTCGTGCGGCCGCGACACACCGATCGTGTGGGTTGCAACCGTGCCGGATTGGTCGGGATGGCCGTCCGAGGCAACGGGAATCTGGATAGGCTGCCCGTTGCGGGCGGCCCAGTGCAAAGCGCCCAGATTCAGCCGCGCTTTTCGTGCTTTCCAGGGCTCGGGGTCAAGAAAGATCGCCGGCCCCGACACAGGATTAACTGCCGCGCGAGGATCAGGCAGATTCTGGATGCGGAGCAATGTTACCGTTTCCCGCAGAAGCCTGGTCTTGCCGTTGGCATCGACGTCGAATCCGAACACGGCGCGCTTGCGCTTGTATCTGCGCTTGCCTTCGTTGCTCAGAACAGTCGGCCAGCGGCCCGCCCTCCTGGCGAGCACGCCACGGCCGCGGGCAGGTTCGTCAAACGGTGTACCCCCTGGATTCACCACCTCGGCCACGATGTCGACCGCGTCCACCTGCTCGAGGTCGACCAGAACTTCTCCCGTGAGCAAAAGTGTGGATGACCCTGCAACGGAGTCGGACGGCAGCCCGGAATCCGGCGGGCTCGACGTACCCGGGCGCACAATCGCGACCTTGGCAAGCGACACCGCATTCTGCGGCGCGTTGACGGCATGCTCGACGCGTAGCGTTGTCGCCGCCGCCACCTCGGTGAGCTGCCAACGATCCCGAACGCAATCGAGAAGCTCCTTGGCAACCGCGTCGAGGCCGCCTTGGTCCGGCGGCGCGTACCCACCAAGCCCTGTGCCGGCGGCAACATTGGCAACCGCCGCGGTCAGCTTTTGCTGCGGTTCGCCGCATGAAACGCAAAGCGCCTGCTTGGCTGCCGGCAAGAGGGTTGCCAGATGATGTTGAACCCCGATGTTTTCGGGCAGGGAGAACCATTGGGCGAGTTTCACCTTGCTGGGCAGGCAAGTGGCCTCAAGGTCGAACTTTTCTCCTGGCGCCAGCACAACGCGCAGGTGGCGTGCCCGAACACCCCCGGCGCCCGGCGTATCAGGCCCCCATTTGCCGCCCTCGCGAATGCGGACGATTGCCTTTGGATCTCCGAGCAGTATATCGGTTACCAATTGAGCCGGCTTTGCGCGTTGGGCGTTGACTTTCTCCACCGTGACCATAACCGGCAGTGCATTCGGATAATCTGCATCCACTCCGTTCTGATAGAGTTCGACAAGCACGTCGTGCTTCAGATACTTGTCGGATCCGGTGACGCGCAGCCGCAGCGACATGGTTTCGGCCGCGGGGTCGGGCAGATAGGAGCGGCCACCTTCGCGTTTAACCGGGGCCGGCAACGGATGGAAGATGGTGGCCCCCAGGGCATCGCCGTCCTCGAGGGTCGAACTGGCTCTGCCGGGAGTTCTGCGATAGATGAGCCGGTCGGCGTTGAAGCCGGTGTTCCGCATGACGACAGCCACGGGGAAAGCCTGCACTTTCTTGTCGACATGAAATTCCACGTTCAATAGTCCGCCGCCGAGCCGCTGCAAGGCCGTGCCGGCATTGTCGAAAACTCCGTGGCGGGCACAAAAATCAATTCCCGCCCGTGGCGCGATGAACACGCGCATCGTGGAATCGGGCCGAGCCCGATCCGCAAGTTTGACATGATCGGGACCATGTTGATTCTCGTTCGCCTCGCCGGGGGCGAGCTTGTCTGCCGCGGTCGCCGTGCGCACAACGGCCCGGGCCGGCGACTCAAAGCCCATCTCGCCGTTGCTCCCGGTAACCAGGTTGTCCGGCAGCATCAAGATCGGGGCTGCGATCGCCTCCTGACGCAGAAAGCGCCGGGGCTTCTTCATGCCTTTATTGTCGCTAGGCGGCAACGTCGTCTTGCCGTGTTGTGCCTCATGCCATCGCGATGCGTCGTCCAGAGTAGGCGAGCCTCCGCCCAGGAATTCGGAGCGGATCGAGAACACGTAACCAACACCGTAACGTAGCGGCGGCGGACGCAATTCCGGAAAGTCGGATGTCGGCAGATCGTAAGCCCGCTTGACCGGCAAGACCTCGCTTCCGGAACTGTTAGCGGTCGACTTACACGTGAGCGCGGCAAGCGGCGTTCCGTCCCACGACAGGAACGCCTCCTCGACGACAGCCTCGACGTTGCGGCTGTCGCCTGAGCCGGACTCCTGCTCGCCGACGATCGGCATCGAGCGCGACACAAGTTGAAAGGCCGCCTCGTCGAGGATCCTGCCCTTTAGCATACGGTCGGCGACAATCGCGTCCAGCCGTTCCTTCACCGCCCCCGATAGACTGGTGAACTCGACGAAGCGATTCATCAAGCTGCGCCACTGCACGTTTTTTTGCTTGGGACCTATGGCCAGGACGTCAAGGCGCCGGCCAATCGTCAGCTCTTCCGCATGCAACACAACAGCATTTTGGTCACCGTACGCTTTGCGTTGGTGGTTGGCGACGGCAAGGTCGCGCGCGGTTCGTGCCGCGCGTCCGCTGTCAAGGAAGGTCCATCCACTCGTTTGATGACGCTCGCCCTTGTCAACCGTCTCAATGCCGTCCAGCGCTTCCGAGACGGCGCCGCGCACTGCGAGAGACGTCAGATAGTAATGCGGCTGGGGATTAGCCTGTTCGTAACCCTGACCAAGGTCGAACACCCCGTGCATCTGCTCCCGGGTGAGAGCCATCGAGGCGTCCGGGTTCTCGAAGCGAGGCGCGGGCCAGAAACGCCTTGTCTTGTCTTCCCCGTCCTGCACCGCGTAACGCGCCTTGGTCCAGATCGAAATCGGAGCGTCGCCGGCGGCGAGCCAGACATCGCCGCCGTCATGGCGATCATTTGGAATGTCGAACTCGATGTCGAAGGCGAATCCGAACAGCCGCGACAAGATCGGATCGCCTTGCAGGCTGTAATAGATCGAAAGCAGTTTCGCCTGCGAGTCAGGCGGCGGTCCTTTCGGCTTGACCGGCGCCGCACCCGCCGCGGAAACCTTTTGAATCGCGGCGGAAGACTGTTGATGCTGGCGCGACCACTGAGTCCAGCTGCTATAAACGTGTGCGGCACGCGAAGGCCGCGGGGCCGCACCGCCAGCCGCTTGCTTGCCGAGGACCTGCGCCGCGGGCGCGATCGGCAGCGCGATCGCGGCTGCGGCCGTCACCGCAGTCGGCGCCGGACCGGCAGCCGGCGCGGCGGCTGCCGTAGTGTCACCGAGCGCGGTCCTGACTGCGTCGAAATACGCCTTGCTTCGCTGGCGGTCGGGATCGGTGCCATCGACCGAAGCCTTCAACCGGTCCAGCAGCACTTTTTTGCGCTGCTCGGCGAACTTCGCGCGGTCCCGCTCCGGAACCTCTGTGTCGAGGATCTGCTCCTGGTCGCCTGGCAGATACGGTCCGATCGCCAGCTTTCGGGTCACGCGCTGCGCCCTGGCAGCAGCGATATCGATGGCGTAACCCGTTTGCGGGTTGGGGACTACGCCCTTGACAATCGTTTTCTTCGTGGGGTCATGCGACTGAGCGACGATTGCCCCATTATCCAGCATCTCGGCCTTCGTGGGATCCGATTGATAGGACGGCTGGAGGTCGGCGGAGCTTTTTTGGCCGCTCACGCTTCGATCGATGTCGGCGAGGAGCGTCTGCCACGGACTGGAATCGCCGGCACCGGTGATCGCCCTCGCCCAGAGGTCATTGAGGTCGCGCAGGCCGTTCGCTTCATCCGCGAGGGCCACGAAGGCTGGTTTGCCGAGCCGTGTGGGCGTCACCGCCCCAGCGCTGGGGTCGGTCAAGCTGTACCACACCGGAAACTTTTCCGGTGCGGCAAGCCCTGCCAGATGCTTGACGATATCACCCGGCCATGTCGTAAGATTCAAATCCGTAGCCACGCCCGCGGCCGGCGATTGCGGAGTGACGATCAGAGTGGCCTTGACACGACCGTTCTTGGCGACGCCGTTGGCGACGACGCGCATATAGGCAGCGACCTTTGGACCCGAAATTGGAGAAGGAGGACTCGCCATGGCAGCCACCTATTGCACGAGCTCGACATCGAAATACGAGGCGTATTTCTTCCAATCCTCCGATTGGCAGATCGCCCTGGAGATCACGTCCGCATGTTGAGGCGGCGGCTTCGCAGCGCCCGGAGCCTCAGCAGCACCGGCGGCGACGATCAGCGGCTCGACTGCATCGCTGATGACGTTCCGATCGTTCAGGGCCGCAAAGCGCGTGACGGGCTGCAGCAACCCCGGCTCGAGTTCCCCACTGTCCCCGCCGCTTGACGAGCCAAGCTGCGGCTGGTTGTGCGATGCCGCGACCGAATAGGAGTAGTCGATAAAACCCGCGGAGAACGAGAAGGTGAAAATGGCCTCGCCATACATATTGCCGTTGTCTTCGCCGAGGCTGACGTACAGGCTCGCCGCGAAATTGAAAATCCAGATCGTCATGCTGCCGGCGGCGAGGAAGCTCCCCGCGATCTCGGTCGAATTGACCTCCCCGACCTTGAGAACCCGGATGAAGGTGCCGACCTGAACCTGAACCTGCGCCTCCAGCGGGCCGAAGCTCAGCGAACCGCCACCTCCGAAGAGGAACGAGGCTTCGAAGCCCCGGATTCCGTCGGCGGCCGAGAAGAGCGAGAAATAGCCCGATCCGGCGTAGGGAAGTATGCTGATCGTGAATGGCGCCAGCCGCGTTCCGAGCGACGTCTTGAACAACGCCCCAGCGGACGTAAACGGCAGATCGGCGGACACGTCGAAAATAATGTTGAAGAAGGAAACTTCCCCGATTCCGATGCTTCCAAGGTTGACGCCGTATCCCACTTCAATTCCAAGCGCCCAATCGAGCGGCCCAATATGGAAACCGGCACCATCGCTGGGCGTCAGGTAGGCCTGCAGTTGTTGGATGAAATCGAGAGCCGGGCCGACCTCGTAGGACTGGTAGGCAACATCAAAACGCGGAGCCGCGCCGTTGTTCGCCACAAAACCGGCGCCGCCGAACCGTAGCGTGAGCGCGTCGATGACTGAGCCCACCAGTTTGATGGCGAACGGGCCCAGAGAACCCGACGCGGCGAAATCGGTCTTGCCTTCGTTAAGCAGATCGACCTCGATCTTCGTGGTGAGCACGAAACGCGAGCCCAGCTGCGCCTGGAAGATTGCGTCGGAATCAGGCTCTTCGGTCACAGTACTGGCGAAATTGTAGGAGAACACCGCCTTGGTCGGCACCAGTTGCGCGATCGCATCAAGAATGGCATCGCGGAAGGCCGCGACGTCGATCAACGCAAGGATGTTCCCCTTGAGCACTTGCGCCGCAAGATCCTGAACGTTCCTGGCGATTTGCAGAGGCGCAGATTTTCCCGTGGTCCAACTGTCAAGGAAGCGCACGAAATTGCCGATGATAAGGTCGGGCGGCGCGGCCGGCGGCGTGTAGGCAGCGATATTTTTCAGGACGCCGGCTTCTTCGGCCAGGCGGTCCTTGCTTTCGAGAGCTTGAAGGATCGCGTCGTTATCGGTCGGGTCGTTGACGTCGACACCCGGCGGCGAAGTGTAGACAGGAGCGACGAACAGCGAGCGCCGCGCCTGAAGACTGAGCAACGGCGAGTTGATCTTCTCGGCGGCGCTGTTGCGAAGCTCGAGGAGCGTCTTGTAGGCCGAACTGAACGTCTGTAACGGCGCCTGTGCCGCCACGACCACGGCACGCTGCAGATATTGCGGCAGTCCCTTGGCGCGTGCCTGCAGGGCGCGCCACCCGGCGAAGACGGCGGCTTCGGCCTTGTGCAGGGCGACGGAGAGCTGCTGATAAGTCTGTTCTGTCGTGCTGGTAAAGAGCGTCTGGACGGTCGGCGTCGTGCCCGAGGTAACGACCGGGGTTGCGAGAAGACCGGCAATCGTTGCCGGCGCGGGCCCAATCGGGGTGTAGTTCGCAAATTTCCCAAACACGTCGCCGAGATCTTTCAGCGCCGAGTTCAGCTTATCTTCCTCCGGCTTCAGGCTCAAACCGATTTTGCCAAGCAAAGTGTCGAGCGAAGACAGAGCGTTTACGAGCGTCGTCTTGACGGCCGCGGCGAACTTGCCTCCGTTTACCAGGAACTTGATCAGAACATTTATTGCCGCCGCCAGAGCGGCAGCGACATCTTTTTCCTTGTCCTTCCAGTCGCTGGAATAGCTGTTGATTTGATTGCTGATCGAGAGGCCGGGGATCTGGGCTATCGCGTCAAGCGCAGCTCCAAGAAGGGCGGCGCCCGCGATCACGGTCTTGTTCGCCTCGATAAAGTCCGCAAGACGTTTTGTCGCCTTCGCCAGTGCGTCGCCGATGTCACCGGCAGACTGAGCGCAAGCTTGTTCGTAGCCGGTCAGCTTGACGACAATATCCTTGTCGACGTTCGTCCAGTCGGTCTTCGGAATCAGGGAGACCGCGGCGCCCATTCGGGCAAGTCCGGTAACGAAGGCGCAATACAACGCGCTGGCATCGCCCACCAGGCCGAAATCGGCGGTGTTTGCAGCCGGCCCCTCCATGAGCACACGGGCGTTGCGGATCAAATCCAGGTAGGGCGAAATATCGACGCCCGCTGCGGCCGCCTTAGTCTGTATTTCCTGCAAGTTGTTTGCATTGTCCACCACGAGCCCGGCGACATCGTTGACTACCTTCTGAGCCGATTTTGCAGCCGAGATGAAGGCGTCGAGCGATTTCATCGGATCGTTGGCGGCAGGCGTCGAGGTCGGAGGCGGGAAGTTGCCTTTCTTCTGCGCTGGCGTCCAATCGTGGTAGGTCTTGCAGTTGGCTATTTCCGCCGTGAAGGTCGTGAAATCGTTGCCGGCCGTGGGTGGCATCAAATCGGACGTCGCAAGTTGGGCCTGGAGTCCCTTGAAGCCCTGTCTCAAGGATTGGTCGATCCGGGTAAATGGCTCTTGCCCGACACCAATAATCATATCCGAAAGGGCCGCCAAATCTCCGAGCGACTTGTCGATATTGCCGGCTGAAATATGGGCCCGCAGCTGGCTGGCCCTGTCGATGAGGGCGAATATGAATGTAACCGCACCATAGACTTCCCGCAGCATGGGGGCGTTATCGGGATCCTGGGTTACGGACAGCAGGAAAGTGTCGAGCTCCGATTCTATGATGAAAACGGCCTGTGATTGAGCGCTGCCAAGCTGGGCCTCGACAGCCGTCTTGGCTTGCACGATTGCCGTGTTGACTTTAGCTGCGACAACCGTCTGAAAATTCTTGAAAGTCTCACCAGTCGGTTTGTTGGCCAAAACATCGCCAATGATGGCCTTTGCAAAATCTGAAACTTCAAGCTTCAAATCGCTCTTGAACTGCTTGTTGATGTCGTCCAACGAGGTCCCGATCCCGGTGGCGGTGTTTTGGGCGAGGGCTGCAAGATCGGGCGCGGCAAGCTCGAACGTCAGGGTGTCGTCAAGCTCGTCGCTCGTATCCTGCCCGACAAGGTTCTTCAGCCAGGTGTCAATGGTGTCCGCGTTGAGTATGCTGGCCAGATCCGTTCCGAGCTGCGCCATCGTGTCCCGGAACAGCGCCGTCGGCTGCTGGAACTGTGCAAGCACGTCCTGCACCGCACCCACTGCCGCGGTCTGCAGTCGTGCAACCGGGTTGGAGGCCATGCGGTCGAGCGCGGCGGCGAACGCGCGGGCACTCTCGTAAACGGCGGCAAGATCGAGGAACAAGCGGACCGGATCGTCGTCCCGCTGCGCAGTGGCGATTTTTCCATCGAGGTCGCGCAAACCCGAATCGATTTCGGGAAAGACCTGCGCGAGGCTGATGCCCTTCCCGGGGAATTGCTTCTGTATGTCGTTACTCAGGTTCTGCCATTGCGTCTCCAGTTTCCTTATCGCGTCCTGTAGCGGAGCCAGCACGTGAGTGTGTATTTCCTGGACCAGCTCTTGCGGGTCTCCACCGAGTGCGTCGTCCGAGCCGAATTGCAACGTCTCGCGCAGAACCGGAGCCGCTTCAAGAAGCGAAGCGAAATCGAAGCCCAGGAATTGAAGCAGATGGCGATAGCTGACAACGCCCAAAATCATGGCCGTGTCACTAAAGAAGGCGCTCAGAACTTTACGGATGTCGTCGATCGCATCCGAAGCCGCGCTTGCCGCGTTCGAAGCGCGAGGCGCGGGAACGCCTGTGGTCGGGAGCGAGGCGGCGCCTGAGGCCTGCTTGACCTGGTTAAGATACGGATTTTGCGGATCGAAGAAATCGGCGAGCGAGAGCAGGTTATGAAACTCCGGGGCCGGCGATACCGGATCAATCAATTTGACACCGCCGGAAACCGGGACCTGCCCCCGGGGCTCCGGAGTGCCCAAGGGATCGGTGGATGACGCCGGCCCCGACGCTTCGTAGATGATCGCTCCGCCCGCGCCGATCGGGCCATTTCCCCGGCCGATGGCGACGATGTTCGACTCCGGCCGGCCGATCGCTCCGCTACGGTCGCCGTTGCTGCCCATCGACATGGA
Organism: Bradyrhizobium sp. CB82; assembly: GCF_029714405.1. NCBI lineage: Bacteria > Pseudomonadati > Pseudomonadota > Alphaproteobacteria > Hyphomicrobiales > Nitrobacteraceae > Bradyrhizobium > Bradyrhizobium sp. CB82. The sequence goes on along the minus strand of NZ_CP121650.1, from coordinate 973,004 downwards.
AATGCATGTTCGAAGGTTGAGGAAGACCTCGAGCGGATTTGTCGGCTTGTCCGAGCCGGCTGCTTTCGGTGAAAATCCGAAACGCACATAACGTCCGTCGTACTGCACGTCCACGGGCCGCGGAACACCGCCGCTGAAGCGCTCGACGTTCTCGAGGCGGACGGTCGCAGCCTCTACCGAGGGATAGAACGGTGGCTGTTCGGCGCCCTCGAGGATCGCGTTGGTATCGTAGGCGGTAAGGTCTCCGTTCCAGACACCGCCGGAGCTCTTCAAACCGCCATGCACGCTGACGACGATACTCTGGGTCTTCAGGGTACAGTCGCCGGTCTTTGTTTCCGGGGCATAGCGGATATTCTGATCGCGAAGCGCGGCGGTGCGGCGCGATACCCAATCCGGCCATCTGCGATAGGTTTCGACGAGTGCCTTTAGCGACGCACCGTTGGTTGCCGCGATGTTGTCGACGAAGATCAGCGGCATCGACGTCTCGGCGCCGTCGATCGTGAAATCAAATTTGACCAGCCCCTGGTCGGTCTCGTTCACTCGCGGCCAGAACGCGAGGCCGGGAGCCCCTGCCAGGTCGATGCGGCCTCCCACGAGGTTCTCGGGATTTTTGGCGGGAACCTTGGGCAACTGATAGGGGTCTTGCAGGTCTGGCGTCTGCACGGTTAGCATTGTGACGTCCCGCGCGCACCACAGACGCCCGTCGAACGGCTGACCCACGGCCGGATAGGCCTGCGTTTTGCGCCCGACGCGGATGAAAATGCGTTGCACCAGCACCGCTTTCACGCCCAGCGTTTCCGATCGCAGAAACAAGCGCTCCGTCAGCTTGACGAGCGAGGCGCGATGGCCAAGCGGGAACAAATAGCCCTTGTAGACGACCTCTCCGACGATATCGCGCCCGAGCACGATCTCCGCTCGCCAACGCTCGATCGAAAAGCCATCGAATATCTTCCCACCCCACAAATCGTTGGCGCCGGCTGAAGGCAGGAACTGCGTATCGTGGATAAGCGATCCGCCGAGCGCGCTCAGCCAAAGCTCGCGAACGCGCAATTGTTGCGGGCGCTGGATAGCCTGGGCGTCGTCGGCGTCCAGCACCGGAAAATCGTCGCCCGGTTCGATCTGGCCGGAACCGGTGACCAGGCCGCCCGCAGTCTCCAAGCCGGCCGGATCGCCATCGCGCGGCTTGCGCTTGCCGATGACCGGCAGGCCGTAGGCGGAAGAAAGCAGGACCAGCTCATGGCGGTCGTAGGCATCGAGCGCCGAGCGGAAGAACTGCAGGTTGCCGAGTGTCTTGCGGTCGTCATCGCGGCCGCAGAGCAGGCGCAGGATGCGCCAGATGCGGTTGCGCAAGGGCGGGGTACACAGCTCCGTTTCTGAAGCAGGCGTCGGAACCGGCACCAGAGTCGGCGCCGGCGGCTTCGGTACCTGCGTGCCGGGAGGCATCTTGGCGTTGACGCCCTCGGCTGTCAGAGTTGCCGCATCCATCTGCTCCGGCCCGATAAACCAAGGAGCGAGCGGTCCGCGTGGCGGCGCGCCCTGACCGATCTGGCGTAAGTCGCCGGGTTTCAGCCACGTCAGGGCGTTGGGCCGAAGGTCGGGCGAATCGACAATGCGAAGATTGGGCTCCAGCCCATCCAGGGCCAGTTGGGCAACCCACAGGGGTTGATGCGAGCGCCTGACGGGATCGCCCGACTTCATGACGGTGTCGCCGCCGGTGGGTTCCGACGGGGCAACCACCGGCACCGCTCCGGCGTTCTCATGCACAACCTGCCAAGGCAATTTACGCCTGTCGAACCAGATAGCGTCCTGCGCGGTGGACAACGTGAGGCGTGCCGGAATCTCGATCGCGGTTTCGTAGAGCGTCGGCTTTCTGGCAAGCGCGGCGCGAATTTCTCCGAGTCTCTGTTCGGCGTTGACGCCGCCACGCGAGATCCCCTGATAGGTGAGCACCTCGGGATCGGCGAGATTGGCGGCGCGCGTGCCGATCGGCGGCACGATTCCGCTGGTGTTCCCGCTGAACAATTTGCGCGCACGCAAGGTGACGGCCGGCTCGTGCCGCGACCAATCGGTGAGGTCCGCGAATGTGAAAGCGAGTTCGGGATAGGCGAACCCACCGCTGTTTGGCGTCTGTGGCGAAGCGTCGGAGCTATAATTGAGCCCTGCCTCCTCTGCGGTCGCATTCGGCGCCGGCGCGCAATTGATACGGAAGGCCAGCCTGCTCGGCTGCGCGAGCCTTGCATCGCTAAGTTCGGCAAAAGTGGCGGGATCGTCCCCGACAATCTGCTGGATAAAATTCGCGCGAAGCGCTGTTTCGCGATACCCACGCGGGTCTGCAGGCGGAATTCTCCGCGGCACGCCGCTCGCCGTGGGCTGCCAATTCGGGCGGTTATCGTGGGCGAAAAATTCGACATCCATCGAGTCCAGCGTCGCTGGCGCCCAAGGCTGCTTGCTCGTCTTGACGTAGTATTGCTTGATCAACTCGCTGCGATAATAGTCGCGGAACACCCCGTATACCGGCTCTTGTTGCTCGAGCACAGTCTCGTTGCGCAAGGCGTTGGTCAGATAGTAATCGTCAGGGCCCGGGTTACCGGCCTCTGTAGGAGTTGCCGGCGCGAGGAGATGAGTTGTCGCACTCTTGTCGTCAGCGATGAACTTCTTGATGCGGTCGAACGTGTTATTTATCGAGTCAGTAACCGCAGCAGTTGCCATGGCACGCTCGACCTGCCGTGCGATTGCCATCGCATCGGGATCAAGGGCGAAGGGGCCGACATAGATTTGTTGATCGGGCGGGAGGGCCGCCGCATTCGCAGCAGTCTCGTATGCCTTGCAAAAGTCGTTGAAAGCGGGCGAGTTTGGATCTTTGTCCACCTTCCCTTTTCTTATGCTCTTTCGATAATCGATCAGCTTCGGCGTATCGTCCGCATACTGATCGATTTGATTGAGTATGGCATTTCGATCCAGCGTCGGATCCGTCAGGTCCGTAATATCGGGCAACGGGATGTTCTGGCGGAAGATGGCTTCCTCGAATACGTGCTGCGGACCGAATTCCGCCACGAGCACCGGCCGGTCATCGCGAAAATGATCGTTGCCGAGATCGATGACCCTGCACTCGGCATGCCGCGGCCGAATGACGGGCTCAGGGGTCAGGACCAATGTCAGATCCAGGAAACGAAAGCGCAGCTTGACGAGATCGACGTCGCGCGCGACCGCGAGCGTCGCCCGCGACAGATCGAATTGCGCGATCTCCTGTCCGGCGTCGAGCGAGCCTACCCACAGGTAGCTCGATGCGGGCGCGCGGGGAAACTCGCCCGCGGATAGTTCCTTCATCGTGTCGCCGTCTTCATAGACGAGCCGAAAATCCGCCGAGTCGAAGGTCAGCGAGCTGTGGCTTGCATCTCGTAGCGCGAGATCGCTCGCGAACAACGCGAGATCGATCGCGAGGCGCCGTGCCGCAAAAGGCTCGGCCGGCTTCGTTCGATCGAACACCGCCCAAATGGTGACGTCCTGGGCCCCCGTTCGATCACCGCTGGCGATTAGCGTGTCGTCTTCTGGGGGCGCCGCAGCGTTCGAGGAACCGGGCGCCTGCACGGTCGGCGCGGCCACAGATGGAGCAGGCGCGCCTCCGTTCGGTGCAGGCGACGGTTCGGCCACGCTCGATGCCGGCGCGGGCATCGGCTCCGGCGCATTGATTACCAGCCGTCCGATCGATGTGCGCAGTTCGAGTGGCGCCTTCGTTCGCGCTACTGCTCCCCAAAGCGTCCGGCGGATACGCTGATCCTTGATCGGCAAGCGAGATTCCGTGATGGACAGCGTCGCCGCCGTAATTGGCGCTGCAGTGGGGTCGTCATCGTCGGCGATTGTGAGCTTGGCGGCACCTAAGCTCAGCTTGACGAACGTCTGCGCGGACTTCGGGACAAGGGGAGAGATGACTTGGCGCGCCTCCCACTCCAAAGGAGACCCGGACGTTACGAAATCGTGGACGCTGACGCTTGCTCCCGACGTCCCGCCGACACGGAATGGCGAGGATACCGACACCCGGTCATGACGCTGTTTATCGTCCCGCGCAAAGCCGTGAAGAAACGGCAGTTCATTCTCCCGCTGCCACCAACCGAGGGTAAATTTGCCGGCCTTGGCCAGGCCGCCGAAGCTCGTCGCTGCCGCGCCCAGATCACGACTGAGACGCCACAGGCAATCATTCTGGAAGGCAAGCTGGAGCGGTTCGGCCGTCGCGTCATCCGCTGCTACGCGCCGGTCGAACATCTGGCCAAGCCTGACGTTTGCGTTTGCGGCATTTACATACGCGGACAGATTTCCGTCTTGCTGCACGAAATCGCGGAAGGCCTTTTTGGCGCTGGCCCAACGCGAAGCGGGCTGTATCGCGCTCCGCCAAAGATCGGTGGTCAATTCCAGAGCCCAGTGATCCACGCGCTTGCCCGCTGCGATAACGGGCGAGAAGAAAAGCTCCACGGTGAAGGAATTGTCGGCACCGTAGCTTGCGTCGCGAATTCTCAGATGTCTGCGATTGTCGTCGGTCGCATCCACCGCGAGATCGAACCAGGCCTTCGGCCCGAAAGCGGCTGCGATCGCTTTCCACTGCAATTTGTCATCGGGCTTTTGACCCGGAGTGGGGTGAGGAAATTCGCGGACCGTCAACGTTCCCCCGTCCGAAGACAAGTCGAACTCGAGGTCCATCGAAACGTCCGAGCCGGCAAACGCTGTCTCGGCGGCGATGGGCAAGGCTGCGGTTCCAGCCAGAAACCCTCGCCGGGTCAGGTTCGGATTCAAAGTTTCCTGCCGGCCCACAGGACGCGGCATGGCGCGCCTTGCGCGCTCGGTCGCAACTTCAGACACCTTTCCCCCTACCGATCAACCAGCATTGTGCAAACAATTCCCGTTCGAGAGAGTGCACCGTGATGACGACGAGTCGCGAACAACGAGTCTGGACTACGCTGACGTCCGGGCAGCGCAGGCGACGAAGTCCTGTTGCGATTATTTGAGTTTGGATGCCCCACACTAGGGCCGAAAGCCCCTCCGTCCGATAGCTCACGTTTGTAGAAAGCCAACCTGTCAGTTCAGAAACAGGCCCTCGCGCTTACAAAGAGGCGACCTCAACAAGTATCCAAGCCGGCTATGTAAGAGTATGGAATCTATACCTTAGATCGAAATTGCGCTTAAATTGTTTACGATACAGACGCAGGTGTCAACAACCTAAATGCGAATTTGCGGAAGCAAGTTTCTCCGCTGCAGCAATCAGGCCCAGGGCTGACTGTCTGAGTTGATGGACACGATACCTATCGGGCTTCCGGAATTCCCTCGTCGGTGATCTTCAAAGAAACCGCAGGCATAATGAACCAGATCAGGAAATCTGGCTGCTCTTAACAGACGTGTCTAACGTGCTCGACCGCATTGCAGCTACCGCAAGCAGGAGCCGCCCATTCGCTGGGCTGTCGTCGAGACTCCGCCGGACTGCCGAATTATTAGCGGCCGGCCAACTTTTTCACTGATCGCATCGGCTTCGGAATAGCTTGGAACAAGGGTGCTACACAGACCTCACCCGGCTGTGCGGAAAAGACTTATTTTGCGGGATTTTCCGACTCTTTCGGTCGAGTGGCGGAGAGGGAGGGAGCAGTTTCCCGAATTCCTGCCCTTAGCGATATCAGAGGCTTATCGCGCGGCATCAGCCGACTAATGCATTAATTGTACCACCTGACTGTACCAGGTCCAGGGATATGCGGTTCGGTCTAGTGGTTCATCACAGTGATTTTGACGTTTTGATACCGAGCCATTCGAGGATGGGCAAGTTTTCGGGTGGCAAAAGAATCTCGATGCTCCGGGGAACACCGGGCTGACGGCGAATGAAACCGTTTCGTTCGAGGGTGACGATCATCTGGTGGACTGAGGGCGGGCTGACGCGGAAATGGCGCTGAATGTCGGCTTCGGCGGGCGGCTGTCCGAACATGTACGAATAGGTATGGATGAAAGCGAGGTAGTGACCCTGTTTCTCGGTTAAGCACGCGCCTGATTTTTGACTCATGGATCGATTCGTCCCGGCCTCCGACAAGGAGGCGAAGCATGAATGTACGTTATCGGGTCGAATTGAGCCAAGCCGAGCGGGACGAACTGACGGCGATGCTCGGCGGCGGCAAGCATGCCGCCCGCAAGCTCAAGCGGGCGCAGATTTTGCTGGCGGCCGATGCCGGTAGTTGCGACGCGGAGATTGTCCGGACCGTCCGGGTCAGCCTGTCCAGCGTCGGCCGGACCAAGCGCCGCTTCGTGGAAGGCAATCTGGAGCGGGCCTTGAGCGAGGAGCCGCGTGGAGGCCCTGCTGGTGGCGACGGCATGCGCCAAGCCGCCCGCCGGCCGCAAACGTTGGACGCTGACGCTGCTGGCCGACACGATGGTCAAGCTCACCGATCATGACAGCTTGTCGGGCGAGACCGTGCGTCGCCGGCTAGCCGAGAACGACCTCAAGCCATGGCGCAGGGACATGTGGTGCATCCCCCATGTCGATGGCGAATACGTCGCCCGCATGGAGGACGTGCTCGACCTCTACGCCGAGGCGCCGGATCCCGTCCGGCCGCTCGTTTGCTTCGACGAGACCCCCGTCCAGCTCATCGGCGAGGTCCGTCAGCCGATTCCAGCTGAGCCGGGACAGCGCGAGCGCTACGATTACGAGTACCGCCGCAACGGCACCGTCAATCTCTTCGTTACCTTCGACCCGCATCGTGGCTGGCGCAACGTGAAGGTTACCGACCGCCGCGCCGCCGTGGACTACGCGCACTGCATGCGTGAACTCGTCGACATCCATTATCCCAACGCCGCCTGCATCCGTGTCGTGCAGGACAATTTGTCGATCCATAAGCCTGGGGCGCTTTATGAGGCCTTCGCGCCCGCCGAGGCCCGACGCATCCTGTGCCGCCTCGAATTCCACTACACTCCGAAGCACGCCAGTTGGCTCAACATGGTCGAGTGCGAGATCAGCGTGCTTCAGCGCCAGTGTCTCGGCCGCCGCATCGACGACCCCAAAAGGCTGCGAAACGAGATCGCAGCATGGCAACGGCAGCGAAATAAAACCCGAACCCGCATCAAATGGATGTTCACAACCAACAAAGCCCGCGCCAAACTCCGCCGCGCCTATCCAGCCACCGCCAAAGAGTCAAAATCACTGTGATAGACTACTAGGTGCCTCCTAGCGGAGATCGTACTGAACCCCCGGGGGATGCGCCCCACGCGAGGCATGTTAAAATTCGTCTCCAAAGACCCGCCAATTTCGACCACCAGAGCAAGCGGATTTTCGGCGCCAATTCCTATCCAAGTCCCAAATTCATCAGCCCCGGGCATCAGTCCATTGAGTTGCGCCACGGGAGAAAATCGGTCCCCGCTCTGGAGTTTGAGCCCTCAACAGCGCCTACACCAAGGTGAACTCGTCCGTGGCGCATTATTTTCAGATGTCCCGTAGGGCTGAATGGGAATGGAAATCGCGAGCTGGCGAACGGTCATGCCTTAGGAGAACTTCATACGGTCAATCCCCTCAATAAACTCCACCCGAGTTTTGAATTTGCCGACATTCGCGAGAGCGCTTTTCAAAGCGCGATGGGCCATTAGGAAGAAGAGTTCAAGGTTCTCGTCGGAGACAGGAGACCTGCGTCGATGATGAACATAATCGGACCTCGCGCCATATACTGCCTTGCAGCTTGCCACGACACGCAGCCGATCTTCTACGCTCGGAACGGTTAAGAACGCAATTCGCTCACTAAGATTTTGTGAGATGCCCTCGTTAGTATCTTTCAATAGCAGACTCTCGAGCGCCGACAGCGAATACACTAATCGGTCGCTCATGTCTGGAGAAGTCATGCCTTTGCTATAGGTGAGAATGCTGCTCCGCACTGCTAGGGCGAAGTTTGATATGCCTTCGTTTGGGACCAACCCTGCGACGGTGTCGAGAAGTTCGTTTTTCATCATTCGAAGTTCAGTCGTCGAAATACGCCACGGCATGGCATCGTAGATGTAGCCAGACGTGAAATCGAACTGACCTGGCCCTTCAACGCTAAAGGACTTTCTGAGCGGGAGATACTCCGCGCCAGCGGGAGCACATGGGCAGAAATGCCTCCAACTAAATGCAGCGTAGTGAAAAAATCGAAGAAGCCCGATCACATCATTGGCAATCGAATATGCTTTCTGCTGCGCATAAATCTTCTCACCTTCGATCGTAAGAGCGACCGCCGCCCCGCCTTGGAACTGTTTTCGCAGCTTTCTGAAATGCTCAGTAATTTCGATCGTGCGCTCTGGCTGCTCTGAAAAGTGGCGGGTCTCTGCGCGATCAAAGAACGATTTCGACATTGTCACGATCTTTGTCGGGCCAAACTCAAACTCCTGCTCCGTTTCCATTTCCGCAATTGGAATCAAAATGTCGCAGATAGAAACGTCCTTCTCGGCATGGCTCATAAGGAAATTGGAAAACGGTTGCTTGGCCGAAGGCTCTTCCAAGCACCAGTCCAGGGCGACTTTCTGAACGTATTTTTCACTGAGGCACGTCGCCAACACTTTTGTTCCAAGGACCCGATCGATCAGCTTGAGTAAACTAGCGAGGTTTTCACCCGTAAAGCTCGCCGGTTCGGTTCCGCGAAAAGTGAATATCCCTTCAACAAAGCCCAGGCCGTTAGTAACCGTGAGCCGGGGGGCACCAATGATGTGGCGCGAAGTTGCGGCGAAAGATACGAAGCGCTCACCCCAATCTGGGGTAGCGTTTGGCGGACTCTTGGCAGGGGAATCCAACTTGATTGAACTCGCAATCTCGTCCAACGCCGTCGCGGCATTGGGGTGCAGTGGCGTTATGCCCATCCGATTCATCTCCGCGACTGATTTCTCGCGTCCCATAGGTGGAGGCGCGGAACACGGTGTCTTAAGTCCTTCTCCCGGTTTCCTGCCATTCGCGGGCTGAAATCGGTAAGACCGTTGCTCAGCTCGACTCCATGACAAGGCAAGCTACAGGTCGTTGCGGTTGAGCTTTCCGCATGAATAACTGCCCCGTTGTGGACACGGAGGCGCGCCCCAAGCATGTGGAGCTGAGTCGCAAGCTCCCAGCAAAGCATCGCCGAAAAATTTCCACCATTTTCGGCCGCCAGAGCAAGCGGGTTTTCGCCGCCAACTCGTATCAGCCACCAAATTCATCAGCCCTAAGGGCGGTGGTCTATGGAGCTACGCCACAGGGGAAAATCCGCCCCGCCTTGGAGTTTGAGCCCTCAACAGCACCTACACCAGGGTGATCTCGTCCTGGGCGCCTTATTTTCAGGTGTTATGTAGGGTTGGATAGCAAAAGCAAAGGCGAGCTGGCGGGCCATGTCTCGGCTTGGCAGAGGTATGCAATTGCGCCTGCCATGCTGTCGTGACTGGCGGGGTACGGCCGAGCGAGGCGCGTCTCCGCATACGGCTATTTGCGCCTACACAGAGGCCGTCAGATTTAAAAGCTGTCCCGGCCTACGGCTTGAACATCTCATATCATGCTGGATCGGGTCGCCTAATGCCGGGGCTTTAGTGCCCTCGCTACGGGCGCTGCCAGCCGCAGGCTGCCGGCGGCGTTTATTTGCCCCCGCGAATAAAGCTGCAACATAACGCCCTCCGCTTCCTGGATCACGATCTTAGCGCAGCTTACTGGCGCGGGAAGTCCGCAGAACTTCTTCAGCGCCTGCTGCGCGGTCAGCTCCTCATAGCAAACCTTCTTGCACAGGCCGTCGAATGTGCCCTGTTCTGGCGTCTCAAGCGAGAAGGGGAGATGATGTCGCCGCTCGATTGCGAGCGTGCTGTTGTCGCCCCACCGGAGCCATTTATAGCTCACGTCGGCAAGAACGCACTCGCCGTCATTCTCATCAAGGCTCTTCGCGCACTAGCGGAAATAATGTTCCACGACGGCGCACTCGCGTGCGGTGTAAGTCTCGGCAGCGGCCGGGGTGACGAGCAGCCCCAGCGCCAAAGCAATACGGCACACTACTTACCCCTCCAACATCGTCTCCGCGATGGCAGTCTTGATCCATTTGGCCGCCTCTGCGAACAGCTCAGCCTCACGCTTGTTTCTCCCACCGGCACGCCAGCATCCATGATCGCCAAGTGCGTGAAGCCATCCTCAGCTCGGTGCCCTTGCTCGAATTTGCCGACCCAGCGGCCTGCGATCTTGATCTGGTTCTTATCGCGATTTTCGACGTTCTCAGGGCCGAGTGTGGCCTTGATGGCTTCAACCACAATCGGAATGATCGGTGCGAACCGTCGAACATGCGGCCTGTTAGTGGCACGTGCGGCACGAGCTTCGAGGTATGCGACATCTACTTGCATGTACTCCTCCTTTACCTCCGCCACTTGAGCTTGAGCCCCCAACTACACCAAGGTGATCTCGTTCGGGGTGGTCCAAATACCTACGCACGCAGATAGGTGCCGGTGAGGTGACCGCCAACGAATGACTGCTTACCGGACTTTCATCGATGGGCTACGCGCAGTTTCGATCCTTGCGTTTGCTCGTGAGCCTCATCATCTACCTATTGATCGTCGGCATCCTGCTGTGGCTGGTGACCTGGGTGATCGACGCCATCCCGATCCCGGGGCCGATCAACAGAGTGCTCAAGATCGCCGTCGTGGTGATCGGCTGCCTGCTGATCATTCTGCTCCAGCTCGTCGGCGTTGGCACCGGCCTCAACCTTCCGAAGGTTGGTGAGCCAGGCCTCGACCTCATGGAGCGCCTTCGGCAGCCCGCTGCTGATCAGCTCGCGCACTTCCCGGATCTTCTTCAACAGCCGTTGGTCGCGCTTGCCGCCCTCCTTCTCGCCCTCCAGGATCCAGGCATGGACGTCGGCGGGATTGACTGCGGGCAGCGGCACGATCTCGCGCAAGGCCTGGATCAACGCCTGGCCGCGACGGGCCGCATCGTGCAGCTCCTTCTCGGTCTTGGTGTGGATCGGGATGTAGCCGTGCAGCCTGGCAAATTGCGTAGCGGTGCCCTTGAAGTCGGGATCGACCTCTTCGGGCCGCAACGTGGCCTTGGCCAGGCCGTTGGTCTGCTTGATCGTCCTGGGGCGATTGGGCGTGGTGGTGGCGACGATCTCGTGAAGATAGGCGTCGACCAGCGCGGTGGGGTTGGTGTTGCGATGGGCTGCGGCGACCTGCACGGCCTTCCATTCGGCATCGTTGCGAATGACCGTGATGTTGCGCTTTCCCTTGACTTGGTTATTGCTCTTCTTGCTCATTGGTTGTGATCCTGCGCGCCAGGAAGGAGGGAGGCGGCGCGCGCCTCCCTCCCCGTTCCGGTGGTCTGGGTAGCGTGGCGGTTACTCGGCCGCTTTGGCGGCAGCCATCACCTCAACCTTGCCCCATACACGCGGAAACGGCTCGTTGACGCGAAGAGCAAGCTTCTTGACCGGCTCCTGCTTTATCCAGGCGTTGAAGGCCTTGATTACGAGGGCGAGCACATTGTGGCGCGCCATCGGATCCCTGCTATTGAGATCAGCCTCCAGCTCGGCCTGCAGCACGGCCACAGGCTCGCCGGCCCTGGCCGCCGCCTCACGCTGCTCGCTGCCAACCTCTTCGAAGAACTCATCCGCCACGGATTCGTCGTGGGCCTTGAGGATCTCGAAACAGACGACGACCGCGACGTCAGGCTTGGCGATTACCGTCCTTGCCGCCCTGTGCTCGCCTGCCATCAGGTTCGCAGCAATGCGGATCTGCGGATTGGCGATGATGTAGTCGAGCACCATCTTCGGAGCGATCTTGCCTAAAGACTTGGCCTTGGTAGCGCTGTAGCAATCCGCCTCATAGTGCATCTGCATCTTGATGGCGCTGGCCAGGTTGCCAGAGATCTCGCCATAGCCGGCGACCTTAAGGATCTCGGCGTGCGTCCTGGGCTTGCCCTGGTCGTAGTAGGCGAAGATCGACGGGACGTCCTTGCGCAAGTTCACAACGTAGTGGGTGACCGTGAGGCCGGTGATAATCTGGGCGAGCATGCGGTGCTGTAGATCGACGCCGTTCTTATGGGCGTCGAAGATCAGCGGGATGCCAGTCTCCTGAAAGTCGCCCAGCTCCATTTGCTGGGCGAGGTATTTGACGTTGGCCAGGGACGGATCGCGGTTGGCCGCGTTCTTGATCCAGGCCTTGACAGCCCAGACCTTGTCGACGTCGGTCCAGCCATCGGGGTGTACGAAGTCATCCGCGAAGGACTCATTGTCCTTGGCGAACACCTTCATCGCCTCGATATAGCTCTGCCATCCAGTGCTATTGGTAGTTTCCAGGTCGATGGTGGGGAGTAATGCGAGGACGGACGCAGTGTCCGCCGCTTGGGAAGCGGTCATAAAGACCTCCAATGTTGCCGGCGCATCGTTCCCGAAGCTCACTGTCGAGCGAGGGCGCTATCCGGTGTCGCGCAAATTGCGCCCACGCCCGGCGCTTGGCAACTACAAAGTTAATGGAGACGCGCGCATGCCGGGTTACCCCGCCGGTGTTACCTCAGAGAGGTAAAAGGCGGGGCGGGGTGGACAAGCCACCGCAGCGGTAAGGTGGGGCCCGGCAGCCCTTGGAGGGCGCCCGGCGGAATGCTCCTCCCTTTCGGTCAAACTCTGTGCTCAATGGAGCTGCGCCACGGGGGGCTGGGCTCGATTGTTTGTGCTGCCTCTCAAACAGCGGCTCCACCAGGGTGATTTCATCCTGGCTGCCTTATTTTCAGGTGCCAGGTAGGTTGGATGGCTGAGAAAAGCTCGGACTGGCGGGTGAAGACTTCGATTGGCACAGGTATGCATTCTCCGGAGCGCCTTTGCCACAGAGGCAGGACGACCTACTCCGGTCTGGCGGCCAGGTCGCCTCGGCCTATGCGATCCCAGGCTTCACGAAATTCGTCGGTAGCGTACTGTTTTCTTGGAAGCCAGTAGGCCTGGTCCCCATTTTTGTCTCGCACAGCAAGCGTCCTGACCTCGGCTGGCTCTAGAACGTAGCATTCCGGCGTGGTCGCGACGGAGCTGACGACAATCCACCAATCGCCCAACAGATTATCCAATGACTTGCCGAGCGGCACCGCTCCGATGCCCGAAAGCGCCTTTATCTGAATGCCGAGATATTGGTCCGCATCACTATCATAGGCCAGAAGGTCGATCCCGCGTGCGTTCCTGGACGTGGGCATGACATTCCAACCTCTTAACGACAACTGGTATGCCGCAAAATACATCCCGATATTGCCGACGATCTGTCTATTGGGCTGAGCTTTCATTTTCTGCTCGCCGCCTGCCGAGGGTATTTGCATTTGCCCCATGGGCGGATTGCGGTCCGGCCATTCCGGATCAAGTGATCCGACGTTCGCGATCCCATATTGATCGCGTCCGCGCTTAACGACCAACCCGGCCTCCATCATCCTCTTGATCCAGTAGTCGCCACCCTGACTATTCTTCTCGCAAGCATGTCGGACATCGCTAATGTGAAAAGCCTTTTCCCCATGCGAGCGTTGCAGGCGGTGGAAATACTCCATCATTCGGTCGTCCATTGTGCTCCTCCCTTGAACCCAAAATCGACTGAGAACCGGGCCAGACCCTGTCATGCAGGATAAGGCCGCAACAAAATTTCCACCAATTTCGGTCGCCAGAGCAGCGAGGTCTTCGCCGCCAACTCGTACCAACTCCAAATTCATCAGCCCTCTGCGCAGTCCGCGATTGGGCTGCGCCACGGGAGAAAATCCGTCGCGCTTTGGAGTTTTGGCCCTCAACATCGCCTCCACCAAGGTGATTTCGTCCTGGCTGCCTTATTTTCAGGTGCCCAGGAGGGTTGGGTGGCAAGTTCATTGACGAATGAGCGTGCCAAGACTGCGCCTGGCAAAGATATGCAATTCAGCAGGTGTTGAAATTTGGAGCCTCAGATTGTCGGCGGGGACAAAACAAGACAATCAGAGGCGGGTTTTAGGATTGGCTGCACCACGGGGTGGGTCACTCCGGAAGCTCGGCCAAACGCAACGGGATAGGCCGTCGCCGATGCGTCTCAAACGTCGGTCTCATCTCGAGTACGATCCTCTCGAGCAACGCCGAAAGGTCTTCCAGGTAGTAGTGCAGACCGTCGGTACTGCCTTCTTCGTAGCTATAGCGGTACCGCTGGAAAGCCTTGGCTCCCTTAGCTAGAGCTGAAGGCAGATCATCCGGAACTTCTAGCCCAAACTTCTTTAACCCCTCCCAGTCGGCGCGTCGTTTCACGACAACCTCCGCTTCCCACATCCGCTGGATGCGAGCTTGCGTTTCATCGTTGAGCAACTCGAAAAGCCTCTTCAGGTCGTGATGAGGAGGCGCATCGTCGCCCTGAATACAAATGAGGCATTTCAGAAACAGTTCTGTCGTAAAAGCTCCTACAGAAATTACAGGCTCGACGAGTGTTACAGCAGCATGGAGATTTCCCGCCGCGCGGACCGTAGCTTCAACAGAGCGTAACACAGCCAGTGTTTGGTAAAAGCATTCAGCGTGCTCAAATATGTTCACTGCCAACGCGCGAGGTCTTTTCATTTTGCTAATGCCACTCTCTTGGGACCTAGAAATGAGCGTACATGCTTCTTTGCGCGAGCGGCGCGGCTCTACGCCTTGCTCGATAGTGAGATCGGGGTCATCCCCGTGCGTGCTTCCGCGATGACCAAGCTCGCAACAATTGCCAGCGAGCCGCTGCGTCTGCTGCCCGTAGAACTATGAGCCACTGTTTCATTGCATCCGCCTCCCAACCTGTACCTGGTCCCGTCGAGCGAAAATGAAAGCCCAGACCGCGTCCACTTTCTCCTCCCAAAAACCGCCTTAAGAAGCGCCCCGCCGCATGGCCACGCTTGACGACCAACCGGCCTTCATCATCTTTTTGACCCAATAGTCGCCACCCTCGCTCGCCGTATCGCAGGCGTGACGGACGTCGCTGATGCCAAAAGACCTCTCCCCATGGGAGCGTTGCTGGCGTGAAAATACTCCATCAATCTGTCGCCCATCATCTCCTCCGATGAACCGAAAATCGGCTGAGACCAGTCCCCGGACCTAGGCGGGGTCGCAAACTCTCCTCCAAAATTTCCACCAATTCGGCAGCGGGTTTTCCACGTGCCACTAGCATCAACTTCCAAATTCATCTGCCCTCAGCCTATGTCGATTGAGCTACTTCCCGAACTGTTTTTGGGTGAACGACCCTCAACGGTCAGCGTCGCCCAGAGGGCGTCAAGTGATTTGCTCGATATTCCCACCGTGGCTGACGAACAACGCACTGATCTTCGTTCTTTCTTTCGCCAAGTTCGGCAGCCGAGCCCATAACCCTCGAAATTGCTTCAGGTCCGGGAATGCCACCGAATATGCCGCTTGAGGGTCGGTCATGCGTTGAAGGGTCTCACCTAGCACTCCCAAGAAGTAATTCACCCGCATTGGAGCGAGCGTCCCCTCGCCTTTCGCTTCAATGATCCATCGGCGGCCACCCTGCCGCGCATGAATGTCAATTCCTGGCGCTCTGGCCCAAGCAACTTCGACCGTCCAACCCTGGGTGATCAGCCAACTCTGCAGCATTTTCTTTAGAACATCCTCCGACATAAAGGGGGCGCTTGTTGAGTGCGGGTAAGGCGCAGGGGGCATCTCTTGCCCTTCGACCACTACGGACGCGGAGCTTTGCTCAGTGGTCACGAAGTTACCGATTAGGCCGTCTGCGCGCTGCGCCCGTTCCAATAACCCCTTGGCGGCAAGAGATCGGCATTCGCCGTTCACCCGTTGCTGGGCCGTACCCGGACCGAATAGAAGTTCGGCGAGCCAGCGATCCGGGATGCCTGGCTGCTGTGAGACAATTTTCAGTATTCGATCCGACAGAGCCCCCATTTCTCCTCCTTCTCTGTTCCGCCAGACTACCCGTATAATCTATTGCGGCAAGGACGAACCAACCATCTGGGTCCGCCTCCGCCGCGTCGACGCGCTATCATTCAGGCAAAACCGCCCACCCGTACTCACCCTCTCGACTTTGGATTGCTTGTATGCGGATTCCGCTCGATGTCGCCCAGCATTCCGAGATGATCTCGCCCACCATTCCGATTTGAAGTCGCCCACCCGTTCCGAGATGAAGTCGCCCACCATTCCGGGATGATGTCCCCCGGGTGACGAGGCCTCTTCTGGCTCCCATAGGGTCAACCCTTTCGGCTTTGCGAAGGGGACCCTGGATGCCGACGGAGAGGCTTGCGATGCGCCGCGTGCGCGATGTGATCAGAATGAAGGCGGCCGGGCTGCCGAGCCGCGAGATTGCGCGACGGGTGGGCGCGGCGCCCTCGACGGTACGGCTGGCGATCCGGCGGTCCGAGGCCGCGGGTCTGAGCTGGCCGTTGCCGGACGACGTCACCGACACGGTTCTGGAACTCCGCCTATTCGCGAAGACCGGCAATGGCAACCGGCAGGGTCACCGCCGCATCGCCGAGCCCGACTGGGCGACCGTGCACCGGGAGCTCAAACGCAAGCACGTGACGCTGTCGATCTTGTGGGAGGAGTATATCGCCGCCGAGCCCGGCGGATACCGATACTCGCGCTTCTGTGAGCTCTACCGCGCCTGGGAGGGCCGTCTGTCGGTGACGATGCGCCAGGCCCATGCGGCCGGCGACAAGTTGTTCGTCGACTATGCCGGCGATGGCGTGCCGGTGGTGGTCGATCGCCTCACCGGTGAGCGCAGGAAGGCGCAGATCTTCGTCGCCGTGCTCGGCGCATCGAGCTTCACCTACGCGCAGGCGACGTGGACGCAGGGGCTCGCCGACTGGATCAGCGCCCATGTTGGCGCCTTCGCGGCGATCGACGGCGTCCCGGCGCTGCTGGTGCCGGACAACACCAAGGTCGCGGTCATCAAGGCGAGCCTGTACGACCCGCAGATCAATCGCACTTATGCGGAGATGGCGGCGCATTACGGCGCCGCCATCTTGCCGGCACGGCCACGCAAGCCGCGCGACAAGGAGATTGCTTCATACTGCACCTCATCCTGGTGGTTGTGCGGTGATAGGCGTTGTCTGTGGTTTGCGGGAACGGCGGCCGCCATGGCCTTTGAGGATAATCGTTTCTGATGTTATCTCCCAGAGGCCACGGTTCAGGCTGTCTGCATAGCATTTTTTGATGAGTCCCTGACGACCCCACTCGTGCACGGTGGTTTTGGCGATGCCGAACTTGGCGGCGACCTCGCGGGTTGTGAGCATGCCACGTCGGCGCAAGCGATCGTATCGGCTCGCCAATTTGTAGGCACCGCGAATGAAGGCGACCTTCTTCAGGTCGAAGGGCTTGCCTTCCCAGGTGTGCCATCCATCTCGGTTAAAAATCTCGGCGATCTCACGGTCGCAATGCTGTTCGAGCAACCGGTCGACGGCCGCGACAAGCTCCGGCTTGAACTTGCGCAGCTGGGCAATTGGCAGCGGTCGTTCGAGCTCCAACGTGCGGGTAGCCCCGCCGGACAGACGCACATGGGCAGTGATCTTCTCCGCCTTGATCAACGTCACGTCGTCAATGAGCAAGCGTACGATTCGTTTGCGTTCACGGGAGTCGACGCGTGGGTCGTTCCAGATTTGCGGCAGCTGCTCGGCAAGAGCGAGAATACGTTGGCGGGCCTCGGCGCCAAGCGTCGCAGCCTGCTGCTTGCTGCGGCGTTCGTATTCCTCAGCAGCTTCGGCATGACGGCGCAGCTTGTCATTCCACTCGGCCTCAAGCGTATCTGCGACGAGACGGTTGTCGGGGTCTACCTTCATGTAGCGTCGGCGGGCAAGTTCGGCATCGTAGCGCAGTCGTTCGACGTGCTGGCGACGCGCGGTATCTGTCTCGTGGGCCCGCGTCTCCAGCTCGCGCTGGACTTCCAGAGTGACGGCCAGCGCCATCGGCGTCGTCATCTCGATTAGCAGCGCGGCGATCGCTGGATCGACGATCTTGCCGGGCACCGTTTGGCAGGTCTTTCCGGCACGGCGTACCGCGCTTTCCTGACAGACATAGGTAGGAACCGTGCTGCCATGCTCGCGACTGTAATGCACGCCCATGCGTTCGCCGCACAAGCCACATAGCACGCGCCCTTGCAGTAACGCCGGTCCCTCGCGCGGTGGCCCCGACAGCCGTTCGCTACCGAATGCGCCGGCATTGTCAGTAAGGCGTCGCTGATTGGCTTCGAACCGTTCCCAGTCGATGTAGCCTTGGTGCATGCCCGGCATGACGAACTGCCAGTCCGCTCGGGGAATCTTGAAGACACTGCTTCCACCGTCGGGGCGGTGGCGTGTGCGCGTGCGCCCATAGACGAATGCCCCGGCGTAGCGGGGATTGTGCAACACCTGCAGGATGCGTGAATGCTGCGGTGACGCCCACAAGAGGTCGCCTTTGTTGGCACCCGTCCGCAGCCGGCGTGGGAACTGCAGGCCTTGCTCCCGGAAGAAGCGGACTGTCTGCATGGCGCTACCGGTGCGCTCAAAGGTCTCGAAGACCAGCCGGATGGCATTCTGGACTTGAGCGTCCGGATCGAGACCGATCGTACCGTCAGCCCGGTACACCAGCCCAACCGGCGGCCCCATCTCCAACTCGCCGCGCCTGGCCTTATTGAGCTGACCACCACGCATGCGCGCCTTGAGGATGTGCAGTTCGGCCTCGCTCATCGTTCCTTTGAGACCCAGCAGCAGACGATCGTTGAAGCAAGCCGGATCATAGATGCCGTCTTCGTCGAGAATGAGCGTCGCAGTCAACGCGCACAGCTCGATGAGGCGATGCCAGTCTGCAGAGTTGCGCGCCAATCGCGAGACCTCCAGGCCCATGACGATGCCGGCCTTGCCGAGCGCTACCTCGCCCACGAGCTGTTGGAAGCCGTCGCGCGCGGTCGTGCTCGATCCGGACTTGCCGAGATCGCGATCGATCACATGAATGCGACCGATCGGCCAGCCCGCTACAATTGCGCGATCACGCAGCGCGTATTGGCGTTGCGTGCTCTCGCCATGTTCGGCGACCTGCCGTAACGTGGATTGGCGAACATACAGGTACGCATCACGCTTGAGATGGTCGGCCGTGACCTTGAGCTCAGGCATGCATGGGCTCCATAGTGAGGGAGACAAGAATGCCGGCGATGAGACGGGTGACGTCGCTCGCCCGCGGGGACAGATCGGGCTTGACGGAAGGCGCGGGGTCGGGGTCGCGGCAAGCAGCTGCGGCAGGAGCTTCGTGCCCCACCGCCCGCATCCACGCAGCCAAACCTTGGCGGCGAAGAATGCCGAGACCAGGAGTTGCGACGGGCTCGCCCGACAGGGCCGCGGTGCGCAGCTTCTCGTAGGCCGCCGCCCGCGCTGGCGCCACAATCAGGCTGGATGGATTCGTTTTTTTTTGCGCGCCAGCGCCCGCTCGAGGCTGCGCCGGTGCACCTTGATGCCGAAGCGTGACTCGATTGCTTCGAGGCACTGAGATGTCGTCAGCTCGGGCTTTGCTATCTTGAGTTCGGTTGCGAAGGCAATGACCTCGCCAGACACCTTGTGGCCGGCTTTGGGGCCTCGCCGGCTCGGCAGCAGAGCGGCGAGCCCACCTGTCTTTAATGCGCTCTGAGCTTTGTAGAAGGTGGGCCGGGTAACGCCGAACGCCGCGGCGGCCTCGCTGATGACGATGCCATCGATCTGATGGCGCCGCACCATCTCGTAGCGCACCTGGACCAGATCCTTGGCATCGAAAAACGGATTGCCGGTGAACACAACGTCGCGAACGGCGCCGGGATTGGGGTTGAGGACGCCGTCTCGTGCCAGCATCTCGCTCTTCGGATCCCGCGTTTTTGCCTTCGCCATGCGCTGCTCCGGTACGTAAATAAAAATACGCCTCAATATGTAGGATGTCAATTGCCGTTGCAGCGCATATGTAGCGAATGTGGCCTCAAACCCGTAATCTAATGCCGTGGCTCGACTGCATCGCGGCATGATTCTCTTTACACAAGGGGCGTAATTACCTTTACGCATCGGTGGCTCGGAACTGCCGCGTAAGCTGGTCCAGCGCCTCGCACAGGGACAGCAAGTCCACTGTGCGAAAGGCGGCTCTGCCCTGCGCAATCCGCCGGAACTCATCCACCGGATCGATATCCGTGAACGCGCTTGCGACCGTGCAAAGCCGCCCGTCTTCGCCGGCGTAGACCACCCGGTCCTCGCCCCAATAACGGCGTCGGCAGATCAGCTCGAAGGCGCGGCCGCGCAGCGGGTGGAACGGATGCGTGATCCGTACTTCGATGCGGGTCGTACCAACATGCCCTGCAGTTGACGGCTTTCGATAAGGGCAAGGTTGAAGGCGCGGTGCTAATTGTTGAGCGCTGGATTCTGGCACGGCTGCGCCATCGGCGGTTCTTCAACCTGACCGATCTCAATGCCGCGATCGGCGGTTTGCTGGAGGAGCTGAACAATCGGCCGATGCGCCATATCGGCAAATCCCGCCGGCAGCTGTTCGAGGAGATCGAGCGCGAGGCGCTGGCGCCGCTGCCGGCGAGCCCCTACGTGCTCGCCGAGTGGCGTATCCGCCGCGTCAGCCTGGACTACCACGTCGAGGTGGAGAAGCATTACTACAGCGTTCCGCATCGCTTCGCCCGTGCCGAGGTCGAGGTCCGGTTCACCGCACGCACTGTCGAGATCTTCCACAAGGGCGAGCGGATTGCCGCGCATCAGCGCATGAGCGGCAATCACAAGCACACCACCGTGCCGGAGCACATGGCCTCCAGCCATCGGCGCTACGCCGGCTGGACCATCGCGCGTATCCGCCAGGACGCTGCCGCGATTGGGCCAGCGACCAGCGCGTTGTGCGACCTCATTCTCGACGAGCGCTCGCACCCCGAGCAAGGCTTCCGCGCCTGCCTCGGCATCCTCAGGCTTGCCGCCTCCTATGGGCGCGAACGGCTGGAAGCCGCGGCTGCGCGGGCGATCGACATCGGCGCTCGCACCTACGGCTCGGTCAAGTCGATCCTCGCCAACAATCTCGATCGGCGTCCTGCTCATCAGCGCTCCGCGGACGATGCGCCGATCTTGCATGCCAACATCCGCGGACCGCGCTACTACAACTAGGAGACCATCCCTTGCTCACCCATCCGACCCTCGACCGCCTCAACGCCCTCGGCCTCCACGGCATGGCCAAGGCCTTCGCCGACATCGAAGCAACCGGCGAGGCCAATAGCCTCGGTCACGCCGAATGGCTCGCGCTGCTGCTCGAACGTGAAGCCTCGCTGCGCCATGACAAGCGGCTCGCCACCCGCCTGCGCTACGCGAAGCTGCGCCAGCAGGCCTGCGTCGAGGATATCGACTACCGCACCCCGCGCGGACTCGACCGCCCGCTGTTCGCCAAGCTTGTCGAGGGCCGCTGGATCGACGACCATGCCAACCTGCTGATCTGCGGCCCAGCCGGCGTCGGCAAGAGCTGGCTCGCCTCGGCGCTCGGCCACAAGGCCTGCCGTGACAATCGCTCCGTGCTCTATCAACGTGTTCCGCGGCTGTTCGATGACCTCGCTCTCGCGCGCGGTGACGGCCGCCATCCGCGCCTCTTGCGCGGGCTCGGCCGTGTCGATCTGCTGATCCTCGATGACTGGGGGCTCGAGCCGCTCGACGCCGGTGCCCGTCACGACCTCCTGGAAATCCTCGAAGATCGCTACGGTCATCGTTCCACCATCGTCACCAGCCAGCTCCCCGTGGACCAGTGGCATCTGCTCATTGGAGATCCCACCTACGCCGACGCCGTGCTCGATCGCCTCGTCCACAATGCCCATCGGCTCGACCTCACCGGCGAGAGCCTGCGCCGAACCCGGCAATCCGCCCGAACGGCCTGAGCCCGCGACGCTGTGGACATGCCGCTGCGCTTGGACAACGCCAAGCCGTTGCCCACATGCCCACAGCAACAGCAGCAGAAAAGAGGAGGTTCAAGCCGCGATTCCAGATTGACCATGCGGCTCGCCCAATGCCAGAGAATCTACCGGCCAGAACGCCTCGCCCCCGGGCGAGATCAAATCGGAAAGGTGGGCGACATCATCTCGGAATCCCCGGGCGACTTCATATCGGTACACCCGGGCGACTTCGTCGGAATCCGCAGCTTGTAGCCAGCGCTCTGAAATCGAGATTTCAAAGTCCGCCAGAATAGCGCTTTCGACGTCCCAGGCACGGTGCGCGAAGAACTCGCCCATCAATGCGTCGCAGCGGTAACAACCGTGGCTTATGCATCTCCGCTCTTGCGTTTTACTGTATCTTTGCTTGATGACACCGACCCGAGACGCTCTTGGTATAAGCGCCACACAGGACGCCAATAGGTCTGGAAAATCTGTCAGATCGGGAACCGTAAATCGGCACTGATGCGGCCCGACGAGCAAATCGATGAACGTGATGATGCGCGTCGATGCCTGGCACTTCCAGCAGTTGCTCACGCCCGACTGAATACGGATTGTAGCCCTTGCTCCGCGAGGAATTCCGCATCGAAAGCGTTTTGCAAAGACTGCATTCAAGAAGTCGTTCAAGGGCATCGTCTGATTGGACACCTGGGCCTCAAATCCTGTGACGATGCTCCCGCAGACTAACGCGGCTGGCAGGTCTTTTGAGACGGGAAATCCGGGTCGACGAAACAGCCAAAGGCATCGAACGCCGGACTGCCGGTAGCGCTCCTCGCGATTTAGGGTTTCCTGGGTGTTTGGCCCGACCACTGAATTTCAATGGCGACTTTGTGCTGTCCTTTCTGCGCCAGCACATCAGCGGTCCATGCCTCACCGGATGGCGACGAACCTCTTGCCTCAGTCGAGCAATCCCATCCTGCGCGCCGTGCTGCTTCTGCTGCCAGCGCCTTCAGAGCCAGATGTTCTTCAGTCTCGGGCGCACTGTGACGCGGAGCGCGGGATTTATGAGCGAAGAAGTTCAGCCCCCTAGCGGATGTCTTCATGACTACTGTAGCGTCACAGCAGGGCATACGCGGTAGCTGTGCCCGGCTGCTATCCAGTCTTAAAGCAGACCACTCTGCATCCGTCAGGTCGAAAGATTGAATGGGTTGGCCATCTGGCCCGAGGCATCGCAGCGGCATGTCGTGAGAAATCCTCGCACGGCGACTATCGTCGGCAGACCTTCTTGAAGAACGTAGTGCGGTCCATTGCCTTGCCGGTAGAACAGGCGGCTTTGCATTAGTCGCTCTAGACTTCCGCGTGAAATTCCGGCGTAGTGAGACTCCGCCGTAAGACAAGAAAGTTGGAGGCAGTGCTGCCCCTCATGGTGCAGTACGTGGAATTTGGCCGAGCGCCCTTGCACTCCTGAAAGTCTTGAAAAAGAGCGTCGCAGGCATCTTCATCCAATGGCTCGTGAGGGTCGAGCTTGCTTTTTCTCATTGTGAGTTGGCCAGCATCGAAGCGCGCGGTTACTTGTTGTTGTTCCTGTCGATAGGTGAAGACAACTTCGTTTGACCGGAAGTCCAATCTCTCGACCCGGATGTCGCATTCTAGACACCCCTCGGCGAGGGGCTTAGTGATCGCCTTTTTCCCATCCTCTACGATGAGCTTCCAATCGTGCCACCGGGTCCCCGATCCGAGTTGGCCCATGGAAACTATGAGGAGATCATAGTCCTTGGTTCTATAGTGCTTTTCAACGCTCACGAATTCCACGCCTGGTGGGCATAGAATTTCGATTTGATCTCGATGGAGACAATTGAGATAGTCGTTAGGGGGAGTTCTCAAAACTCTATAGAAGGCGTTTCGCACCATGATGCTGTCGCCCTCGGGTTTTTCGCCAGCATCCTGGGCAAGCGCAGAACCTGACGAAATCGCCGTAATCAGCACCCATACGGCGCCATGTGCAACCGCATTGAGTATTCGCGGGGCTAGCTGATAACAGCTCACCGCGATTTGCCCTCCTGAACGCTTGCCACTCCTTGAAGATCGCCTCCAAAAATTTCCACCAATTCGCCCGCCAGAGCGGCGGGTTTTCGGCGGCAGTTCGTATCGACTTCCAAATTCATCAGCCCCTCGCCGTTGTTCTTGGTTGGGTCACCCCGCTTTGCCGTGAATGCCGCTACGGACTAGCGCTGAGTGGAACACCAATCGGATAGCGAAATGCCCGGTGCCAATCGCTGCCTGCTTCAACTTCCGGAGCACCAGGCTGCCTCAAAAAACCGTTCTGGAACACTTCATTTCCAGCTGTTAGCCAAAGCTCGGAGCCGTTTATTTGATAGTAGATTTGAAAGTTGTAGGTCATATCGTTGCCGTGCCAGCTGAGCTGGCTCCGGAATTCTGGACAGGGCGATAAGTGGAGTTTCTGCCTGACGGCGGGCAAGATTGTCCCGCGAATCAGGAGAGACGATGAGCAGACGAACCCGTCGGCACCACGCACCGGCATTCAAGGCGAAGGTGGCGTTAGCCGCGATCAAGGGTGAGATGACGCTGGCCCAGCTGGCTGAGCATTTCGACGTGCACCCGAACCAGATCACGCAGTGGAAGTCACAGCTTCAGGAAGCGGCGGCCGAGGTATTTGGTCCTGGCGGTGGCAACAGAACGAGCGAGCCCGCGGTGGACGTGAAAACGCTGCATGCCAAGATCGGGGAGCTCACGCTGGAGAACGATTCTTTTAGAAGGCGCGCTCAGCAAAGCCGGCCTGCTGAGCGCAAAGCGATGATCGACCGTGAGCACGACCTGCCGATCACGAAACAGGCGGAAGTTTTGAAGATCAGCCGTGGCAGTGTCTATTATCTGCCGCGTCCAGTGCCTTCCGCCGACCTCGCGATCATGCGACGGCTCGACCGGCTGCATCTGGAGTTTCCTTTCGCCGGTTCGCGAATGTTGCGAGACCTGTTGGCTGCCGAGGGGTGCAAGATCGGCCGCCGGCATGTTAAAACGCTGATGCGGCGAATGGGGATAGAGGCGCTCTACCGTCGGCCGCGTACCACCAAGCCCGAGCCTGGACACAAGATCTATCCATATCTGCTGCGCGGGATGGAGATCACACGCCCTAACCAAGTCTGGGCGATGGATATCACCTACAGTGCGCCTCGCCCCACAGTTGGGGAAGCGTATGACTGGAATGCAAAAGAGAAAGGAGGACTGAGAAAAAAATATGACTTGTTCCCTGCTGTGAGGGGACATGAGCCCAAGCGGCGGTGACCTGTCGTCAACTGGCAGGGTGACGTAGCCCGCAGGTAAAGGGGATTGAGGCGAAGCCGTTAAGCCGAGATGGTCCCCGAGGCTGAAGTATTGGAAGGTTGAGGAACACGAACCGGTTCACCCGCATCTGAGGGCTGAAATGTCGCCTCCGTCTACACGGCTTAACAGGTGGAATGCTGATGATGTCGCCGGACAGTTATGACGGCGTGCATCCGAACGCGAGCCCAGATGTAAGACGCTCGCGAGGGGTCATGGGGAGAACGCAGCCAGACCATGGCATCGGCATCGACTTGCGGAAAGCAAGGGAAAAGACTGCGACCGGCAGCCTCACCAATACGATGACGTCCAGCATATGAACGAGGGAAGGCATGATGGAATGCCCACGATGCTTTGCGTCGCAAGGGAGTTGACCCTGATGTCCATCATGCTGGCGGAGTTCTCGTAGTAGTCCGCGGCAGGGAAAACCTGCCACATGGCGAAGGGGAACAGTTCAAACTGCTTGGAGTGCAAACTACCTGACCGAATGAGGTGAAGACCTTTGATAATCAGTGAAATGCAGCACAAGCTCGCGACATGGGCCGAGAGCGATCCGAACCGAAGGTTCGATCGCCTCCTTCGGCTGATTGCCAACCGGGAATGGCTTGCCGAGGCCGCTCGGATTGTTCTGGCGTCAAGTGGCGCACGAACATCGGGCATCGACGGAATAGATAAGCAACGACTGCAGGTCAGATTGGATCAGCATCTGGATGACCTGCGGAAAAGCCTGCTGGACGAGAGTTATCGCCCCCAGCCGGTGAAGCGGATCTATATCCCGAAAACCAACGGCAAGCTACGCCCACTGGGTATTCCGACTCTGACGGATCGCATCGTCCAACGAGCCATGCTCATGGCCATAGAGTCACTCTGGGAAAGCGACTTCCATCGCCTATCCTATGGCTTCCGGCCTGAACGGAGCGTGCACCATGCCGTCCGCACCGTGAAGATACAGCTTCAGGATGGAGCCGACACGACGAGGGGCCGTTGGATCATCGAAGGTGATCTGGCAAGCTACTTCGACACGGTCCATCACCGGCTGCTTATCAGATGCGTGCGGCGACGAGTGCAGGATGGGCGGTTTGTTGATCTTCTCTGGCGGTTCCTGAAGGCAGGTCACATTGACCGTGACCTGTTTACAGCCTCCAGCGAGGGTGTTCCGCAAGGTGGCGTGCTGTCACCGCTCTTGTCCAACATCATGCTCCATGAGTTCGATGCGTGGCTGGAGGCGAAATACCTGAGCGACAAGGCCCGCAAGGACCGCTGGGCATGGAACTTTGGCATCAAGCTGGGCCGCCCTATTACGGTTCGAGAGAACCGGCAATGGAAGCCGGCGGTTGCTTATTGCCGATACGCTGACGACTTTGTCGTGATCGTAAAAGGGACCAAAGCTCAAGCAGAGGAAATCCGCGAGGAATGCCGCGCCTTTCTGGAAGGCAAGCTGAAATTGATGCTGAATATGGAGAAAACCCATATCACCCACGTCAATGACGGCTTCGTCTTTCTGGGGCACAGGATCATTCGCAAGCGAGGGTCGCACGGACGCATGTCCGTTGTCACAACGATACCCAAGGAAAAGGCGAAGGGGTTTGTTCGCAGGCTCACTGAAACCCTTTCCGGCAATCATAGTGTCAGCACGGTCGACATGATCGCAGGCCTGAACCGCCAACTGGCGGGATGGGCAGCGTTCTACAAGTTCACCGACTTCACCGCGTACGTATTCCGGCACATCGACCATGTCGTATTCTGGAAAATGGCACATTGGCTGGGGCACAAATACCGATCTCGCATCAAACCTTTGATGCGGAAATGGTACCGAGCCCCGGAACCGGGCAAGGCGAAAACCTGGCTCGTGTTTGGTCGGAATGAACGCGGCGGGCCGCACGGAAAAGCACTTTACCGGCTTGTCTCAAGTCCGAAGGCGCAGTTCCGGTGGCGCAATCCGGAGGATAATCCCTACATCTTCCGAAAAGAAGCCCGCAGCACTGTCACCTCGCACTATCATGATGTTGCTATGGCCATGGGCCAAGCTTGAACAGAGAGCCGTATGCGCTGAAAGGTGCACGTACGGTTCGGGGAGGAGAAGCGCGTTCGCGCTTCTTACTCCACTCCCGATGGCGCGCGGCTTCGTGTACCTGGCTGTTGTCCTCGACTGGGCGACCCGCCGGGTGCTGTCGTGGCGCGTTTCAATCACGATGGAAGCCGCATTCTGCGTCGAGACGCTGGAGGATGCTCTCGCTCGCCACGGCAAGCCGGAAATCTTCAACACCGACCAGGGCTCGCAGTTCACGGGCGCCGCGTTCACCGGCGTGCTCGCCAGTCATGGCATCGCCATCAGCATGGACGGCCGGGGCGCCTGGCGCGACAACGTGTTCGTCGAGCGGCTGTGGCGCAGCGTCAAATATGAGGAGGTCTATCTGCGCGCCTACGACACCGTGTCCGACGCCCGCGCCTCGATCGGCCGATACCTCGACTTTTACAATGGCCGGCGTCCTCACTCGAGCCTTGACGGCGGCACCCCGGATCAAGCTTACTTCAACCCGCTGCCGTTCCGCGCGGCAGCTTAATTTTGGCAGAAGCTCCACTTATCGACGCGGAATTGCTGTTCAGACAACCGGGACCACCTCAAGCCGTCATTCTGCAGAGCCTCTTGTTTGCTGTGAAGGCACGAACTATTCCGCCGATCGGCGTTGTTTTGAAACTCGCCAGTGAGGTTTACGATCCCAAGGTATGGGTTCATCAAAGAAGTAGTCTTCTGCAGATCAACACTCACCTGAGCGCCTGCGGTAAGACGAACGCCAATGAAGCCACCCTTCAGGCAATCGATCACAAGAATTTTTTGCGTTTCGCTAAGGTTCTGCCAAGTAACCGCCAATCCCCGCATTGCTCGAACCAACTGGCTCTCCAAGTTCTGAGCGTGCGCTGAGACCGGCTGGATAATCTGACTGGCCGCAATTAGTGCGGCGCAAAATCCCAGTTCATGAAGCGACAAGAAGCTCCACTTCGTACTGCCCTCGGCCCTAGCTTGCACGGCCTCGTGTGAAAAACACCTCGTCTTCTTCACAAATAACCTCTTCCAAAATCAGTCAATGGAATAAGCGTCGTTTATATCACAAGAGCATCCCAGCGGCATTATCCGTGATTAGCTCCCCGGCCCGGATGTAGCGCGCGAGCATGGCATCGGAGGCGTGACGGGTTTGGCTCCTAATCCTCCACATTGGGACGTCAGCCTGAGCAGCGCTGGTAGCCAGTCCCGCCCTGAGCGAGTGGCCGGAGTAGGAGGTCGGATCGAAACCAGCCGCCTCGACGCGCTCTCGGAGAATAAGGCCCACGGCCTCTCCCGAAAGTCGCATGTCTTCTACGCGACCATGCCGATCCACGGGCCGAAAAACTGCACCAGCGGTGATCCCTGACGCCTCTAGCCAAACGGCTAGAGCAGCCACAGGGCACCACCTACCACGCCCGAGCGGAATGCCGATTTTCTCCCCGCGCCCCTCCTGGTCCGTCTTCGAGCGCCGCAGATGCAGAATGATGCCCTGCCGCACATATTCAACGTCCTCAATGTCGAGCCCCACCAACTCGGATCGGCGCAGCGCGCCAGCGAACCCAACGAGGAGAAGCGCTCGGTCCCGGATGTCCTTAAGGCGCTCGCCGGTGGCCGCGAGCACCAAGAACAGATCGTCCTTCAGCAGCGGCTTTGCTTCCCGCTGCGCTGTACCTTTAGCTCGTTTGAGCCCCCTTAAAACGGACCTGACCAGTTCGGAGGTGGTCGGGTTGTCCACGCCCTGGGACCGGTGAATTCTCGCCAGCGCTGCAACGCGCCTGGAGAGCGTAGCGATGCTCAAAGTTTCAGCGTGCGCCGCTACGGACTCGGCAACGCATTCGGAAGTGGCCGGAATTTGGCCGCCCCAGGAGAGAAAATGCTGAAGATCGCTCAGGTAGGCCACCTGAGTATTGAAAGATAAGCTGTTTTGAGCCAGCTCCAGCACTCGATCTGAATTACCAGTGCAACTGATTGCAGATTGAAGTGCCAAATGAGCTTTTGGGGGTACTTTTTGCTCGATTTTAGGTCCCTGTAATTGAGGATTATGACGACTTAGGCCAGTTGCCGAGTTGCCGAGTTGATCCGTTGGATTAGCAGACATAGTTGCGAACCTCGTTCAATTTGGGAATGTCCTGAAGCATCAGTTCGAAAATGTCCGGCGGACTGTAACACTCCTGGTCAACCATCCTCCGAAGGAGGGCACCCGTAGGCCAACAAAGACGGTTTTTGACCAAGCCGCCTTCAAGCCGAAACACGATGTCGCCGAGGTAGCGTACGCGACGCTCAGGCGACACGTGCTGGCGCACCCATTTTGCGCCGAGCGCGTCAGACTTCAGATAGCACTGCAGGGCGCGGCGGCCTTCCGCAGAATATTGATCGTAAACCCAACCGGGGACACCCCTGATATTAACCTCCGCTGGCAGGTCATCTGATTGTAGTTGCGCTGGGGTCACCCCGGCGTCACGGGACAGGATTGCGGTGAAGGGACACAACACTTCGCCGATCTTTCGGAAGCCCTCCGATGAAATCGCGACGACCGTATGAGGGTAGCCCAACTCTCGCAGAGCATCGAACAGAGCCGCTGGATTACCGCCCCGCTTCTCCAGAAATGGAGAAGGGCGTCTATCAGTTCCGACCGCATACCATGCAGCGATCGCCCGCACCGGCCAATCCGCCTGGCCCGTCGCGATACGGATCAGCTCCGTGATCGATTTAACAGAGAGATCGCGCCGCGCGCGCCGGTAACGAGGGTGACGCTCGGCGGCGATTAACAGATCATCCGCCCGGCATTTGGGAGCCTGTGTGAGCAGCCGGGCAAGCGTACTCGCCGTTCGCCACTCCCCCTCCCCATTGGCTCCGAAGGCGTTTCACTCCGAGAGCGCACGTCACACCGAATAATGCGTCAAAGCTCGCGACGCCAACATCTTCAAAGGCGATCGCACCCAGTCGCCGCCACAGCTTCTCCGGTGCGAGCCGAAGCAGCGTCGCTGCCGCGTGTTGCGCGAATGCGTGTTCGCCACGACGGATCGCCTTCTGGAGTAACGACATGGCGACCCAGGGGATACATCCAATGTGTTGGGAGTTACCGGGTCCGACGCTTCTATCAATTCGGCCAATCGACTGCGCGCTTGGCTGAGGATCAGCGGTCCATTCATGTTCGCCTCCTTGCAGGGGGGCGGTGACTTCTGACCCAGTTCGATAATGATCCTGTTACGCACCAAGAAAAGAGTTGTGTCGCCCCTGCCCGTCAAAAATGTCGGCGACACGCGCCAGGGACACGTCGGTGACAAACAGGAAATTAGGACGGTAGAGACACGTTGAACCCCCTCTACCCTTCCGTGAAAGCAGCTTTTCAGGCCGAAAACCCGCTAGCTGTGTGACCTGGCTTTGTCGCCGACGTGTCTCCGGACGTGTCGTCAGACGACATGATGCTTCGGCTAGCGAACAAGCCCCGGTCTGCCAAGTATGCCATTTTCACGAATGGCGATTGATGCGACGACAGAGCGAGCGTATCCGTAGGCACCCGAGCGGGTTGTGGAGGACAGCAATGGATGAGCTTGATCAATCGGAATGGGTTCTTCGCGCGAAACAGGCCTCTCAAAATTCTCCCTGGATATCGCTCCAGCAGATTTCGCAGACATACGGAATTTCGATCCGCACCCTTCGCCGCATGCAAGCTGAGGACTTGATGCCTCCCCGAACTAAGCGGGGGCGGCATCTCGTGTATCGCAAGGCTGAAATCGAGAATGTGCTAGCTGTAGGACGTCGGGCGCTGAGGCAGGCGGGACGATGAAGGTACCTCCGGCTCAGCTCTTCACCAAGATCATCTCGGATGTTGAACGTGCCTTGACCAGGTTCAAAGGCCTTTCTCCCGAGCAGGTCGTGAAAGCGCGGTCCTCGATCAAGCGCTACCGCCGATTGTTGGTCCGGTTGTCCACGAAGGGGTCGACCCTGATCGAAAAGGCAGCTCTGCACTCATTCGATGCCCATTTCTGCGCGGCGGTGCGCGCTACGGAGCGAGCGGGGCTGACGGCGACGAGTTACTCCGAATTGAAGAAGATGGCTGATCGGGCGAGAGCTGGGGATGCCGCTGCTGAGACCGTTTCCGCCCGATGGATCGAGAAGGACAACGGGGATTTTCGATTGATCGTGAAAGGCGGGGTCCTGCGCAATACCCGCCTGCTTGTGTTCCGGGACGCATTGAGCAGCTTGGGGGTTGACAAGCCAGTACCACTACTCCCGACCCGGAGCGGGAGGGGAAAGAGCATTCATGCGAGCGGTCGTTGATGCGATCTGCTCGGGTCGGTCGTGGGTCGCCAGGGCCGATATCAAACACTGTTTCGCGTCGATGAGGCCTGCGCACTTTGACGGTGGGCCTTTAAATCAGCAGCTGTTACGAAAGGAGGTGTTCATATCCGAAGAAGCGAAGATTGAAATCGAACTGCCAGGAAATGCTGCCAAGCTCTGGACGTTCCTTCAATCGAAGCACAATGCTGCAGCTACTACCACTATCATAAACTGCACCATATGTCTCACAACTCAGATGGTCCGGCAAGGTTTGCCAGAGGGGTTGCTCCTCTCTCCGCTCTTAGCACGCAGTTTCATCGGACGCGAAATCCAAGCAACGCTTGGGTCCATGGGTGTTGCGGTTCCCACTTACGTGGACGATCTCGCAATTTGCGCGTGCGCCCAACCAACAGCTGCGGCGGCAATGCAGGCTTTAGAGGTGCGGCTCAAGTCGCATCCCGCCGGACCAATTGAGCTTCACGCTAAGTGCGTCAGGAACGCAGAATGGTGGAAGAGCGAGGGCCAGGTAACAGTGCTCAAGTATTTATTGGAGCCTGGTAACGGGTACGGCGGAAATCCGGTCCACGTGAAGCCGGGACCGGGCCGCATATCAAGATTTAAAAAGCGGCTCAAAGAAAAACTTGATCAAGCCAAGGCTGAAGGGAAAGACCTCTATAGCGAGGGTCTCCGCTATTGGAAGCAATGGTACGCCAGTCAGCAGGCCTGGACCAAAGTGCCCGGATATACAGAGCTAGTATCGGAGAACCTAGCGATGTCGTACATAGATGACTACAAGCTCGGCATCCCGATGGGCTCGAACGGCAAGGTCTACGGGCTTGTGGCTTAGTCGGTTGTCCCGTTCTGTGCAGGTTTATGCAGATTTCAATTCCGCCAAGTCGATCGGATATACAACCTTGTCGATTGCTTCCTTCAGCGCGGACAGCGGCGCACCGCTACCGTAACCAGCATGGACACTCTTATCGATGTGGCCCATGAGCGCCTTGTTTATGTAATCAGGCGAATTCGCTGCCCGTAAGCCGTCCAGAAAATTGTGCCGGAAGGAATGGAAGGCCGTGCGGTCAGCCTTGAACCCAACATGCGCGGCGTAGCGTCCCCACCACTTGCTGAAATTGTGGGAAGCATACCCGTCAGCACCCTTCTTGATTTCCGGGAACACGCGAGCGGATACCGGACCTCCCGCCACAAATTCGAGAAATCCAAGTTCAATCAGAGCATGGTGGATCGGCAACCGGCGCTTGCTTGACGCAGATTTGAGGGACTTACCATCCCCGCCCCTAACATCGAAGTACCATATTCCATTCTCTTGCTTCACATCGGACTTCAGCAGCTGGACGACCTCGCCGAGGCGCATGCCGCAGAAAAGCGCGATTAGCGGCACCCAAAAATATCCGTCGCGCACCCGGAGGGAGCCAGGCTTGTAGCGACAGTCGTCCGACCTATGGCCAGTATAAAGCGGCGAACCGAAAATCTTCGCCAGCTGATCCGCCGAATATGGCTCCCGCAGATCACCGGCAGCCAATTTTTTGGCGCCCCCAATCTTTAGTTTGCCCCGGGCACCTTGATGAAGTCTTCGTTATGGGCCCAAATCAGCACCTGCTTGAACATCTCGAAATATTTGAGCTGAGTTTTGACCGACAACGATTTTCCCGACGTGTTTGCTGCGATCGCCTGCTCGGCGCCCAAATCTTTGGTAGCGGACGCTTTCATATAGTTCGGCGGCAGCAATACAGGACATCTCTGACGCGCTTCACGGCGTCCGTATCAACGGACTTCATTGGAGTGGTGGCGCCGATCATTTCCGTCCCCAGCGCGATCACCCTCTTGTAGTCAGCGGCCGTCTTGGGGGCCCAGTCGGGCTTTTTGAACGCGACAAACCGATTGGCGACGTCCTCGAAAGTGAGCTGTATGTTCAACTGGGGTTGGTCACCCGGGATCGGCGGTAATGCGAACACCCCTGTGAACAACGGGTCAGACGACGTGACCGCGTAATTACCTGCCAATTGCTCGGCATGAAGTTTGGCATTTTCTATTCGCGCGCGAAGGACAGCGGTGCAGGCGAAGCGGAACGCTTCAGACAACTTCGATGTGGCTCCCGGATCGATACACTTGAGCAACCTCTCAGCGTCCGACCGAACGTCGGGAGAGAAGTACTGCTGCGCTAGGTCACCTTGCATCTTCAGCGCAAATTGCTTCGCGCCAACTATTTCGATCTCCCGATCGAGGGCGGGATCATGCGCTATCGAAAAAGCAAGCTCTGATGACTTGCACAGTTGGTCACGAAAGTAGTTTTTGGCGCTCTCCACTCGCGTCGGATGTAATGTGAGCCATCGACCGAACATCCTGAAAAATTAATTCGAGCCCGTTGCTAAGAACGCGGGCTCGCATCTTGGCCAAAATTGCGTCTGAAGTTCGGAGCGCGATCTTAAATTCGCGGCGTCCAAGCAATCCAATCAGCGCCAGCGGGATCGCAATCCGGAAATAGAATTTGGACCCTCGCCTAACGAGATCTGGCTGGGGCATAAGTTCACCTCTCTGTACCAGGGTTCTGTCCTAGTCGGAGAGGCTGCACGGGTGCCTGTTCTAATATCGCAGTACGAGCAGGTAGTTATCACAAACGTGGCGGAGAGGGAGGGATTCTCACTCTGCAGACCTCCCCTCGAAAGTGCGTCCTCGGTATCCCGGCTCGGCGACAATTGCGGTTACCAGTTGCTTATTTGTCGATTAGGGAAGAAAGGGTCGCCCGACCTAACTAGTTGTGAGCGACCCGAGAGATAGGTGATAAATCCTACCGGACAAATGGGTTACACTTTGCCTTTGTTCTACGGGAGGTGTGGATGCCGTGGAATGCAAGTTCGGTGATGGAAAGAGCGCCTGCGCTTTATCGCGCGCCTTTTGGATGGCGAGGCCATGATGGAGGTCCGTCCGATTTGCACTCTACGGCGCGCGGGAGATAGCGGCGGCATCAAGGAGCCTTTTGTTCGGCACCGTAGGCGACGTAGATCAACGCATTCCGGGCGATTGGGCTGCGCGCAGATAGCGTCGAAACAAATCAGCAGGAATCTCGTGAGCTACCACAAAAGCAGCGCCTTCCTGGTGAGCCCGCGTCGACACCAAGGTCGCGCCATGGAAATGCCCATCTCGCTCAGCGGGGTTTGATCCGATTGTGGCGGAGATCATCGAAGCACATGCAGGAACAAAATGGTTGACAGCTACAATAACAAGCGGCGCCGACTCGTGGAGTTCAAGGACGGTTGCCGTTATGGCAAATTTGGAAAGACTAAGGCTTATGAGCTGATCGCCCACGAGAGGATCAAGGCCTACAAGATGGGAGGCAAGACCATGATCGACCTCGACAGTGTGGACGAATATCACGCTTCGCTTCCGAGGCTCGAAACGAGAGCAAGCTAAGCCGCCGATCTGCACAGCGAGACGGCGGACGCACCGTCGCGCAGGCTGTCGAGGCGGTCAGACCATGCTGCATTAAACGCACGCGTTCGGCCCAATAGGCCGCACGGTCATAGACCGCCGCGGATATTGTTCTTGTCGCCCTTGCCGAGCTGGCGCCGCTGCCTCGTCGCGCCGCGGCTCTTTGTTTTGTCCGTGTCATGGGAGAGTGGGGCTTCCACTACATCGCCGTCGAACGCGCCTCCCGGTTGAGTAGGGTCGACGCGGTCCAGCGGAAGCCGCGCGCGCAGTGGTGGCCGCCGAGGTCATTATCATAGCCCATGACCCGCAGCGCCTTGTTTATGTTGTCGGACATTGGCATGCGATCGTCATTGGCCGTCCAGCAGATCGTGGATCAGCGTCGCGATCAACGCTTTCCGCATCTGTCGCGCGCGAGGCGCGACCGAGTCGACCTGCGAAGGGGTACAGCACAAGGCAAGTGTCTCGCTTGGCATCGTGGGGCACAGTGGATGGGATACTGACAAGTCCCTCTTTGACCTCGCGATAGTGTTAGGTCGATCCCGCCAGGATTTCGAATCAGAGCCGGGTTCGATTCCGTTAGGGGCGATTGCGAAGACCGAAACGGCATGGGGGCGTGCCGCTGCCGGTGCGCCAATTGTTTTTATTTTTGCCAGCCAATCCCGGGCGTCAGCTTGTTGGTATTTCTGTTGGTATCGGCAGAAATTGACGAGAAAAATCACCACAAATTCAAATGGTTAATGCATTAGGCGATTGCCGGCCAGGGGCACCAGACTGAAAACACCAGCAATAACAACGGCTTCGATTACTGGCTTATTCGCGGGCATTGAAAACACGCGTAAAAATTCGCGGCAGCCGTCCGTGTTGGTAGTTTTGTTGGTATCGGGAGAACAAGCGTTCACGACGAATTTCGCTATTCCCGAACGAGGGAATTGAGCAGATGGCCCGCAAGAACGATGGCGCGAGCGCCAACCCAAAGCAGATAGGGACCGACGTCGACTGCCGCGCCGCCCGACCGGAATTCGACGGGCGCGCGTGGAGCAAGGGCAACATTTCCGACGTGACCGGCGGCCTTTACCTCTTCATCTCTTCATCACGCCGGGTTGGTGAGTCTGATCGCCGCGATCGTTGCGCCTGAAACGCGATCTCGCTCACTCTCCGACGAGATCGGTTGAACATCGACGGCGTGGTGCGCGCTGGAAATGGTCGCTCTGCGGCTTTCGATGGCCGCGACGTACCGGCCGCCTTGAGGTCGTATCGGCCGCCCAGGGCCAGCAGGCGCCTTCGTATGAACGGATCTGCGCGTTCGGCCCGCGCACGAATGCGCTGCAAAGCGGCTCTCCCGACGAACTGCTCCCCTCACGTTTGAAGTGCGAGGGGGAGCAGACTCTTTGAATGTCTTGATGAGCTAATTTCCTGTCGAGATCGCCTATGGGAATGGCGCTCGCCGGCCGACCGTCGACATCGCAACGGCCCGGAATGCGGTTACGCCGCGCGCATGTCTTCCAGGAACTTGCCGACCTCGAGCTTGAGCCGGCCGGAGTCTGCGGCGAGCAACTGGGCGGTGGCCAACACATGCGAGGAGGCCGAGCCGGTCTCGCTCGCGCCGTGCCGGACGTCGGTGACGTTTGCGGAGACCTGCTGGGTGCCGTTCGCCGCCTGCTGCACGTTGCGGGCGATTTCCTGCGTGGCCGCGCCTTGCTCTTCGACGGCGGCAGCGATGGTCGAGGAGATTTCCGACAGCTTCTCGATCGTGCCGCTGATCTCCCTGATAGCGCCGACCGATTCCTGTGTCGCGGACTGGACGCTGGTAATCTGTTGACGGATTTCCTCGGTTGCTTTCGCCGTCTGCTGCGCCAGCGCTTTCACCTCGGAGGCGACCACGGCAAAGCCGCGGCCGGTATCGCCGGCGCGCGCCGCCTCGATGGTGGCGTTCAGCGCCAGCAGATTGGTTTGGCTGGCGATCGAGTCGATCAGTTCCACGACGTCACCGATCCGACCCGCGGCCTGCGACAATTCGCTGACGCGTTCATTGGTGCGGCAAGCCTGCTCAACTGCGTCTCGGGCGATGCGTGCGGATTCCTGAACCTGGCGGCTGATCTCGTTGACTGAGGAGGTCAGTTCCTCGGTGGCGGAGGCTACCGACTGCACGT
The DNA here is from genome assembly GCF_029714405.1 of Bradyrhizobium sp. CB82. Classification (NCBI taxonomy): domain Bacteria; kingdom Pseudomonadati; phylum Pseudomonadota; class Alphaproteobacteria; order Hyphomicrobiales; family Nitrobacteraceae; genus Bradyrhizobium; species Bradyrhizobium sp. CB82. The sequence continues at coordinate 935,972 of NZ_CP121650.1, read as the reverse complement.
TGGCGGAGGCTTCATTTGAGGCGTCTGCGACAGCCATCGTCAGCACCTTCGACCGATCGGCCGTGGTGTTCAGTGTATCGGCGGAAGCCTCGAGTTCGGTCGCTGCGGACGAAACCGTGTTCACGATCTCGCCGACCATGGCCTCGAAATTGCGCGTGATGGTGTCGACGCGGCGGCTGCGCGCGATCTGTGCTTCGGCGTCACGCGCGGCTGCCTCGTCCGCGAGTTTCTTCGCGACCAGCGCATCCTTGAAGATCTGTAGTGCGTTTGCCATGGTACCGATCTCGTCCCCGCGATGTCCGTCCGGAATTGTGACATCGAGGTCGCGGTCGGCAAGCCGCAGCGTCGCGCCCGTCAGTCGCGTCAGCGGGCGGATTACCTGGCGCATCACCGCGACGACTACTGCGAGCGAGGTGGCGAGCACGACGAAGAGAGCCGCAAGCGCCCAGACGAGCCGCGTCTGCGCCTGCGCGATCGCTCCGTCATTGGCCCTGTGGGCGAAGCTTAAGGCGGCGTCGCGCAGACCCAGCACACTGTTCAGGACGGTCCCCCAGTCGGCCTCGCCGACCGGGGAGGGACGCCCCTCGCGTGCGGCCGCGGCGACGTCGCGAAACCGTGGCTCGCCTTCTTCCATCAGTGTCGTGCGCACCTGCTTGATGGCGTTCACGAGCTCAGGCGCATCTCCGGCATTGTGCACACCTTGCTCGATCTGCTTCCAGATCAGCGCGACCTGGCCGCTCAGCTCGGTCGCTTCGACGATCTGTGCCGCGGACATGGGCTGTTTACGGACCAGAAGGCCGAGGACGGCCGCACGGGAACCGTTGATCGCGCGCATGCCTTGTGCTCTTTGTGCGAGTTCCGCCGACGGCAGCAGATTTTCGATGTCGCTTCCGGCGCGCGACAGGCTGATCAAGGCTTCACTTGTCGCCGCCGTGAGCGCATCGACCGCGCGGGCCAGACCGTCGACGATGGCCGACTGGCTGTTGGCGGGGCGCTGCGCCTTGGGCTGCATTGCCGCCTGACGCGCGACATTGCGAGTATTCTGCAAGGCTGTTTCGGCGGCTTCGATCGATCCCGCCGGCAGCTCAGCCGCGCGAATGGCTTGCTTTGCGGCACCGATCGCGGCATCCGTGGTGGCGAGTGCCTTGTCCAGAGCGGACAGGTTCTCGGGCGTGGCAGCGTCGGCCAGACCCATGACCGCGAACCAGGCGGAGCGTTCGGCCGGGATCCGGCTGTTGGCCTTCATCACCAGCTCGAATGCGGACAGCGCGCGCGCCGCGGCTTCGCTCTTGCGGAGATCGCCCCATCCGTTCCAGGCGATTGCTGCCGCGAAAGCCACCGCGAGAAGGCTCGTGATCAGATTGCCGGCCAGCAACCGCCATCGCAGGCTGATGCCCTTCTGTCGACTGACGGATGAGCGTTCCGGCGGAAAGGAAAGATCTGACATCATAGCACCCAGGCAAATCGCGCGATTTAGCTGCGGAAGGGAACGATGGGCGGTTCGCCCGGTCACGATACTTCACAATCGCAACCAACCCCTTAATTGTTTGGTACTAACCTACGGGGCGCGGACATGGTCCGCGCGGCGCGACCACCTTATCGGCGCGTTCCCGCCTCAGGCCAGGGCATTTGCCGATGCCGATCATCGACCGAACGCAAAAACGACTGGCGTCCGCGACGATCTTTAAGGGCTATCCCAATGCCCAACGCCTGCTCATCGCGAGGCCGCCCCCTACCAACGGCATTCCTCCGGCTCACGGGTTGCCGGCGCTTTTGAAAACACCAGCAATAACAATAGTTTCGATTCCTGATTGATTCGCGGCGCATTGAAAACACGCGTAAAAATTCGCGGCAGCCGTCTTGTTGGTAGTTTTGTTGGTATCGGGAGAACAAAAGTTCACGACAAATTTCGCTATTCCCGAACAAGGGAATTGAGCAGATGGCCCGCAAGAACGATGGCGCGTGCACCAACCCGGCGAAACGGACCACTTCCGTGCGCTCGCAGGGCGAGCACTCGAAGGTGCGCTCCTCGAATCCACGCGGGCCCGGCGAGATGCGGCGTCCATCCGGTGCTTGCACGCCGGGCAGATCGGACGCTCGTTGATCGAGGCGGTCATCCCAGAAATCCCCGAGAGCGATCATACGATGTCTGGCGCCGGAGTCTGCACATTTGTGATTCCGACGAGGCTTGTCGCAGCGGAACGATCCGGGCCGAGTGCCGTTCGTGATCTAGGCCACGCGGAAATGCGTGGTCGGCGTGGCTCCGCCCCTAGCCCCCCAAAATCCCCAAGGCGGAGCTACGCTCGTCGGGCCGGGGCGGGCACCGAATCTTGTTCGAACAGCCTAACCTTCTTGAATCCTGTGGCCGACGAATTCAGCCATCATGCGGCCAGTGGATGGGGGATCTCCAATGCTTGACGCCGAAATCACCGCCCGGCTGCGTGCCGTGTTCGACGAGGTCTGCGAGACGGTTTCTCGCTACGAGAGCGGCACCAGAATGCACGTTGCGTCCAAGCTCCTGGAATCCGCCGCCAAGGGCGAGGTCTCAGTCGATAGCCTGAAATCCGTCGGCCGAAAAGCGCTGGGCGATACCCCGGCGCGGCTGTAGCGGACCGGGCACCGCGGTTGCGGCGCAAAGCGGACGGACGGTCACGCCCAAGCCAGAGTCGGTGAAACATCAAAGCAACACGAAGATCGGGATCAGCGCGATGCCCCCTGCGCCGGTTACGCATCAGCAGGACAGTTCAAAAGGCCGGACGGCGGCCGGAGCCGCCGCCCATGATCACTGCGTATTGATGGCAATGCGCTTGACGGCCGCGCGCGCCTTCTCCGATTTCGGCAGCACGATGGTCAGTACGCCGTCCTTGAACGACGCCTCGGCCTTGTCTCCCTCCACGTCCTCCAGCGGGATCTGCCGCTCGAAGGCGCCGTAGTAGCGCTCGGTGAAGTGCCTGCCTTCGCCGCTGCGCTCGTCCTTCTTCTCGCCGCGGATAGTCAGGACGCCATTTGCGATTTCGAGCTGGACGTCCTTCTCGCTCATACCGGGCAGTTCCGCCGAGATCGTCAGCGTCTTGTCGGTATCGTTGAGCTCGATCTTAGGCCAGCCAAACCGGCCCTCCATAAGCGGCGACAGGCTGGCGCCGCCGAATCCCCTGAACGCGTCATCGAACAAGCGATTCATCTCGCGATGCAGCGTCATGAACGGATCGTAGTTGCCTCGCGCCTGCGCGAGCTCCTGGTTTCTCGACCAGGGAATGAGATCGCGAATAGCCATGATGTTCTCCTTCATTCAATGAACTCGGAAGCGCGGGAGGTTCCGTCCAAGCTCCAAACCAACGCTTTGGGCGAGCCTAAGCTGCTTTCTTTTGCTCGATTTGCGACGTCGGAGATGCGCCGCTGACGATATCGATCTTGCACGGCTTCATGGCCTCGGGAACTTCTCGGATCAGGTATGATCAGCAACCCGTCTCGGAAGGAGGCCTGCTTCACGTGTACGTAGTCGGCGAGGTTGAACACGCGTCGGAACCAGGAGCGGCACATATCGCGGGTGCGAGAGTGCATCGCAGCGGACTCGATCGCGCGGCTTCCGTCGCTCCTGGCGCGCCGGGATAGGGCGCGTCGAGCCCTCGATATGAACCGGGGTGCGGTTGCCAGAGGTTCGCCCGCTACAAGAATCTTGCTGCCTATTGCGCGATAGCCTCGGAAGTCGACGTCAACCGAGACATCGGCCGCGTAACGTCTCGTCCGTGCCGTGGCTGCTGTCGACGCCGGACAAATCGTCGATCCCGACGGATTGATCAACCAGATTGAAGGGGCGATCCTGCAGTCGACGAGTTGGACCCTCTATGACAGTGTGACCTTCAACGACTCGCAAATCACCAGCATCGATTGGCAAACTTATACCCTATCCGACGCTTCAATGCCGTGCCGGAAGCCTTGAAGTTCATCTCCTCAACCGGCCCGGTCAGCCGTTTCTAGGTAGTGGCGAAGCCGGCCAGGGACCGACCGCGGCCTCGATCGCAAATGCGATTGCAAATGCCACTGGCAAGCGCTTGCGCGATCTACCTCTAACCCGGGATCGGGTTAGGAAGGCAATTCAGGCTTAGACCGGAGTTCGGCCTCGATCCGTCAGGAACTTCGCTCGCCCTGTGCTGGTCTCAGATTGCCGAGAGCGACTTGCAGACCCATCAATAACCGCGCGCGGAAGCACGATCGTCTCCGCGTCGAACATTGCAGCGCAGCTTCCCTCGCGTCAAAAGAATCATGCCAGAGCTCCTGAAGGCTGAAATTCAAATGAGTTACGCGGCCAACCAAAATGGCGGCGAACCTGCGGACCACCCGGACTGGTTTTCGAGATGATCCACCAGAGCTCGGACGGGTCTCGATCTCTCGGAGCGGCGGTCTCACGCTGGTCCACGGTTCGCATACTGGAACAAGCCAGGTAGGCGTCGGTTGGTTCGTTGCTAATTTCGCGCAAGCCGCCCCTTGGATGCGTTCCGTGACCTCATCAAGCGCAAGTGTTTCCCTGAGCAACCTGCGTGCGGTGGTCATTATCATCGTGGTCGCCTTCCATTCCGCCCTACCCTATCTTGCTTCACAACCCCCACATCCCTTCCCCTTCGACGAAGTGCCCTATCGTTGGGTCGCGTTCCCGATCATCGATAGGGAGCGCTGGTTCGGCTTCGATCTGTTCTGTGCGTGGCAGGACGTCAGCTTGATGTCCCTGATGTTCTTTTTGGCAGGCCTGCTTGCACCTGCGAGCCTGAATCGAAAGGGCAGTCTCGTCTATCTGAGAGATCGCTGGTGGAGGATCGCGGTGCCGTTTCTGTTTGCCGTCGCGATCCTCAGTCCTCTCGCCTACTTTGCCTCATACCGCACCACGGCTGCGGACCCGTCCGTCACCGCGTTCTGGCAGCATTGGCGTGCATTGCCGATGTGGCCGTCGGGCCCACAGTGGTTCCTTTGGCAGCTGTTCCTGCTCAGCGCGCTTGCGGCCGGCCTCCACGCAATCGCGCCGCGTTCACTCGCTTCTCTCGGTCAACTTGTCAAACGCTTCGGCGATCGCCCGCTAGGCTTCGTTGTCGCCCTGGTCCTTGCGTCATTCGCCGCATACGTCCCGCTCGCAATGGCCTTCTCGGCATGGGATTGGACCTACCTTGGACCGTTTTCATTCCAGCTCAGCCGCCCCCTCCACTATGCCGTCTATTTCTTCGCGGGCTTTGCGATTGGCGGCTATGGTTGTGACCGCGGCATTCTCCGCTACGACGGCCCGCTGGTCCGGCGATGGCCGCTTCTCCTTGCGGCAGCACTCATCAGCTTCGGCGCCTGGGGAGGTCTAACGTCCCTCACATTACCCGACTGGAATGCGAGCTCGGTTGCTTACCGGTTCTTGGCAGCCAGCGCATTTCCAGTTGCCTGCGCAACGGGTGTTCTGTGCCTGCTTGCCGTCTCGCTTCGGCTGATGCGGTGGCGCGACCGCATTCTCGATACTCTCTCGGTCAATGCCTACGGCATCTATCTCGTACACTACTGTTTCGTGCTGTGGCTCCAGTATGCGCTGCTCCCGTTTGATCTCGATGCCATCGCCAAGGCGACCCTCGTTTTCGCCTGTGCACTGGCCCTGAGCTGGGCCGCCAGCGCCACGGTTGGCATGCTCGGCTCGCGCCAAGTCGGGACTGCCAGGCAGGCGATTGCACATCGGCCACAGTGAGGACTCGCTGATGTCACTGACGTTCACCCTTGCCTCCCGCAACCTGTTCCACGACCGCCTGCGCCTGGTCGCAACGCTGGTCGGCGTGGTGTTCTCGGTCGTCCTGGTGATGATCCAGATGGGACTCTTTCTGGGATTTGGCCGCATGGTTACGACCATGATCGATCATGCTTCGGCCGACATCTGGATTGTACCGAGGGGCGCAAAATGCTTCGAAGACCCGTCCATGCTCGACGTAAAGCTGCGCGACAAGGTCGCCTCC